>NZ_JBNKSF010000039.1:0-240832 GCF_050297175.1 Gynuella sp. | reverse complement strand
CGGTAATGCCGCAACCGCGGTGACCGATACCGCAACCCTGGATGCTACCGCGCCGAGTGGCCACAGCGTCAGTTTTGATGACAGCGCCATTAATACCTCCGAAGCCTCAAGCCAGAGTTTCACCTTTGCCAGTGCCGAAGTGGGGGCGAGTTACAGCTACAGCATCTCAAGCTCCGGTGGCGGAACGCCGGTGACCGGTTCCGGTACGCTCAGCACCGCGACCGATCAGATCACCGGGCTGGATTTATCCGGTCTGAGTGACGGCACCCTGACCCTGTCGGTTGTGCTCACCGATACCGCCGGCAACGCTGCCACGGCCGCGACCGATACGGCAACCCTGGATACCACCGCGCCGAGTGGCCACAGCGTCAGTTTTGACGACAGCGCCATTAATACCTCCGAAGCCTCGAGCCAGAGTTTCACCTTTGCCGGTGCCGAAGTGGGGGCGAGTTACAGCTACAGCATCTCAAGCTCTGGTGGCGGAACGCCGGTGACCGGCTCCGGTACAGTTGGCAGCGCGACCGATCAAATCACCGGGCTGGATTTATCTGGTCTCAGTGACGGCACGCTGACCCTGTCCGTTGTGCTGACCGATACGGTGGGCAATGCTGCGACCGCCGTGACCGACACTACGACTCTGGATAGTACGGCCCCGAGTGGTCACAGCGTCGTGTTGGATAACAGCACTTACAACGCCACTGATGCGGCCAGTGCCAGCTTCACGTTTGCCAGTGCCGAAGTGGGGGCGAGCTACAGTTACAGCATCTCAAGCTCAGGTGGTGGTACACCAGTGACCGGCTCCGGGACGCTCAGCACCGCAACCGATCAGATCACCGGGGTAGACATCTCGGGCCTGAGTGATGGCACCCTGACTCTTTCGGTTGTCGTCACCGATGTTGCTGGCAATGCCGCGACCGCCGTAACCGATACTGCCATTCTCGACGCCGCAACCCCAAGTGGTTATAGCGTCAGTGTGGACGACACCGTGCTCAACGCCACCGAAGCAACCAATCTGAGTTTCACCTTTGCCGGTGCAGAAGTGGGTGCGACTTACAGTTACAGCATCAGCAGTGATGGCGGTGGATCACCGGTGACCGGCTCTGGAGCCCTCAGCAGTGCTACTCAGCAGGTCACCGGCATCGATGTCTCTGGTCTCAGTGATGGTACTCTGACCATCTCCGTGACCCTGACCGACACCAGCGGTAATACCGGAGCGGCGGCAACGGCCACTGCTGCACTGGATCGTACTGCGCCAACCCTGTCAGTCAACAGCGGCCTGACCTTGAAAACCGGCTACACCAAAACCATCAGTGCCAGTCTGTTGAGCGCCACGGATGCCGTCAGCAGCAGCTTGACCTTTACTCTGACCTCTGTGCCGACCCATGGCAGCCTGAAACGTAGTGGTAACGTTCTGGCCAATTCCGATACCTTTACTCAGGCCGATCTCGATACCGGTGTCATCAGCTACACCGACATTGGTGGCAGTAGTGACAGCTTCAGCTTTAGCGTGGCGGATGCCGCGGGCAATAGTTTGTCTGGTCAAACGTTCAGTCTGACCATCGACAACACCAATACCGTACCGACGATTTCCGGTAACCCGGATATCACCGTTGCGGAAGACAGCGCCTACAGCTTTATCCCGACGGCTACTGACAGCGACGGCGATACGCTGACCTTCAGCATCAGTAATCAGCCGTTGTGGGCGGATTTTGATAGCTCGACGGGTGCGTTGACCGGAACTCCGGTGAATGGTGACGTGGGCAGTTACAGCAATATCGTGATCAGTGTCAGTGATGGTACCGCCAGTGTCAGCCTTGCCGCCTTTGGTATTACGGTCACCAACGTTAATGATGCGCCAGTGATCGTTGGTACACCAAGTACCACAGCAGAGGTGGGTGTTCCATATAGCTTTGAACCAAATGGCTCTGATGTGGACATTGGTGATACCTTGACCTTCAGCATCAGCAATCCACCGTCCTGGGCCAGCTTTAATACCAGTACCGGTGCATTGACCGGCACTCCTGCCAGTGGTGATGAGGATACTTATTCGGATATTGTCATCAGTGTTAGTGATGGTACCGCCAGTACCAGTTTGCCGCCTTTCAATATTGCTGTGGTGGTCGCCACTGACACGGATGGCGATAACGTTCCGGATTATCAGGAAGCGATCGACGGTACTGATCCAACAGATCCGGAAGATTATCTTGATACTACGGATCCGGATATCAGTGCTCCTGATGACGTGGTATTCGACTCTACCGGTCTGTATACCGTGATTTCCCTGCCGCAGTTGCTCGGACTCGACAGCGATGCTGACACCAGCGCTATTGATGCAGCACTGGCTACTCTGGTCAGTGACAACATCGATGGCGATGGCTGTTGTGAGCCGAGTGTTGTTGGCATGGTCAATAACGCCGTACTACTGCCGCCGGGACTGAATTATGTCACTTGGCAGGCCACCGACCACAAAGGCAATACCGGCAGCGTGGATCAGATTGTGCGCATCCGGCCGCTGGTGTCCTTTGGCAAAGACAAAACCGTCGTGGAAGGCGCTCCGGCCCGCTTTAAAGTGATACTCAATGGCACCGCACCGGATTATCCATTCTCGGTACCGGTCATCATTGATACTGCCAACAGCACCGCCGACAGCAGTGATCACGACCTCAGCGATACGCTGGTGGTGTTTACCAGTAATGAAATATCGAAAACCATTGCTTTCAACATCAATACCGACAGCACTTTTGAAGGGACTGAAATTCTGAAGTTGAAACTCGATGATCAGACCAGCGATAGCGATGATCTTAGTGGTGGTTATGATCCGGACAATATCGATATCTACGATATCAACTCGGGCGTCAAGAAAACCATGAGCTTCTTCCTGGTAGAAGGCAATGTGGCACCGGAAGTTACCCTGGATCTACAGCAAAACGGCAGCAGTACCATATTGGTGACACCAGACGGTGGTAACGCCACCGTGACGGCGACAGTGGTCGATCCGAATGCCGGCGATACCTTTACCTACAGCTGGAGCGCCAGTGCCAGCAGTCTGGTGGATACTGAAGACGACAGTAACGAAGCAACGTTCGAGTTTGATCCCACTGTACTCAAGGCCGGTCGCTACCGTCTGCAACTGGCCGTAACCGACTCAGAGGGAGCCAGCGACACGGCCCGGCTGTACTTCCGGGTCGTAGAGGCAAAACCGACACTTGTCAGTACCACTGACAGCGATGGTGATGGTCATGATGATGCCACCGAAGGCACTGGCGACAGTGACGACGATGGCATCCCGGATTATCTCGATAACATCGTTGCCACCAACGTACTGCCGGAACAGGCAAGGGTGACCGACTCCTATCTGCTCGAATGTGATCCGGGCGTACTGTGTCGGTTGGGCCAATTTGCCATGATGGGTGAAGATGGTGGTGCGCGACTGAGCGAAGATGACCTCAACAACCAGGATGATCTCAAAACCGATGACGACTTTGACTTCAAAGGCGGTATATTCGACTTTGAGATTCAGGAACTGCCTACCCTGGGACAAACCGTACGCATCGTATTGCCACTGACAGAAGCCATTCCTGAAAACGCCGTTTACCGGAAATATCAGAACGGTGAGTGGAGTACCTTTGTGGAAGATGCCAACAACGAAATCCACTCCGCCCCGGGACGTCTGGGTTACTGTCCTCCTCCGGGAGACGACAGCTGGGTCATGGGTATGCAACCTGGTTACTACTGCGTGCAACTGACGATTGAAGACGGAGGTGCCAATGATGCCGATGGACTGGTGAATGCGGCAGTGGAAGATCCAGGAGCTGTAGCGGTTGTGAAATCTGCCAGTGCGACACAGGGTAGCGGTTGGTCCGGTGCTATTGGTGCCGGCCTGCTGACCCTGCTCGGTGTGCTGTTACTTGGATTGAGAAACAGAAACTCCAAATCACCATCGTCAAAACGATAGTCCACTCACTGTCAGAGCCACGGCCGTGGCTCTGACATCTCCTTGCTTCAAATCACGATCAATTTCCGGGAAAAGTCTGCCGTATACCGTGTCTGATTGGCTGATCATATGATTGCAGATAAGGGCGTTTGATAACCGCGATACCGGAGCTCATAAAATGAATTTGAAAGGAACAGAAAAAGAGTGTCGAGAGCAATTTATACGTTCTCGCAGATCATTGTTTCAAGATCAGACAAATAAAAGGATCTTTGGCCTTTTACGATCAATCTACCTTCAAGTGAAAACAGCCTGCACTTTGAATTGGACTCCTGAAACTCGATACTGGTAAATTTAGATCTACGACTAACCAGACTAACTGAGTTGTGGCACGTGATTTTTCAGAGGTTCCCTAGGGCCTGTCCTGAACCATTCTTCCTGTATCGCTTCCTTCTGTCGCGAGAGGGCTGGTTCAAACGTTTGGTTTGTTTGCTATCTCTCCAGTCACCGCACTCAGCTGAATCACATAAGGCAGATTCCAAATGTTTGAAATAGACCATCTCATGATCGAGGTCGACGATCCACTGACAACCGCAACTCAAGTATCAGAGCAGCTTGGGTTACCCCTTGCCTGGCCGCTGACGGAGAAAGATGAGTACACCAGTATCGGTATCAATTTTGGTGATATAAATATCGAATTCATACACTTCAGGATCCGGTTTGGCGTGAAAGATACAAATTACCGGGGGTTTAGCGGTGTCGCATTCAAAACTAAGGGGTCTTTAGAAGACTCCTTGGAGAGATTGAGATCATCTGGATTGAACTATCGGATCGGGGAGGAATGCGAAGCCCACACCACTATCACAATCGAGGAAAATCAGGTCTTTCCCACTGTCTTTCTTGTTAAATATCACTTTGATACCAGTGGTTGGAGTCAACGCTTGAAGGCGGAGTTTGCTGATTGTTCGGGTGGCAAGTTTCACATTGGAAGGTTTCAATCCATGTCCATTAACAGCAGAATGCCGGCCAATTTGATACATGAATTTTCTATTGGTTGTGGAGATAAACATCAAATAATCTTTGAATCACTAAACGGTGAAAGTACGATTATTGCTGGTCTGATAGAGAACCTGGAGATAGTTATTTCGTCAGGCAGGCCAAACTTGTAACAGACATGTTTCTTGGGAATGTTCGGTATAACATCTAATGAAAAATTACTTTGAGAGCCCTTTTAAGGGAAAACCCCTGGCAGAACAGGTTAAGAACCCAAATATCACCGTTGGGCGTTTTAGTTACTATTCAGGCTACTATCATGGTCATTTATTTGATGATTGCGCCCGCTACCTTCAGCCAGATGGAATGGATGTTGATAAATTGATCATTGGAAGCTTTTGCTCCATAGGGTCGGGAGCGGCATTCATAATGGCTGGCAATCAAGGGCACCGATATGATTGGGTGACATCATACCCTTTCTTCTACATGAATGAAGAACCTGCATTTTCAGAATCAGTTGATGCATTCCAGAGTGCTGGCGACACGGTTATAGGCAGTGATGTCTGGATTGGCTCAGAGGCAATGATTATGGCAGGTGTCAAGATTGGCCATGGCGCGGTTATTGGTAGCCGGGCTTTAGTGACTAAAGACGTTGAGCCTTACACGATCGTTGGTGGTAATCCTGCCAAGCCAATAAAGAAACGGTTTTCTGAACCGGAAATTGCAATGTTGCTGGAAATGACGTGGTGGGATTGGTCATTGGAGAATATTAAAGAAGCGATGCCGCTGTTGTGTTCGTCTGACATAGCTGGCCTTTATCATGTCTGGCAAACGTCAAACGCCTGAAATTGACGGTTGCGCTCTGGTGAGTGTGACGATCTTTGTTCCTCAAACTGGTCCCAATGACGAGCGTTAATATACAAAATTATGAGACTACTGTTTCCACGTAACCCATTAAACGAAAAAGAGGCCGATGGTCCTTTTGGTGAAGAGTATGTGCTACTGAAGGAAAAGGGCATTACATGTTCTTTGTATGATTACGATGCTTTAGTGTTTGGTGAATTTTGGCCTCAGCCTCCAATAGAAAATGGTGATATTGTTCTTTACCGTGGCTGGATGTTAAACCCGGATACATATAACAGGCTTTCGAATCTTGTGAGAAAACGGGGTGGAGAGATGCTCACCAGTGCCGATAATTTTGTTCGATCACATCATATAACCGGATGGTATGATGCGGTCGTTGAATTTACTGCGGAAACGATATTCATTGAACATGAAGAGGATGCCGTCCCGGAAGCAAAAAAGTCCGGATGGAATCAGTTTTTCGTGAAAGATTTCGTGAAATCCAATTATAGCGAAAGAGGGTCTATTGCTAATTCTCCGTTAGAAGTTCTGGAAATTATTGACTTAATACGAAAATATCGGGGAGAGATCGAAGGGGGAATCGCGCTAAGGAGAGTTGAAGAGTTTATCGAAGACAGCGAAGTACGGTACTTCGTGTTCAATGGCAAGCCCTACTCGCCCGGTGGTGGTATCCCGCCGATCGTTGCCGAAATCGCTACCCGTCATAACGCACCATTCTATTCAGTAGATGTGGTTCAGCGTACTGATGGCGAACTTCGATTAATTGAAATAGGTGATGGTCAGGTTTCAGATAGAAAAAGCTGGGGTGCTCGTGTCTTTTGTGAAACTATCTTGATCAACAGATGATTCATTACCGTGAAATAGAGGGGGCGAATATGAACATAGAATATTGTTGGAGAGTGGGTAAAGAACTGCCCATGCTGAATGAAGAGGAATGGAGTCAGCTGAGTCCTTTGCTCAAAGATACCATTAAAAAAATCAAGAATTATCGTGCTACTCATAATTGCGATATTGCCACTGCCAGGGCGAACTGCTGTCCGGAAGCGACCGCAAAGTTTGAAGCATTGACCGGCTATAAAAATATGGGTTATGACGTTATGTTTTATTTACGACGTAGCAGTTATGGCCCGAAGTGCAAGCGGTGCGGTAAGTTGTTTCGAACACCTAAGGCAAAATGGTGTGTAGGGTGTGGTCAGGCGCTGGAGCAGAATATATAAACACTTTGGGTGTTCGGAGAGATATTTGGTGTTGATGAACCTTAAGTCCGGCACATGGTTTTTGTAACAGCGATAACGCCGTTATTCGTTACGAACTGACATAAAATAAGTGGTGAATACGCGACCGAGGAGTTCGGTTTTTTGCACTTTGTTGGCCATTTTTCTTAATGCTGAATACTCTGGCCTGCTTTCCAGTAGATGGAACAACACTTCTTGATGACCCAGCTCAGCAGCCCAGATCATTAAGGATTTAAATATTTTAATGCCGCAACCCCAGAAGTTTTTAGAAATAACGATGGCCAGTTCGAATCCTGCGTCATCGGGTTGAATGCCACACCAACCCGCCAGTGAACCATCTATATAAACTGCTCTAATTCGACAACCTGGAAGCGCATCAATCTTGATCTTATCTTCCACCCATTCTCTGATGCTCGATGAATCAAAATACGCATGCTCGATCAAATGAGTCCGCAATGACTCCTCATTTGCGATTTCCAGGAAATCATCTGGGTTGATTTCACTAAAACTCAAATATTCAATTTCGCTCATTCTCCGACCCTTCGTAATGGCCATAATCAATTAAACTGTAGTGTTGACTATAAAAATATCTATGCCTGTGTGTAGACAAAAAAAGGGGCAAAAAGTTCCTCAATAAATCAGATGCCCTATTGATTATGGTTGTTATAACTGAGAATAAAATAATGAATGTACTTGAAGTCAAACCATCAATATCATGGATGCAGCCGCCGAGTAAAGCGGGATGTTTTTACGATTAAAATGGCCCGATAAATGTGTGGTTGTTACGAGTTGGATGAGTACTGCTGATAAAGATAGTGTTTATCTGTCTTAATATTTTCGCCAGGTTTCAGAGGAGCAACGCTGTACAGGCAATTGAGGGCCGTTATTTGTTGATGAGAAAGTGGGCTTTAAAAGCCTTTTTTCCTTTAGGCGTAATCGTCACTTCCCGATACCCCGGAGTTCTTTTAATCCACCCATCGTGGTCAAAAAACCGGAACAATACTGCTCCAGCGTGTCCGCCAAGATGGAACTTACGTTCACTCCAGTCCAGGCAGGCACAGCATTCTTTCCGTCTTGTTTTTTCATCTATGCTAATGCCCATTTGTAAGAATTTTTCCTTGCCGTGTGTTGTCAGGTTGTTGCCATCCTCTGAGATCCAATGATGATTGCTCAAGAATTCATATAGGCTAACGGCAATTTCACCAGCCAGGTGGTCGTAACAGGTTCTTGCTTTTAACAGCTCTGCTGGTACTTTCAAATTTGGCGGTTTGATTGAATAGTGGAACGTGACTCCCATCATATGTTCAAGCAATGCGGCAATAGAACCGTTATAAAGACGAAAATATCGATGGCGACCTTGTGACAAACAGGTCACAAGGTTGGCGTTAAGCAGCCGGGATAGATGTGCACTGGCGGTGGAAGCCGCGATATCTGCCATGGAGCTTAACTCTGTGGCAGTCCATGCACGCCCATCCATTAATGCGCACAGAATTTTCATCCGGGAAGTATCCGACATGGCAGACGCAAGGGCTGCCATTGCCGCCTCCTGAGCAAAGCCAGTTGGTGTCTCGGGATAAGTATTTTTCTTATTCACGTTCAGGCGGTCCAATCAGTCGTTGCTTGCTCTGCCAATGTATCGTTATCGGTTATCAGGATCAATCGGTTATGGTGATCGCTATATTGGGTAATGATATTCACACCCTTATCTGCCAGTGCTTTGGTGATCGCACCTAACTCGCCGGGTTGCTCTTGTTTTAACCGACGTATAATCGGGTTGATTACCGCCACCACCTCGAATCCATTGTCGATAAGAATATCTCTGGCTCGTTCGCCATTTTCGACTAAAAAGTGAGCATGGCTTTGGGTATTGACCGTGAATACGCCCCCACCTTCCAGACCAACGCCATTCTTGCCCAATAGTTCTCCAAAGTGGGCAAGTTCTCCGGGAGTATTTTTTAAAATGATGTGAATGTCTTGCATGGTTTTTGAACCTGTTATTGAGAGCAATGTTCCCGAACTGAGGTGAGAACGTTAATTTTATAGTGACAAAAGATTGATCGTTTACCTTCTTCTTGAGAAAGTTTATGCAGGGAGTTCCGCTTCCATTGCTCGATTGACCGCTCATTCCGCCACCAGGACAGAGATATGATCTTGTCTGGGTTCGTTGTACTTTGAAATCGTTCAATGGATACAAAACCATCGATATTATCGAGAAGCGGTTTTAATTGTTCCGCTAGCTGTAAGTACCGGTGCTGCTTGTCTGGTAGTAATTGGGCTTCAAATAAAACGGCTATCACATTGTGATCCTGCTGAGATGAAAGAATGCAGGTACTGTATCCATCTGAACAAAGGATGCTTCGTTGAGGAACGAAATATGGTTGGACGTTACTTAATATTTCTGTTCCAGTAGTAGCGTTCATTTTCGCAGCATGGCCTATCCTGTTTGGTGATTGCACAATTCGTTACCGTGGTTTGACAAAGCACACGAATAGACTTTATCGGTTGTGTGCCTTTGCCAACCTAGTGAAAGAGAAATCGTTACTGATGTAGGGGGAGTATGTCTGGAGTTGGGGTTTTGGCACCCATTTCAGGTATATTGATCACGGAACAGGACAAATATGCGTTAAATAAAAGTTTGTTTTGATTTGTATTAATGATTGATTATGTTTTGGTGAATGAAATCAATGCCTGCTGGAAGATCCCCTTTTGCTTTATTGATACTGCCTTTTTGCATGCGACATCAATATTCATTCTATGCGCTAATCAATATTGCTCTATATGCTCAGTTGATTTCTGTGGGTAACTCGGAGCCCTAACGTCCACCTAAAAGGCCGAGCGAGATCCAGCGGAACGAAGTAGAGCGATGTTTGATGTGTCTGTTAGGCTATTTAAACCCCTGCCAGCTGGTTGATTTAGCTAACAGTGCCGCAGGAAATACCCGGTCGGCCTATTAGGATTTTCTTGAAGGCTAGACTTGCTGAGAGAATCGAGAACTTCAAAGCGCTTCTTTTCTATTGAATATCCAATGTTGCCAAATGGTAAAACTACCAGCAAAAAAAGTCCGACGATAAACTAAATTGTGTCCTTGCTTAGTAAAGTAAGCGAGAGCACAAATAAGGTAACCATTGCTACAAGAGTAAATAGCCCAAACACTTATCTCGTAGCATTCAATAATTTCTTCAAACTACTCATTGACCTCATTTTTTGCTAACGCCCGGTTCTGTGGCAGTCAAAAGTTGAGGACGCTTTTTGGTCGGAGTTTTTGACTGTCTGACAGCAACCGTTTGTTAGCATTTTACTTTTCATACGTTTTTATTAATGGGTCGCATGGAGAAAGCAATATGTCTTTCATTTGAATTATTCCACTCCCAGTCATTCTCCAAACCTGAAATCCATTATGGTGTTCAGGGCTTTCATCGTCTCTTATGTATAGGAGACTGTGCAAACCCTTAGCAATTTTTCCTATTTGTATAAATAAATCCAGAACCCATGATTTATAGTGGTTTCTGTCACCGTCCAATCTCACGTAAGGCGAACCATTCTGATAGTAAAGCTCGACCCTTGACATATCATCTTTATATTGAGCGATGGTCGCTTCAATGTCTCTACAATTTAGCTCGTGTAAAACTGAGTCGTCTTCTGACTCGCTTACACCATCCCGAACAGTGACCCAGCCGTGGTATTCAAACATGCCCAAATTTCCATGATGCTAACGTTCTGAATAAAAGGCGCATTTGAAAAATGGGTCTAGTGACCAACGGGAACGATTTTCGATTAGTTGGTTATGTATAGAGTAGACGACTAATTCAAGTTCTTAGCAGGAAAAATGAAATGACAGAAATAGAGCATATTACAATTCCTACAATAGAGGCATTTTTTATCCATTTGGTTTGAGCATCAGCGCTCAGTTTTAATTGTTTAATTAATCCATTTGCACCTAATGCTAATCCAAAAACTGGAAGAACTACTGGTACGGACATTAAAAATGACATTACTCCAAATAGAATCGATATTATTGGTGAAAACATAGTGTCCTCAAAAAATTTGATACATAACGCCCCGCTCACCCGCACATACTGCAGCAGCAGTATGTATCGGTGTGCAGTGGTGTGTTAAGCATTATTTGAACGTTCTTCGGACGCAGTTTCAAGTAATAACTGCAATTTCTTTGTTTTAGGCTGCCAGTAAGTCTCTGCACAGCCCCAAAAACAGTTCGTTGGGTGATCGACCGCCTCTTGTCTTCCTTGGTCGATCATTCATTCGATTCATTACTTCTTGGATCTCTTTTTCACTGACAAGGTTGAAGTCTGTGCCTTTTGGAAAATATTGACGGATTAACCCATTGGTATTTTCATTTGTACCTCGCTCCCAGGATGCGTACGGATGAGCAAAATAAATATCCGTTTCTAATGTCTCGGCTATGCGTTCGTGTTCAGAAAATTCTAAACCGTTATCGAAGGTAATCGTTTTAATTCGGTTCTTCATTGATACCATTTTGTCTATCGCTGCACCGGCTAGTAAGTCCGCTCGTTTGCCTGTTAACTTCACGATGATGGTATATAGTGTCTTTCTTTCCACCATCGTCAATAACGCACTCTTTCGACCTTTACCGATAACCGTGTCACCCTCCCTGTCGCCAATGCGTGATCGAAGATCAACAACACTCGGTCTCTCATCAATATCAACTCGATTACATATCTTTCCTCGCCGATCAGACTGTCCATAACGCTTCCTGTAAGGCTTGGAAGCTACTCTCAGGTGTGTATAGAGATCACCACCTTCGTCCTTGTCTGCGTATATCAATTGATACACCGCCTCATAATGCAGGTCGGTCCGTTTATGCCTTTTCAAATAATCAACAGCCTGTTGCGGGCTGAGGTCTTGTCTGATCAGCGTCGCAATCCAACCGGTTACTTCTGCCGTCAACTTAATACGCTTATGAGCATTTATTCGCCTGTGCTTGTTTAGATCTATAGCCACGAAGTCCATTGTTACGGTTCAGCTCTCGGGATATCGTTGACGGACTACGCTCAAGGTTTTCGGCTATCTGCTTTTGGTTCAAACCTTCTTTCAATAGAGAGTAAATCTGGTATCGTTCGTTTTCAGTCAGCTGATGGTCGTTCAAGGTGCTTTGTCTCTTGGTCGGGAGAAGCGCAGACTCTATCAGCTGGCTTCTCTATTACCAATTGCACTTATTATCTAAAACCGCGACACATAACGTTTACGAAACGCGCGAGGTAAGGAGTAGCTGTGCTTGTATTTGTTAATTATAGAGTGCTCCGAAACCAAAGAATACCAAAGGTCTCCATTTCTCCTTCTTAGGTTCATATCCTGACCCTCCTCCTATTTCTATTGGGTAGGACCATTTGCCTTCTTCCCGACTACCGAATTCATGCCCTATTCCCACATTGAAACCATATAGATTGGCTCGGTTCTCACTATCATAGTCGTACCAATTTAAGCCGGTATAACCAACAACAAGATAGTTTCCTTCAGAATAGTGCCTTTTGTATGAAACCCCATAGGTAGCGCCAAAGTCTGAACCATTTAAATGGAACTCTAAGGCGTTAGTCCTATCAAGGTCATAACCCAAAATGAGACCTCCACGTGAAAAAGCAGATACTTGATAACCAATGTATATTTTTTCAGCGAAACAAGTGTTGGAAATAAATAAAATTAACAATGCGTATATTTTCATGAAATTCAATTAACACCTAAAACTGCGGACACGCCCGTGGTCCGTAGCTTTGTATTGTTAGAATTGGCATGACCGGGAAACTGCTGAACTTCAAATCACAATTGCCGCTGGACTGAGCAATTCCTGATTGCCTGGCATCAAACGACTGACGTTGAATGCCACCTGATTTTACCTGTGTACCGTCACGGGTTTGTTGGTGCCACAGAATGTTCATTTATAAAGTGAGGAAACAATTCTAACGGCGCGTTCACCGGTTTATCCGGTGCAACGTATTGTTAAGTATTTGTCCACGGTTGTTCACTTTTTTGACCGTACTTGTAAAGGGCATAATAACCTGGGAGTGAAAATATATATCCAATTGCTACGCTGATATAGTACACATCGTCAGACATTCCTTCCCTCATATTTACTGAAGATAAAGGTTCATAAGCTATTCCAGCAATTAAATAAAATACTAAAAAAGGCACCCAGAAACCTGGGCTTAGTACTTTTTTGGTAAAAACAAATCCGTAAAGACCTGCTGTTGCAATAATCAATAATACGAACTCAGTATAATCGATTATTCCAGCACCACTAGACAATAAAAGTGACACCATTCCAATAAATGACAATATAGTGATTATAAAAAAATATATTTTCCAGAATACAGATCGCTTTTGTAACTCACCATTATCGATATCTGACTTTGGCGCTTGGTATGGATTATCCATGTCTCATTTACCCTACTCTTTATACTTAACGCCAAGCACAGCGGCGATTTGTGGAGTGGGGCATTTGTGTTATCAAACACAAATGCCCCGCGGAACAAACCGTCCGACTGCTGCGCTTTGCTATATTTGTGGTGGGCACGTTAATTTATAAATATGTAACCACCTAATAATTATTGATGTAATAATAGCAACTATTACTGTAATGAAAAATGGTTTATGAGTTTGCATATAAGGGAACTCATGCCATTCAGGGTAGTAACTGTCAAAAGCCATGATATAAGCAAGAATGCAACCAACTATACATACACCATACATATAGCCCAATTTATATATAGGCGCCAAAATATATGAACCCAACAATCCAAATATGGGCAGTGATACCGCGGCCACATAATACATCCATACTTTATGCGTATACTCGAGCCAATCACCTAAGACCGCTACTAAAATCAAAAGCAACATATAATAGATGGGAACTCCAATAGCTCTCAGAAAGTCAACTATAAAGCCTTTTCCAATCTCCATATCTCCGACCTATCGAAAAATATAACGCCTAAAACTGCGGACACGCCCGTGGTCCGCAGCTTTGCATTGTTAGAATTGGCATGACCGGGAAACTGCTGAACTTCAAATCACAATTGCCGCTGGACTGAGCCAATTCCTGATTATTTGGCACCCAACGACTGGCGTTGTATGCCACCTGATTTTACCTGTGTGCAGTCGCGGATTTGTCGGTGCCACAGAATGTTCACTTATAAAGTGAAGAAAAAATTCTAACACCAAGCTAAGCGGCGCAGCTATGCTGCGTCCTTGCTTGAGGCTTGAGCGCCTTGTTAAATGGCAACTTGATGATAGCTCGAACCACCAGTAGAGCACCAATATTAATACTAAGTAAACCGTATAACTAATAAAGAAAAACCAACTAATTAGCAATACAGGAAAAATGAAATAGCTGCGCTTATTGAGATAAACCAATATGGCGACCAAGAGCAATCCGAAAGGAACCGAAAAACACAGGCGAGTGACTAATATCGCATAGACTGACTCGTTTTGATCGAAAAACGCCTGCCAACTAGCATAAACCTCTGGGAGCCCAGGCAGAATTTTATAGCCCGAGTACAAAGCTATAGCCCCAATAATGAATGCAATTATTTTATGAATCTAGGATTTGGTACCTATCGTCCTTTTTGCTATTTAGCGCCTCCATAATCCACAACCGACCAGAGCACTTTTTGGGGCTATACTGGCGCTCGCACCAGCCCAAGAAGTGCGGCGTAAGGGTTTCGGGTTGATGGTTTTGTTATGCATTTAGCTGCGACTCAATAAGCCTAATTTTTGACTGGTCATCTTTCTTGTGTGCATTTTTTACGATAACCATCCAAACTAGACGCCTTGTATGTCGCCAAATATTGTTCTGGTGATAGCACTCTAAATTTCGCAGCTGAACTTTCAACAGCAAGACTCAATGGATCTACACCGGAAAAAGATAGCATATCACCGTCGGAAGCAATTCCAACCTTTGTTGTGCCCCTTCGAAATTCATTTTCTTCGGGATCAGTTAAGGTAAAACCTAGCTCTTCCATTAAACCATGAATATAGGATAGGCGCTCTGAGAATATACAATCTTCGATTAGGATATCAATATCATCAGTTTGAAGATCAACTTCAATTGCACGGGATAAACCCAAAGATCCATATAAAACAGGAACGGAGCCTATGTCTTGATTTAACTTCTCAGCGATCTCAAGCAGCACTTCAAATTTACGGGTGTTGCTCATGATTTCCCCTTGGTGCTTAACGCCCAAAGCAGCGGCCGAGCGTAGCGAGGTCCAGCCCCGCAGGGGCGATGCTGCCTCGATTTGTTAAGCGTTTTACCTAGCATGAAATGACCACCATTCTTCTTCGTAAGTGGTTGCCTCACCTTCCCATTCGTCTTTTGTTGTATGTATGTAGCCTGATTGAATGAGCGGATGCGGCACATCAAAGTTTAATGATTTTGAAAGTTCTTTGCCGTTAATAGGAGTTAAAGACTGCCATTCACTATTTCGATCGAAGAATGACTCAAAGTAATTTTTGTCAAAGAATATGCAGATTTCACTACCGAACATTTGTGGATACGTTATCAGAGCAGATACAACGGCATGGCTATATTCTTCTGGTCTCGCATCAAGCAAATGCTTTACTGCCCTTAATATGGCTTGTGAGCAATGAGCTTGTATCTCATTAGTTGTTGTAGGTGGCCCAACCAACCGGTCAAGCACAGGCAGCTTCCAATTCCAGTACTTTTCTTGAGCATATTCTGAAGGGAAGTAACCTTCAAAAGAGTCAGCCCATTTATCCAACGCACGAAGCCCTCTCTTTATGCCGCGTACTTTTTCTTTAGGTCGATTGATACTAATTCGTCGCATGATCTTATTCGGTTAACGTTGCGAACACCGGCAAAAAACGAACGCCAGTAAGGTCTTGGTCCAAGGCCCGGTACGGGCCGGGTGCTTCGCCTTGTTACGGTTTAAAGCACCGACGTATTAGAAGTGGAATGCCCGTTTCTTTCCAATACTTTAGCGATATTCCACCGCTAGACATACCACCATGTTTAAAGCGTTCAATTACGATACTGCCATCATAGCTAATGGGCTTTTCCAAAGAACGCTCAATTTCATTTTCTAATAAGTTTTTAAGTTCATCTTCACTTTCAGGCAGCTCAACACAATCCAGCTTTTCTTTAAGTTCATCCCAAAGAAAGGGGTCGCCTCTTAATCCCCATTGCTCTGGCTTAGGATCGAATAATCGCGATACTTTCATATTTCAAAACTATAACGTTCGTAGCAGTTGCGCAGGCTTTTTTGCGTCGACTGTCTGCGCTTGTTAATTTTAACCGCCACCTAATGTGCCGATTACTGAAATAACTAAAAGGACAAATAGGATTACCATGACGTACATTGCGATAAATTGGAATGCTATTGCACTAATACCAAGAGCTACCGCACCTCCAACTACCCGAGTTGGCTCCTTTTTAACATAAGAGACCACTGCAAGAATTACAGCTAAGCCTCCGAGCAGCGGAATAATTACATTGATGACTTTATCTACAGTCCATTGGGTAGTGTATGTTTTCGAAACATCCTCTTTACCTGCTAATGCATCTAAAGCTGCACTTCTAATAGAAGCCGCTTTTTCTGCAACTAGAGACTCAAGAGTTGGTTGGGGAGAAAATGGACCTGCCCAAAAGCTGACTAATGCAAGCAATAAAGCAATAGACCCTAGTGCAATTCCAATGTATCCAAGTTTCAAGCAACTACTCCTTGTAGAAAATTAACGTATTTGTAACCGGCGAAATTTCGCGCAGCGATATTGAGTCCAAGCCCACTGCACGCAGTGCAGATCTTAGGGCTGAGTTTCACGAACTTGTTATGTAAATTTAAACTACGACCTCATTGTGTTCTGGTCAAATGTCAACAACCAGGAACCTCCTTCAAAAACGAATGTCAGGCTCAAAATATAATTTAGCTGATAAGGCTCTCCTGACTCATCTAGATCGTTATACACGACATCTAGCAATGCTATACATGATGCATTACTTTCGATTGTTTTTAGTAAAGTTGTTTCAATACTCCAGTCAGGATCAGAAAACCAATTTTTATGAAAATCAACAATTGCTTCGTATCCGTTTAATACAGAGCTATTTGGCATAATTAGCGTTAAACGATCATCCTTCACCAAAGTCCTAGAAAACTCCTCCAAATTACGAGCAGAAATTGAACTAAGGTGGTTGTCTAATGATTCTTTAAAATTCATAAATCTCCAATTACATTCATATACTGACATAACGCTTAAAACTGCGGACACGAAAGTGGTCCGCAGCTTTGTATTGTTAGAATTGGTATAACCGGGAAATTTGCTGCACTTTAAATCACAATTGCCACTAGACTGGGCCAATTCCTGATTATTTGGCACACAACGACTAACGTTGAACGCTACCTAATTTTACCTGTGCACTGTCACGGATTTGTCAGTGCCATAGAGTGCTCACTTACAAAGTGAGGAAAAAATGTCGGCTGCACGTTTTTGTTATGCTTTTCTCGCATATTTAATTGTACCTTCTGGATCGAAAAATTCCTTAGACCGCTCGTTAATAGCCCCAAATTCTTCGTAAGTAAATCAGATCTGCCTTAGCATTTTTGACCGTAGACCGAACCAAATAGTTCTTTTGATTTATATAAACTTGGTAATAATCTTTCGCGCTTTTTCCAAGGCTTTATGCGAGCAGGTAAACGACTTAGCCAGTGGCCATTTGGGCCTACTGTTGTATTGCGTTTTTGCGATAAAGAGAATGTTGTGGGAAGGTTTTTTGCGCCCAGTATTTCTATTGCCTGTTCAATTTCAGCTATGGAGCTAAACATAAGTTCTACGCCCATGAACTGTATACGTAGTAATGGATAACCTTTACCACCTATAACACCAGATAAAGGTGGGTCAAAATTAGCTACGTCAAAGCCAGCTTCTCGGTCAATTTTGTGATGCACCCAGAACGTCATAGGGGTTTCTGGGTAATTATCGCTATATGTTATTTCGATGTTCTTCATGCTGGATTGCTAACGCCGTGGTAAATTGCAGTTTTGGAGGAGCCCGTTTGTGCTACTAAGCACAAAAAGGAGCGATGGAAAAACTGTCAATTTGACAACCTTGTTAGCCACTTAGAACTCCTTACTAAATTCTGGGAAGCCGTATTTTATTTTAAGTTCTAGGTACGTTTTTTCTGACATTGGCCCCTGTGTAATCTCATCTGGGTTTGCGTACCCACTATCTTTTACTCTATCTATATAGAAGTAGAGTACCCGATCATCACCGGGGGCTTTCTGCTTTGCTACTACGTAACGATCATTAATCCCAACAGCAATAACGTTTGCGGGTACACGACCGATAGTTACGGAATGCGGTTGATCGTCAAACCGCTTTGCTAGTGTGACATTGCTATCGATCCAGTGGACTTCATAGGGATGATGCTCCCACAAAGTTCCAGAATCACAGCCATATAAGCAAAAAACAATAAAAAATAGTAAATTCTTCATTCGCATGGGTAAGGCCTAAAGCGCGGGCGCAGCTTTGCTGCGTCCAGTGCCGTTAGTTGTTAGGGCTGTACTTGGCAACATACTCCGCTCCTAGCTCAACAGCCTGCTGCAATTGTTTCTTTGAAAGCTCAGCCTCAAGTTTTGACTTAAGGTCTTTAATGCTTGCATAAGCCTTGGGGTCATTTGCCTCTATAACAGCAAACCAAGCATACGCCTCAACAGGATTTTTATACTCAGGCGGAGCCATACCAAAGAGCAACATCGCGTAATCCATTTGAGCGGCAGGATCTTTTTGCTTTGCTGCTGCTTCAAATAGCTCCGCTGTTTTAGCGAAATCAGTTGGCACACCACTGCCTGTTGCGTACATGAGCCCAAGACGATGCTGCGCTCTTGGGTTGTTATTGGCAGATGCTTCTTTGTACCACCTGACAGCTTTGCTGAGGTTGACGGGATTGTTCTGGCCCGTCTCGAAGCTGTAACCCATGAGATACTGGGCATTAGCATCACCAGATTTAGCTCGCTGCTCAAGCTCATTCATTCCCGCGATGGCGCCAACCGAGAATAAGAGAAGAAATATAATTGATACTACTTTCATGGTTCAGGTTCCTAGAGCTCTTGTAACACCCAAAGCAGGGGCCAGTCGTAGGGCTAACTGCCTTTGATTGTTTGCTTTTTGTCAGCTATATATTGGGAACAATTACGGGCTTTCCTTTAGGCATCCCAGTCCTTTCAAGTTCAGCGACGGCAGGGATCGCCTCATTAAGAGTCATTGGCACTGGAAGCGCCAACACGTTTGAGCAAATTGCTATATATTTTTCCACTGCGTTTGACGTTGTCTTTTCCAATTACGCTGAATTTTGTAAAAACGACAGTTAATTGTTTCATATCCGTGAGGAAAGCACCCAGAACAACCTGATTCTTCCCCAATTAGAATTCTTGAAACTTTTATGCCAGATACTTTTTTTGGTAGATCCACTAAGCCAAATTTATTTTTACCAAATGCCTTAATAAGGCGAACTTCTCTTTTCACTGTACTCTCCTTTAGGTAATTACCTAAAAGAGAGCACCTTTATTTATCTTGATTAACACGCACAACACTCCAATTAGACATAACGCCCGATTAAGGGGCGCCACCCCGCTTGAATTGCTTGCTAAGCATTTGCAAGCTAATAAAAATAGTAATTAAGAGTATACCTAAAGCTGAAATCAATGCTATGTATCCACCTAACAATAAAGTGCCTGTATATTGGTGTAACCAGATGACATACAAGATTGGCCCGACTGTCAAATAATGTCCTATCTCCCTCAAGGTCGTACGTGGCTTCTTAAAGGTAAATAGCGCATAAATTGTTGGAGCCAGAAATGGAAGAAGCCAAATATAGTCTTCGGTTTCGGAAGCGTCTGATATCACATATCTTACCGTTATTTCCGGTTGAGCTAGTTCACCACTTTCTGTCATCGCGCGGTATTCACATTGCGATAAAGGAAGAAATAAGGCGCAAATTAAGAGTGACGCAAATATTAGTCGAATCTTACTCGTCATTAGTGCTGTTGTTACCTGCAAAAAGTAACCCCCCTAACGATGCCGCTAACAGAGTCTGTTCATACGTTCCAGGGCTCACATAGCCCAGTCCAGAATTCCGTCGCTGGCGATTATAAAATATTTCAATGTACTCAAAGATACTCAACTTTAGCTCGCTTATTGAGCAAAAGTCCATACTGTAGATCAGCTCAATTTTCAAACGACTGTAGAAGGATTCCATAGGGGCATTATCCCAGCAATTACTTTGCGGCTTATGCTCAACTTCATGCCCAGAGAACGAGCATAGTCTTGGTATTCTCTTGAACGGTATTGAACGCCTCGATCCGAATGTAAGATAAGCCCCGGACTCGTTTCTCTGCGAGCATAAGCCATCTGTAATGCAGTGTTGACCAGTTCAACGGTCATACTGTCATCCAACGATCAGCCGACAATCTTCCGTGAACATAGATCCCTAACCGTAGCCAGATAAAGCCACCGATCCTGGTACCAGATATAGGTGATGTCACTGGTCCATTTCTGGTTGATATCATCGGCCGGGCATTTACGACGAAGATTATCTTCAGCGACGTTGTTCATCGTTAAAGCATCTTGTCGGTAGGTGAATGATTTGCCGTTACGCGCCTGTATAGAACGGCTGGCAGGGATGTTAGTAATCGTATTACGGCAGCAAGACATACCCATGGTAAGCAGCTCTTCGGCGAGCCTGGGCGCACCGTATCGTGCTTTGAATAACTCGAGCGTATCAATAACCTGAGCTTCAAGGAGACGACGGCGCTTCGATTGCTCACATTTCTCTCGACCTCTCCATCGATAATAACCAGACCGAGAGACCATCAGAACACGACACATCAGTGCAATACTAAATAAACCAATATGTTCGTGGATAACGGCATACTTTGCTCTTGGTGGTTCGCAAATACGCCGCTGCCTTTTTTCATGGCGCGACGAACTGCTTCTTTGCGAAATTTCTCAGTATAAGCTTGGGTCTTTTTCTTGGGCATGATGCACCTTCTATCTAGCTATAGAAGGTGTCTACTAATTTTGGGTAACTCGGAAACTTAACGACGCTATAAATTGCGGCTTTGGCGTTGATAGCCTTGTTAACTTTTACCATATTCAGTCAATAATTGAAGAGCTAAATACCCGAATGATTTACCGGTTCCCTTGCAATGCTCGCTTATGACAGGACTATATTCATCCCAACCACCAACTTCTAGCAGGATGCCAGTCTTATAATCGGCCATGACATCAAAATCAACAAATCGTCGATCGCATGTAAGCCATGTACCCATCCACTGATTGCCACCTTGTCCTGGCACTGATGCACACGAAACCAGCAGGCCATCATTTGGATGGAGTGAATACTTCGAAAGCAAAGTGAGTAGCCAAGGATAACCCTCTTGGTGATTTCGAAATGATTCAGCCAGCTCTTTAATTTCAAGGTACATCAGTTCATTCTGCTGCTGTATATTCTTGTTTCTAATACTACGTAATTGCTCAATATTCATTAGAAGTTAACGCCAAGTTTAGCTGTGAGCGACAAAGGCGCGAACCTTGCAGCCCGCCGCGAAGCGGTGAATTTTGGGCTGTATTGCCACAGCGTTTTGTTACTGATTTACTTCCATGGTCATGTAAATAGTATTTGGATCTGTACCAAGGGAGTCATTAACTACATAACCAGATTGCTGATATACATTGATGGCACTACTATTACCTTTAACAACTTCAAGCAATATGATGGAAATAGATGCAGTAGTACATTACCCATAGTTGTCAAATGCCACAATAAGCCGTACATTTTTATTGCCATATTCTTCTGCAAGCCTTTCCATGGAACTAAATATGAATGACCAACCTGACAACTCGGGACAAATATTAATATTTGGAAGAAACCCCTTTAGCTCTTCCCAATCAACCCATGAATGAAACACAATACTTTCTTTGTTTTCATCTAGCTCATCGCGATTAGATGTATTGGCGGGAATTCCCCGTTTGGCCGCTAGAGGCTTTACACTCTTCTCAGTTCTTACGCCAAATAGCTTTCCGAATATTTCGTAGTTCCGCTCAGTTATAACTCCGATCTTTACCACTTCAAACCAGATATATTCATTTGTTTTTTCAATTGTATTAATTTCAATATAGCCGTTTACTTCTGTACCTATCTCAATACTCGATTACATTTAACGCCTTGCTCACTGTCGATCTGGGATTGATCGCTGTTTTTGAGTCTTTTCTAAAAAACGTGACAAGACCAAAATGTCCAGTGCAGCAACTTGTTATATGTTTAATTACATATCAGCTGCAAAATAAGCCATTATCTCTGCTGTTGTCATTTCTTTTGTTTCATTTGAAAAGCAGTAATAACTAGGTCTCATGTCACTAAAATACTGCATATCCATTTTCAACCCTTTCAAGTTTGGGAACATGCCTACTGGCATATTATATTCACCAGTTGCTTTAAATTTATAAAAAAGATGAGTTCCACATTCGGAGCAAAAACCACGTGATGCCCAGGATGATGATTTATACATTTTAACTTTATCATCACCTTCAATTTTAACTTTAGTACCGCATTTTACAGCAAAGAATGGAGCGCCACCCCAAGTTCTACATGATTGGCAATGACACACTGTAAAATTAGGATTAATTTCCTCAGCTATGATTTTTACAGCACCGCAAAGGCAACTTGCTTCAGATTTTGACATTTTGATAACACCCTAGTTGAGATACATATAACGTTTAAAATTGCGGTGAAAACGCGCGCAGTGTGTTTGAGTCCAAAGCCCGTTTTGCGTAGCAAAGGTATTTGGGCTGAAGCAACATTTACTTGTTAAGTGCTAGCCGCTAACTCATAGTAGTTTCTGTTCATAGCTTTAAGGTACCTAACAAATTGAAAACCTGTTTTTCTAATAACTTTATTAGAGGCATAATTTTCTGGGTGAGCGAAGGCTGCTACTTTGGGTATATTTGCCACTGAGAATGCATAGTTACATGAAAACTCAGAGACTTCGCTTGCATAGCCGTTGCCGCATTTCTTAGGAGAAATGTAATAGATTAATTCAGGACCCCAATCGGGATCACTTTCATCTAATACTATACCGCCCCAACCAATTACTTCGTTTGATATTTTTTCCACAATAGTCCAGCAACCAAAACCAAGATTCTCCCATTGATTGGCAAGAGGCCCAATATAGCTTTCACATTCTGAAATTGAAGAGAACTGTGTGCTAAATCTCATATGCTCAGAGTTCATCATTATTTCAGATAGACAATGTGTATCCTCTTTAGCTATTACTTTGTACCTGAGGTATTTGCTTTCCATATTATCTACTTAACGCCGCAAACAGCAGCCGAACGATAGTGAGGTCCAGCACAAGCGCTTTTTGCTTGTGCTCCGCTGTTAAGGTCGGGTTGCCAGCCCCATAGCTATGCCTTTGTTTTTCACAGGTATAACAATATATACATACCTGCCGTGAAAATCTGATTCCGCTCTAACAAGCACTGCCTGATTGTTTGATATAGGGTCTATCTCAGGCTCTATAAGTCGATAAGACATTTGAATATATTCAACGATATCCCAAGCAAATAGCTTTGAAATAGACTCGTCTTCAATGCGGAGCATTGAAAACGAATGCTTTTTCAGAACCTCATCTATTTCTTTGTAACCGATATTCGAAAAATCAATGAGAGCCACGTGGCGATCTGATAGATGCTTTCGAAAGTCGTCCTCTATGTTACCGCTTATATCGAAAATCTCCGCCCAGAAATCACATCGATTCCCACTGAGTCTTCTCAGGGCCAAAAGATATCCATCTAAATTTAAAATAGGTTGTTCATCCATAAGTGTGCTTAACCAAGCTGTGGAAAAATTAGGTTTTTCATATAAATAATCCGCTCCACCCTGGCGTTGTATGTTTCACGCCTCATCTTGGATGGCAGGTATTGTTATGCGTTGTAGATCAATGTATCGCCTCAGTTACGCTAAAACAGCGCTATATTGCTTTACCTACGCTCTTTTACACGTTTACAGCGCCAGTACCACGATAACGCCAATAGCTTTTCAATGTTGTGAACAATGCAGCACATCATCTATTGGCTAGTGACCTTAGCTTTCCCTCTCAAGGTCAGCTTATTGGTGCCTTTGTGACTGGTGATATTTCCAAATACCGGTTCTATCGTCCACATACGTCGGGAATAATTTTTCCGACCTTGTCCACTGTCGATTTTTTGCTTCATTAAATCCAAATAACTGACATTGCCTTCGCCATCAACGGCAAAGGAAACCTGGCGGTCGTGCTCCTTTTCTTGTATCGCTTATGGAATTTATTAAGATCAAGCATTTTTGTGATCAGCAGGTATAAACAAAACTCAAAGGTATTTTCACCCAGAACGTCCAAATAATTAATATCGAGAAATACACTTTGGTTGAGATTGTTATCAAGATAGTTGGCCATAAATAAACTGATCAGCGGATTAAACGACTATTTTTACAGGATGAATTGAGCACCGGCGTGGGTTTGCGGTATTTTTCTACAGCCTGAACACCGTCTGGTGGAGGTCCTTTTGGGCCGTACGAACTGGAATGACTTGTTGAGGCTTAGCTAGACTCGCATCGACGCAATTTCCCTAGATGCCATCACCACCGCCAAATCCATCTCCAGTATCGCCGTCTGATGAAATTCCGCTCTCGCCTGAAAAACCGCCGGCAGCGGCAACAACCGCTACGTTGAAGCTCACTGCTCTGGCCGTTGCATAATCCATAACCATTGACTGAGGGTAAGCAGTGTTCCGCTCGTATTCCTCTTTAGTGCAATAGAGCGCGATGGCATAACAAAGGTACTTATCAGGCAGGTTCAGCGAAGCTGCTGTATCCGTAACTTGTGTCGCCGAGTAGGTCCTTTGATAGCCAAATCTTTCTCTCAACGCGGGACCAAGCACTCTGACATGTTTTTTGATCGCTCGTTTTCTAAAGAACCAGCTGAGAATTTTCACGTGGTACCTTTTGCCTTAACGTTTAAATTTGCGGTGAAAACGCGCGCAGTGTGTTTGAGTCCAAAGCCCGTTTTACGTAGCAAAAGTATTTGGGCTGAAGCAACATTTTACTTGTTAAGTGCTAGCCGCTAACTCATAGTAGTTTCTGTTCATAGCTTTAAGGTACCTAACAAATTGAAAACCTGTTTTTCTAATTATTTATGAATACAGTGTTTTGTCAATAATTCTGACATGGACGTGAAAAATGCAGACATTGATACCCGAAAAACAATTAGCCCCAACTTCCCCCGTTTCTTTGATCAATTCAGGCTGTTCATTCGTCACAGGGTCTTCCTATTCGCCTGAAAAGATCTACTGCATATGGGGTTGACGATTCATCCCGCTTCAGTCAATACCAGTCCGTAGCGGAAATTAATATGGTGCAGGTTGAGCCATTTCTCAGTCATCTGACAAACGAACGCTACTGCTCTGTTAATACACAACATATCGCTCTGAATGCTTTGGTGTTTTTATTTCGTGAGTATTTTAATTTGGATACTGGAAGTCTTAAGGGGCCTCTGAAAGATAGGAATAGTTTTGATACAGGCGAGGAAGCACCACTCGCAACACCGCAATTTACGGGGGTAAATGAAGATGTGAGACGAGGCTGACAATGTCCTGCGCGAAAATAGGCCATTTTTCAGAGGTTTCCTAATGAAAGAGAAGTCGCTGTTGACGTAGGATTAGTTAGGGGGTTGCTGCTCATTCCAGGTATATTGATCACGAAACAGGACAAATATGTATCAAATTAAAATTTGTTCTGAGTTGTGTTAATGATTAATGATGTTTTGGGGGATAAATTTAAGGTTCCCTAGAGTTTTGTGCTCTTCGTAAAATCAGGTTTATCCGCTTCCATGTCACTGTATTTCCATCAAGACCACTAACGACAAATCTTCAAAACCGTCGGGATGCAGTGAGTAGTATCGATACTCCACACATCCCCTCTCTGGATGTTTTATATGCTTTGTGCCCGTCGAGCGAAAATGGATGTCATGTTGATTCCAGGCCTGTGCAAACTCCGGGCTGGTCTCCAGTAGTGTTGTCAGGCGCGCAGATATGGTTGATGTTTTTGGTGATTGGTCGTAGGTGCGCCGGAATTGGGCGAGCACTCGTGCGGATTCAGGGGCCCACTGCTTGCCAAAAACGCGACGGCTTCTGGGGTCGACGAATAAGTAGGTTAATACGTTCCTGTCGTTTGTCGCTGTATCTGCAAAACCAAACAATTGCTCCGCTGCATCATTCCAGGCTAGTACGTCGTACAGGGCGTTTTGCAGGTAAGCCGGATGAGTCTGACCGTTGACCAAGTCTTCGAGCTGGCAGAGGGCGTGATCTGAATCGGTTGGTGTCGGCCTTGCCGAGTCGTTCATCAGGGTTTTTAGATGACGGGCATCTTCCTGAGTCAGCCGAAGAGCCCGAATCAGACCTTCGATAGTTTGAGGGGAGGCACTGTTTGCTTTTCCCTGTTCCAGTTTTACGTACCAGTCGACACTGATTCCCGCCAGTTCCGCCACTTCTTCTCTGCGCAAACCCGGAGTTCTGCGCCGGGTATGGGTTCTGGAGGTCTCTGTCTCTGGTTGTAGTCTGAGACGACGAGTCTTTAGGAAATCCGCGAGGGCTGTGCGGTTGAGGCTGGAGTGCCTGATCATCTCTTTTTTCATGGTAGGTTTTTATCCCAGGATAAGTTTATCGCTGAACGAGTATTGATTTGCTCCGTAGTATCGCTCAAAAAGGAGGTCAATATGAAAGCAGCTGTACTGAAAACGATCGGTCATTCTCTTGAGGTTATGGAGTGGCCGGATCCGCAATTGGGTACCGGAGAGGTGTTGGTGGAGGTAGGTTATGCGCCGGTATTGCCTTATACGAAAGATGTTATTACCGGTAAAAGACAATATTTACTGGAGCCTCCGTTGGTTCTTGGTGCAGGCGCTGTTGGGCGGGTTTTGCAAGTCGGTCCCGATGCCACTGTTCTGAAGCCGGGGGATTGGGTGCTCTGCGATGCGACTGTACGTGCGCGTGATAATCCTCTCTTCCCGGATATCACCCTGCAGGGGTGGAGTGCCCGGGGCGAGGGTGGGCTGGTACTCCAGAGGTACTTTCGTGACGGTTCTTTCGCGGAGAAAATCCGGGTTCCAACAGAATGTGTCGTCCCCCTCGGGGAGGTCGATGCATCATTTGCCCCGTACTGGTGTGCAATGGGAACGTTGTTGGTGCCGTTTGGCGGGTTAGTTGCTGGTCATTTGCAGCCCGGTGAAACGGTACTGATCAGTGGGGCAACGGGAAATTTTGGCAGCTCAGCGGTTGCGGTGGCACTCGCCATGGGGGCAGGAGCGGTTGTCACGCCGGGACGGAATGTGAAAATGTTGGATGAGCTGGTTCGCCGGTTCGGGGCCAGAATCAAACCTGTGGTGCTGACCGGGGACGCGATTACGGATCAGGAAGCCATGCGGTCAGTAGCGGGGCCTGTCGATCTGGTTTTGGATATTCTCCCGCCATCGGTGTCGAGTGAGGTCTCCAGGAATGCGCTGCTGGCTGTTCGACCTTATGGTCGAGTGGTGCTGATGGGAGGAGTGGGGATGCTCGGAGGACCGGAGTTGGAATTGCCCTATCCATGGATCATGCGAAACAATATCACCATCCGTGGTACCTGGATGTACAGCTCCGATACCCCTGTGAAACTGGTACGACTGGTTAAATCCGGTCTACTCAATCTTCAGCAATGGCGTGTGACAAAATTTCCGCTCAATCAAATAGACGCCGCACTCCACTTCGCAGCTGTTGATCAGGAGCCCTTCACCCTTACCGTTGTTGAACCCTGATTGATCGATGAGCAGGCTCCTTGTTAATGCGCCGTGATGCGCACAGCGGTGGCACTAATCGTTTGAATATTTGATTTTATTGGGTTTCCCCCTGGCTCAGGCCAGGGGGCGATTTATGTTAGCGGAATCTGTGTGAGCAGATCCAAAGATGCCTTTACTCAGTTCGTTTTAAAGTAGCTCATCCCTTCTTTTAACTCGTGCGCCAGGTCATCGAGCCCGGAAACCGTTTTATTGCAGAGAGAAATGGAATGGGCTGTACTCTGTACCATTTCAGAAATTTTCTCAATGTGTTGCGCAAGTTCTTCTGAAGCCAGTTTTTGCTCGGATGTGGCAATGGATACGTCTCGCACCATTGTCAGCGTTTCTCCTGAGCTGTTTTGAATGTCAGTGAGCATATTGTTGACTTCGGTTGAGCTTTCAACACTCTTTTGGACTTTCGGCAATAACGATTGCATGGCAGTGGCCACGGAATTGGTTTCACTTTGAATCACATTAATGGTTTCGGTGATTTCAGCCGTAGCTGTGGCGGTACGAGACGCCAGAGTACGTACTTCATCTGCAACCACGGCGAATCCCCGACCCTGTTCTCCCGCTCGTGCCGCTTCAATTGCAGCGTTCAGTGCCAATAAGTTTGTTTGTTCGGCAATATCGCTGATAACTTTCACCACACTGCCAACTTCGTTTGAACGCTCTTGCAGGCTGTTGAAATCCTTGATCGAATCATTAATTAAGCCTGAAATATCGTTAGTGATTGCACTGGAGTTTTTAACTAACAGTTCGCCTTTTCGACAAAGCTCTGAAGAGATTTCTGAATTTTTTTCGGTTTGTTTCGTATTTTCTGAAATCCCATCAATACTGGTTGTAAACTCCTGAATGGCCGCCGCTGTCGATTGGGAAGCCGCGGAAGATTCATTCGAGGCAGAGCTGATTAATGAAAACTGGTTGGATAACTCGGAACTGGCATTTTTCAGTTGAAGGGTACCGCGTGAAATATTTTCCATAATGTTTTTCAGAGAGTTTTGCATGCTCTGAATAGTGCCAAGCAGGCTGTCCTTATGGTATTGACCTTTTATTTCCTGCGTTAAATCGCCTTCGGCTATTTTTTGAGTAACGGACAAGGCGTAATTAAGCTCGCCACCTAATTTTTTTAACAGGTTTTTGATCATCCATATACATATAGAGACAACCAGCAGCAGCGTAATAACAATCGTAATAATAAATCCAGTTGCTACATTCCAGAAAGTACTGTTCAAATCATCCATGTATGCGCCAATCCCTATAACCCAGTTCCACTCGGGTATTAACGTGGTTCCGTTAATCTTATAGATTTTCGCATCTGTTCCTGGTTTCGCATTGGTTGCTACAACATAGGCAAACTCTTTAGATGCCAGTTCCTTCATATGTTCTGAATAGGAACTCTGAAAGGTGCCAACTTTGCCTGCATTTGGATGTACCCGAGCTATCGCATGATTATCATTTGCCCAAATATAACTGGCTCCTTCACGCATACCTGAAAGCACTTCTACAACGCGAGCTTCTGCTTCTTCTCTTGTTAAAACACCGGATTTTGCCTGGTCTACATATATTTTTGCCTGGTTACGGGCGAAGGTCAGAGTGGTTTTAATTTCGTGCTTAGCCTGATCAATCAAGCTATTTCTTAAAGACATCAAGCCGTAACTACCTAAAAGACAAAATCCGAGTACGACAATCACGACGATTAGGCCGAGTTGATGAGACGCTTTCATTACACCTCCAATGCAGAAGGCTCGTGAAAACGAGCCATTCCAGTGTGTTACAATCACTATTCGAAAATACAGAATTTAAGTGTAGACAAAGAATTTTCTTTCGCTAAGACAGCAATTAAAAATATACCAAGTCGGTCACAATCCAGCCATAAATGATCTATTTAGAGATTATAATAACACCACCCAGTTTTTCAGATATAGAGAGTTATGCTGTGAAATTTTTTCCGATATGCATTGTTATCTTTGGCTGATATGAAAAAAACCTTGAGTAGTCTATTTTGCATCTGCTGGCAGCCGTTTCCGAGGTTGTGTTATTGACCGGAAACCCACCGACAGGCCGCATTAATGCGGCCTTAGAATGCAGGGACTACCCATTAACAACGTGGCGGCCATAGGTGCCGGGCCCATTATTCTGCTGACCTCGATCAAAGCATGAAGCAATGGCCATGGTCAGGAGATGCTCCAGGCCATGAAGAGTCGATTTTGTCGGTATGTCATAACACTCAATTCGATGATGGATAAGCGAAAACGAAGATAAAAAAGCTGCCTGAAACATTGGATGAAAAGCATGACCGTTCAGATTGAACGTTAAATGCGGGCTATTGCCAAGCAAAGTATCATTCTAATAGCGGTCAAGTTCGTTCCCTTTGTTTCAAAAAAATAGAAACCGATTGTATAGCTGGTGTGCATTTGCCAATTTGATGGGCTTGAAATCGTTGCATCGATAGGGACAGTGTGTCCGGACTCAATAAATGGGTTGTCATTTTTGCCGTGTTTGTCGTGTGATAGGGCAAGTCTGCGGAAAATTTAGTCTTTCTTCAGTTATTTTAGCGAATGATTATGCTCGGGATTTTGAGGCGTTAACGATGCCTATTTCAAAAACAAAACAGGTTATAGTCGATACTTTCAAAAAATAAATGACCGAGTTGATTTGAAGGCAGTAAAATGTCTCTGTTTTATCAGGTTTAATCAGAAAAATTATGAAGCTTATTTATCAATCCAGTGACAAGCAGGCAGTAGAAGCATCCCGGCTATTGCTTGAATCCAGAGGAATTCCCGTTCATATCAGCAATGACGATACCAACAGAAATCTGTCGTATATGTCGGTGGCGGTGCAAGTAGGGATTTGGGTGGTATTTGACGATCAATATCTGGATGCTGTGGCATTGCTGAAGGATGATGCTCATGATGTGGCAAACCCAAGAGATGTGGATGAGTATCGTACGTCTTTGAATAACGCCGAGACAGAAATGAGAAAGTCTGGTTTTGACCGGGTGATGCTCGGTTTTATGTTATTACTCATTGCCGGCATAGTGACTTATTTTGTCTCCAAAATAACCCATTCATAGGGGAGGTTTGGTTTCTCATTATACCTGGCTGATCAGTGTTTGGACTGCGTTTCAATGAAACTTCTGTTGCTATTTTGGTTTTGCTTTAACCGCATGTGACTATGGTGTTGGTTGGAAGGAGGATAAGTATCTGGTCATATGGATAGATAGGGAATCTCTGAAAAATGGCCTGTTTTCACTCAGGGCGTTGTCAGCCCCCGTCTCACATTCTCACTGACACCCGTAAATTGCGTTGTTGCGAGTGGCGCTTCCTCGCCTGCATCAAAACTATTGCTATTTTTCAGAGGCACCATAGCGCGGGCAGCTGGATTACACAGTGGTGCTCCTGTAACCCGGCTGGGGTTATGGATCAGGCTTTGATAACTGACATATACTCCAAAGGCGATTTCCCCATAATTTTCTTGAACGCGGCGATGAATGCACTGGGCGAACTGTATCCTAATTCCAGTGCAATATAGGTAACTGATTTGCCATCATGCAGTTTTTCCAGTGCATATAGTAGTCGCGCCTGTATCCGCCATTCACTAAAGGTCATATTCACTTCTTTCTGGAACAGTCGGGCCAGGGTTCTGGGAGTGGTATGGATCATGGCAGACCAATGTTCCACGTTATGGTGGTTGGCTGGGTCATTAAAAACAGCCTGCATGATGATTGCCAGTTGCGGATGGTTGGACCACGGCAGTGCCAAGGGGGCGCGCTTGAGTCCGGACAGTTCATCGATAACCACGGTCATCAGCCGGTATTCCTTACCATCGGAACGATAGTCTGTGCCAATCTGCATGCTTCGCTGTATCAGTTCCTGTGCCAGGGGCGTTACATTTACGACGCACTGGGTTTTTGGGAAATGATCGGTCCAGTCCGGATCAATAAACAGGTTGGCGATGTGCACCGCTCCCAGGAAAAATAATTCATGCTGGTGATTGGGTGGGCACCAGAATGCTTGAGAGGTTGGCAGTAGATAAATTCCCTTGTCTGTCACAACCCGGGTAATTCCCTGACTTGAATAGATAAACTGTCCTCTTGGATGTGAGTGTGGCGCTGAGCACATGGCATTTTGTGTTATTTGCCAATAGGGCAGTACCGGTCGTTGAGGGTCGATAATGTGGCCGGGGATAACGGGATCAATCTTTGTCAGAAAATCATTATGTATTGTCATAATGTCGAAAGTCGGTCAGATGTGGTTGGAGAATAATGGATCCTCTTCTTTAACTCAACGGGATCAAATCATGTCCAGACATACCGATCACAATAGTAATGTGGTGTCGCAGTTTACCAGGCAAGCCATACCTTTCACTCAGTTAGCGGGGCATATGGATGCATTGGAGCTGTTGGTTGAGCTCTCGCAGGCAGATGCCGACAGTCAGGTGCTGGATGTGGCATCCGGCCCTGGCTTGGTAGCGGCGGCTTTCGCGGCTGTTGCCGGTCATGTGGAATGTCTGGATCTGACCCCAGCCATGCTGACACAGGCACGTAATCATGCAGCGGAAAATAATTTATCCAACCTGTCTTTCCAGCAGGGTGATGCGATGCAATTGCCTTACGAAGATGGTTGCTTTGATGTCGTTGTGACTCGTTACAGTTTCCATCACTTTCTTGAGCCTGATCGGGTATTGGCAGAAATGATCCGGGTCTGTAAGTCTGGAGGTCGTGTGGTGGTTGCGGATGTGTCGATTGAGCCTTCGGTGTCAGAGCGATTCAACGCCATTGAACGTATGCGCGATTCGTCTCACGTGTGTGCGTTGTCATCAGAGGTCTTGGATCAGTTGTTTTTGCAGAAAGCATTTAGCCGTTGTACAAAATCCTGTTATACCGTCAACGTTGAGTTGGAACAGCAGTTGTCGGTGTCCTTTCCCAAACATGGTGATGAAGAAAAAATAAGGGAACTGATTCGTCAGGATATCGACATCAATCGAACCGGATTCAACCCCCGACTGATTGATGGCAAAGTGTATTATTCTTATCCCATCTCGGTTTATTCCGGTGTCAGAATCTGAGTCACTTGGCTGATATTCATGTTCGCTCATATAGCTCATTCTGAAGCCACCATGCGGCCCGCCTGGGTACCAGGCTTTTGTCTGACCGATCAGCGGTCTGAATGTTGCTGAAGATAAGATTATTTGGCACTGACTGATAAATACTGCCAGAGTGGCAGAGGATTAAGTCCAGCATTTATGAATCCATATAAACTGTTCACCTGGCCATCATTAAACGTCAGTGGTTATCATGAATATAATCGTTATCAGGATTGCAGCAGGTATGGCGTTATCATAAACGGCGTATATCTGTCTGACTGGGTGAGCGATATTCAGTGATGAAGGCGAGTGGGGGCACACAATGATAAAACGAAAGTCTATGTTGACCCTGCTTTTCTGACTCTGAGCATGGCTGTAAAATTGTTAGCGTAGAGGCATTGTCGAATCGGTAAGTTGCTGAAAATACAGCATGGTAACTGTTTCGGTCTGGCGTGCCACTGACGGGTTTTTAAGATAACAAGGCAAACATGTATTCTAAAGGGCCTCTGAAAAATAGGCCATTTTTCAGATGGTTCCCTAACTCCAATAAATATATATGTATAAGATTTTCTCAATCGGGATGACCTGATGCGGTATGGTGTCTACACTGGAATTTATAAGTTTGCTAAATAACACATTAGCGTAACTGCTAGTCACCTCAATAGTGTGAATGACGATGACATTCTGATGGGAAAGTTCGCTGACAAAATCTCCACCGGATAGATGTAGTGCGGTGGCTGAGTTTCATAAACCATACCTGGCCTGAACGTTTATAGCCGCTGGGGTTGGCACTCATTCAGCACAGTCAGTTTCATCGGGCAGAGCTGATAGTCCTGCTAATGCTTGCGCAAAAAAAGGAAGGCATCATGACCAAGAAATCCATTGTTATACTGGCGTTATCTGGGCTGGCAACTACTGCCCAGGCTGAATTTCCAATATGGTTCTCCATTGATGGAGGCTATGCCCGGCCGCTGACGAAGGACAACTATCAGAATCAGATTGATGATGCCGGCCTGGATGCATCGTTGTCGGGAACCGCCGATTGGCGCGGCAGTTTGCGTGTTGGCGTGGGTGTTGACCTTGATCAGTGGTTGCCGGTTGCCCATCCCTGGAGCATTGCCACTCAGGTGGAATATCTGACCCTGGGAGAGGTGGATGTTGATTATTCGGGTAACTTTCTCGATGCCGCCAGCTTTTATGATGAACTTGAAGAGATTCACCCTGAAAGTATTAAAGATGGAATTGCCCTGAGTGTACTGGGCAGATGGCGGGGATTTAATGGCGCACTTGAGCCGGTGAGTCTGGGTGCACGTGCTGGTGTGACCGGCTGGCGTCAGCATTATACCCTGAGAGATGATAATGGTAACAAAGTGGGCAGTGACAAGCGTTTTGGTGTGGCGCCTACGGCCGGTCTGGAAACCACCTATGAAATCAACTCTCACTTGACCGCACGCTTGGGTTGGAATGTGTACTGGATGGACCGTGAAAGTGCACAATTGGTGTCGGCGGGTCTGGAATTCCGGCCCATGGGGCTGACCAAACCCGGTCAGTGGGATTTGACACCGGCACAAATGGCCGATGAATTTACTGTTGCCCAGGGAACAAACGATGTTTCTCTGGATGTGTTGGCCAATGATGCCGATCAGGGACAAGCCCTGAAGATTACCAATGTCACACCGGCTGCCAATGGTCATAGCACCATCAGTCCGGATCGGAAATCAATCATCTACCGCCAGCGCGGCGGCACCTTTTCTGAAGACAGTTTTAGTTACTGGTTTTCTTCTGGTCGCCATGAATACGGTCCGGTATCGGTCACCGTGCACGTGGATTTGCCGGAACCCGTTGGTGAGGATGATCACTATCAGGTTGAGCAGAATGAACAGCGGGTGCTGAAAGTGCTGGTCAATGATCATGATCCTAACAAGCTGCCCCTGACCATTACCCGGTTACAGCTGGCCAGTAACAGTGTCAGTACGGCCACCACTGATGGCAAAACCATTCTCTATCAACAGGCCGGCAAAAAAGACAAAGACCTGCTGGTGTACTGGTTGAGCAATGGCAGTCATGAAGTTGGACCGGTACGGGTGGAAATGGATGTGCGTATTCCTATTCCCAAAGGCATCAGTGATGCTTTTTCAGTGCCTCAAGGTAATAGCATGGTGTTGGATGTGTTGGCCAACGATGTCAACTATGGCGAAGCGCCGCTGGTGATCAGCCGGATTACGGCAGCTGATCGTGGTCAGCTGGAGCTTAAGGATGGCATTCTGACCTATCAGCATGATGGCAGTGTGAATGCACGTGACCGGTTTCAATACTGGATGACAGATGGTCGCGAGGAAGTTGGACCCATCGATGTGCAGATCACGGTGACGGATCGTTCCATGAGTAACGCACAAACGCTGTTTATTTATTTTGCGTCGAATAAATCGGAGGTGGCTGGTGACTATTTACCGGAATTGACCTTGTTTGCCGATCAGTTCAAGGCCGATCCGGATCTGAAATTTGTCATATATGGTTATACCGATAACGTAGGTTCCGATGCCGTTAATAACTCTCTGAGCCTTAAACGCGCAGAGACTATTAAAAATTATCTGGTTAACATTTTGAATATGAACCCCAATCAGTTGAGTACAGTAGGGATGGGCAAGAAAGATCCACTTGTCTCCAATGACACAGCCGAAGGTCGTGCCAAAAACCGTCGGGTGGAAATCCGCATGGCGCCGTAAGTGTGTCGTGAAGGCATCCGGATCATCACTGTTATGGGGTGCTATTGGACGATCCTCAGATCGGTCAGGACGATCCATCTGAGGGTTTGATTTTTGTGCAGGGATATCACTGAGTGATGAGTATTTATTGGCAGGACCTGGAGGGTGAAGACGGTCTCGGCCTGCAGGTTCAGATTCAGACAGACCCGTCGGTTAAGCCGGGTATGTATCTTCAGTCTGGTGGCAACAGTCGTATCCGGCTGGTTACCGGCGGCAGTATCCGCTTTTGGGCAACCCCCGTTCGGGATTATGGTGGCGTATGGGTGATCAAACCGTTTGCTGACTGGTCGGTTTCTGAAATGCCGATATCACCCATTCGTTCGCAGGATATTGAAGCAAGACAGCATCTGTCAGGCCTTGAACAAGTCCGCGCGTGGATCCGATTTTATGTTGATCAATTGAGCCACAGTCAAGCTGGGTTCTTATATGCGGGTCGGTGGTTATTTACCCATCAACAGAGGCAACACGGTCTTGTTGACTGGGTTTCCCGAGCTGATCTGCGATCCGGTCAACGTTCGCGGCTGGCTGGACCGATGGTCTCCGATCTGAAACCGGCCACTTCCACAGACCCTGTCTGCTGGCTGGACTGGTGGTTCAGTGGCAGTGGGGATCTTGTCAATCTTAAACCGCCTGAGACGGATTCCGGACGCCTGAAATGGTGGCGAAAAAAAGTTCGTGCAGGAGAGGCTCCGCCAATATTGGTCTGGTATCTCAACTGTCTCGATGCTTTTGTGCTGGTCGATGGGCACTGCCGCTTGCAGGCCTGTATGCTGGAAAATGTCCCGCCGGATCTGATCGTAGCGCGCTCGGTGTTGGAAATACCCATCACACCTGATCCTCTGACACAGTCACGCATTGTGGCTTCTCTGAGTCGGCAGAAAGACCGCCCCGGTCGTAAACCCATGTCCGTCGATGCTCTGAACGGAGTATTGATTTCAGCCTTTGATAACCGGCCGCTGATACAGACTGTCAGTCGCAGTTGGGCTACCCTGACGGAATCATCCTGGGTGTCTGAAGTCAGTAATTTTCTGACTGTCAGTGGTCATACAGATATCATTACCCGAGTGATTAATCGGGAAGATTGAATGGCTAACTGGGCTACTGTTTAGGCCGGCCATTCAATCATCTTCATCTCTGACATGATCGGCCAGGGCCCGGTTCAGTCGACCGGTCAGCCGTGATAGCGACTGCAGATCCGCGGTTGGCCAGTCTCCCAGATTGTGGCTCAGGCGCTCAATGCGTAACCGGTTCATGTCCTCCGCCAGACTGGCACCCAGTTCGGTGCGCTGCACCAGGGTGCTGCGGCGGTCAGCCGGGTTGGGAATTTTGATCAGCAGCCGCTGTTTTTCCATGGCTTTAATCTGACGCGTGACGGTGGAGTTATCCAGCATCAGGCGTTCTGCCAGCTCACCAATGCTCAATGGTTCTTGGCGCAACTGCAGTAACAACAGGTAATGCGCCCGTTCCAGTGGGTAGTTGCGTCGTCGTGATACTGCCTCAAGAATTCTGACCAGAGTGGCCAGTTCATATTCCAGCTGCGAGATGCTTGCTGTCTGATTGTTTGCCACGGTCTGGCCTCTGTATAGGGGATCATGATGCATATTGTTTCATAAATTATCTGGCATTTTATCTGTATGATACAGATAATAATTCACAAAATGTATCGTTTGTGAATATGGAGCGTATATGAGTGAGGTGAACACCCCGTTTTATCACCAGCCCCGTGCCGTCTGGGCAACGGCTTTTGCCTGTGTGGTGGGATTTATGTCCATTGGTCTGGTAGACCCGATTCTGACGTCTATTGCGGCGGGTCTGAATGCGTCTGCCAGTCAGGTGTCTTTGTTATTCACCAGTTATTTTCTGGTGACGTCTCTGATGATGCTGGTCACAGGGTATGTGTCGAGCCGGCTTGGTGGCCGTAAAACCCTGTTGCTGGGGGCCGCTTTGATCGTAGTGTTTTCAGCGTTGGCAGGTACCTCTACCAGTGTGGCGGAACTGGTGGGGTTTCGTGCCGGCTGGGGATTGGGTAATGCGTTTTTTGTGGTGACGGCCTTGTCGGTAATTGTCGGTGCTTCCCGTGGCGGCAGCATGGCGGCGATCCTGATGTATGAGTCTGCCCTGGGGCTTGGAATTTCGGCAGGGCCGCTGCTCGGCGCCGCATTGGGTGCCTATTCCTGGCGCTACCCTTTTTTCGGCACAGCCACGTTGATGACGATTGGTTTTCTGGCTATCTGGTTATGGTTGCCGGATCAGCCCCGGCCAGCGCAGAAAACCTCTTTGTCGGCCCCCCTCAAGGCGTTGACTCACGGCGGTCTGCTCACGGTATCGGGCAGTGCATTTTTTTACTATTTTGCATTTTTTACCATTCTGGCTTTTGCACCATTTGTGTTGCAAATGTCCGCTCACTCGGTGGGACTGATATTTTTTGGCTGGGGTATTCTGCTGGCGTTGTTTTCTGTGCTGGTGGCTCCACGGTTGCAGGCGCGATTCTCAGCATTGCATATTCTGACCGGTTGTTTGAGCTTATTGGCACTGATATTGGTTGCCATGGCTTTTGGTTCCGTGACAGTAATCGCTACATGTGTGGTGTTATCTGGCGCGGTCATGGGCGTCTGCAATACGATTTATACGGAAATCGCGCTGGAAATCTCAGATGCGCCGCGCCCGGTGGCTTCAGCCGGTTATAATTTTATTCGCTGGTTTGCCGGTGTGGCAGCGCCCTTTTTAGCACCATTGCTGGCAGAGTATTTCGGCGCTTATTTGGCGTTTGTTATTGCTGCGGGTGCGGCGGTGTCGGCATTTGTGATTCTGTGGGTTTATCGTCAGCACCTGCTACGTCCGGAACAACCGGTGAGCGCTACTGCCGGGAATGCCACTGTGGAAGGTTCTACACGACCATTGCTGCTGGCACTATCCGGTCATCAGCCGGCGCATTCTGTGTTGCAACAGACGATTGATATGGCGCGTTTGCAGCGACGTCCGGTAGAGCTGGTTCATATACGTACCTGGGAAGTGGTCGAGACTGAAGCTATCGATGTAGAGAGTCAGGAGCGGGTATGCAAATTGATCGATGATGCGAGTAGGATACTCACACAAGCAGGTGTGAATGTTCGGGTCAGTCTGCTGGAAGCGCCGGCCAATCTGTTGGTGGAGACAATGTTAAAGCTTATGTCCGAACTGAATGTATCGGGTGTTATTCTTGGCCGGCATGATCCGGCTGCACGGAATCATCTTTGGCATGGCAGCCTGGTGGACGCGCTTAATCAAAAAGCCGGTACCGATGTGGAACTGCTTGTGGTTCCGGCGACCCTGCCGCAATCATGAGCAGGTAAGTGCAGACAAGTCGTAAATGACAGGCCGATACTGCGCCATTGCTATCAATCGCATCGTGCCTGCTTTTCTACTCTCTACCGATGACGGGAATCAGGATGAGTTGGTTTTTTGCAGCGTCGATAATGTCCGCTGTACCTGTAAAACAGCGCTATGACAAAGGTTTTCTCGGCTGTCGAGGGTATTGGTGGCAATGTGGGGAAATATCAGGCAGTTGGACATTTGCCGCAACGGATGTTCCGCGGGCAATGGCTCAGGCTCGGTCGTATCTGTCAGCAACATCGCCAGCTGACCCGATGCCAGAACCTCTGTCAGGGCCTGATGGTCACAGATTTCACCACGTGCCACATTCACCAGAATGGTGTGTGGTTTGAGGTTTCGCAGGGTATTTCGATTCAGCAGATGATAGGTTTCCTGGCTGAGAGCACAGCTGAGCAAAATGGCATCTGTGCTGGCCAGCAACGTATCGAGTGGCTGATATTGCGCGGCGAATTGCTGCTCAACGTGAATTTTGCGGGTACGGGAAAAGTAATGGATACGAGCTCCAAATCCGTGTAGCCGTCGACTGATTTCTGTGCCGATCTTTCCCATGCCAACGATCCCGATGGTCATGTCCGACAATGCGCGCCCCTGCAGGTTGCCCATAAAATGCCAGGGTTCATCGTGACCATCGTAAGTATCTTCCTGAATGTGATTGTCCAGCCTGCGAATCCCAATCAGCAACAGTGCTACTGCGTAATCGGCCACTGCATGAGTGGTGACGGCCGGTACGTTGCAAACTTTGACTCCAGCCTGATGACAGGCACGTTTGTCGATGTGATCCGTGCCGTTACTTAAGGTGGCAATGACTTGCAGCTGCTCACCGGCGGCGTCCAGCAAGCGCTGGTTGATTCTGTCTTTGTAGGTACAAACTACCGCATCATAGTGTTCACATTCCAGGCAGTGAAGCAATTCCTGTTCAGTCATTGGACGTGATTGGGAAAAGACGTCAACCTGAAATTCCCGGGACAGGTTTTGTAATATCCGGGCTGGCACCTCGGCGGTAATAAAGATTTTTTTCATGAGTCTGTCCCAGTACTGACAACGATGTTCAACCACTGGTTGTTCTCCGCTGACAGTGAGTAGTCGCAACTGGCATCGACAATGGATTGAGTGGTGGTCAGGGTCACTTCTGTATCGATCAGCGGGATCGGATTGGTGTGCCAGACCCCCGGATTGATAATGACACCATGGCTACCATCGGCAATAAATGCCTTGAAATCCTGAGCTTTGGGGTGATCTCCCGGAGCTGCCAGCACGTACAGCAACGGTACGCCAGGGCAGTAGAACTTTTGTCCGCTTTCAACGTGCTGATTGAACCATTCGATAAAATATCCATGCTGTTCATCCCGATAGGCGATGTTCTCGTAACAATGTTTCAATACTTTATTGCGGGCATGCAGAACCTCTTGCTGCCATGTCATGGTCATATCGTCAGTGCCAAGGGGCGCCAGACCCCGGCCGGTTTCCATTCGCTGCGGATATTTTACCGGCCAGCTGTGTTGTGGGACCGGTGGGTGTTGTTCCTGGGGTTGGTCGTAGGCGTAGAGGGTTCCCAGTTTGTCGAGGTTTTCGCGGGTCAGCGGTTCTGCGGTGATACGGCAGAGGTTGCGACCTTCAATAACAGAGCGAAGGTGTGGGTGCTCTAATCGGGTGGATTTGTTCATCACGAAACTGCCCCAGGAAAAATTTCCCTGAAAAGCAGCATTGACTCTGTCATTTAATGATTGACGGAAATTATCCGCGTATTTGGAAGATACTCCATTTTCGACCAGTCGGTCATAATTTTGATCGATCTGATCGATCATTTTGCGAAAGTTGATCGGCAGATGATGACTGAGGTCTTGATAGCTTAACTGGTAAAAACCGTTCGCCATGCACAACCGGATATAGTCACTTGGACTGGCAAGATCGCGGATGGCGTTACGGTCGCTAAAGGTATGGGTGTCCTGATTTTGCATGCCTTCCATAATGTCGCTGAACACCAGCACACCTCCAGGTTTTAAAACCCGCCAGGCTTCCTTGATCACACTGTCCTTGTGTTCTGCGTGGCAAAAGGCTTCTTCGCTCCAGACCAGATCAAACTGCCCTGACCAATTTTCGGGCAGATGGTCGAAGCTGCATTCTTCTATCTTGATCAAATCATCAATGCCCAGCTCCTGAGCCTGTTTGCGGTTGATTTTGTTTTGTTCCGGACTGATATTCACACAGGTAACTTGGCAACCAAAATGTTCGGCCAGATAATGCGCCGCGCCACCAGTGCCGGAACCGAGATCCAGTACCGATGCCTGGGGCAGGTGAACACCCCGTTGTTGTGCCAGTTCCAGCAAGTGCCGAATGATATTTTCACTGGCAGTTTTCATGGTTTCATTTTCGGATGGATAGATGCCGTAATGGATATTGAATCCACTGTCTCCCATTACCTGCTGGTAAAAGGCTCTCCCTTGTGGCGAATCGTATTGTTCCAGTACCTGTGAGCTGATTTCATGACTAACTTGTTTCATAGTGCCTCCGTAAATGCCGCTGGGGTTGGCAAATAGATGCCGTTACCCAACAGTCGGTGATCATTTCGTTTGCGCTTGAATGCGAGTACGTCTGACGCAGTGTCGTGTGGCAATAGCCTGCGGTGTATTTCTCCACCGAAGCGGATAGAAAAGAAAATGCCTGAGCGAACGCAGATACGTTTTCAAAACCCCGGTTCAGGGGCTGAAACGTATTGAAGAGATTTCATAATAAATCGATTTGATACGCTTGATTATGAAATAGCTTCGGTATCACTGGTCTCAAAATGCGCAGGCAATGTTATGCGAGTAACATGCCATATAGTTAACCCTTTGTTTTCAACAGCTTGTGAAATTATATGCTTTATATTGTGGCAGTCCTATTGCAAAGGCACGAAAACTGAACATATTTTTATGGTTCATTTGAAGGGTTTTATAGATAGTGATGTTGTGGTATTAGATGGTTAATATGCTTTTTATTGAGTGCTTTTTGCGGCCTTTTTCAGGTGCCTCTAAATAATTTTCTAGCGTAGTGTTTTGAATAAAACCTATATTAAAAAAGCATCTCAAGATGTTCACAGCGAGGCGCAGCTCGCAGGCAATGGCACTCCCTTGTCAAGAGCAGGAACGAAGCGGTGGGCATCTTCAGGGCTTCTCGAAGAGTGGGACGCCGTTTGCTGAACTTAATGTAAATTTGCAAAATGAATTCGGCGGCCCATTTAAATATGCGTTTTATTTGAGACACTATACTCGGTCATTACTAATATATAAAAACTCTTCTAAAACTCAGTCAGTTATGACTCAAAAAATTCTGCTGATCATAAATTTCCCCTGACACTGACCATTCTCAATAATATTGTTCAGCAATTTTTTGCAATGATTCAGTTGATTTCTGTTGGTTAACCAAATAACGGTATCGGTCGTTCGGTATCTATCAGTCGTTCCCGGTTTTCCGGTTGCAAATCTGAAGGTGGTTGTATTTTTTGTAAATTTCCAAATACTGCTAAGCTGATGCAAAGATCTCAATACGGATGTGAGGGGTTTTTCAGGTATTCACATTCTGGTTCAAACAGGGGAGTAGGCTGCATATAAAACCAGCTTTATCCTCAATCAAGGAACATATGGAAGGTCCATGGCCGGGTGATGATAAGCTATCATTGATGGCTAACAATTTATTGGTTGGGAAAAACCCATTTTATGAGAGTTTCTAAACACATTGATGGAGTCTTGTGTGCCTGCTGTTAATTTCAATCAGGTAACTTTGCTACACACAACGGCTTCTTCGGATCTGTTACTGACGAATGACGATCATGGCCGGCCGCTGCTGCTTAAGCGTAGCAGGTTCGAGGTGCCGGGTGTGTCCCATTTGGATATGTTGAACAACGAGTGTGCGTTGCTGGAACTATGTTGCCATCCGGCAATTATTCAACCTTATGGTGTTCAGTTGTGGCAGCAGCAGCCGGTATTGGTGCGGGAGTTTTTTGTTGGTCAGCCATTGGATGAATTGGTTGCCGTCACTACTTTTTTACCAGAGGCATTCGTCGACCTGGCGCTGCTCATGAGTGAGGCAATTGCGACGGTACATAACGCAGGTGTCATTCATGGCAATCTCAATCCGAGTCATATTCTGGTGGCTGAAGGCCTGCACAGTATCCGGGTGTTAGGGTTCAGTCAGGCGTTTCGTGTTCATAGTGACTGGAAAAGCCGACCCGATCCGCAGGGTGGAGATCCTCTCTATCAGGCCCCGGAATTTGATCGTAAACGTGCCGCACCACTGACCGAAAGCGCAGACATTTATGCGCTGGGAGCTATGTTTTATCTGATGCTCAGTGGTCATGCGCCCTATCTGTCGGAAGCGGGCACGCGGTTGCGGCTGAATAAAATGACTATCGAACCCGGCGATCTGCGGGCACAGCGTCCGGATCTGCCAGATGTGGTTGTGACGATCATCATGAAAATGATGGCCAAAACTCCTGAACAGCGTTATCAGAATCTTGCTTCGGTTGTCGTGGATCTGCAGATTTGTCGGGAAGCGTTGAAAGCCGGCCACAGGATCCCTGAGTTCAATATTGATCGCGCCAGCTTCATGACCAGTCTGTTTGCCAGCGATCATTTATATGGTCGCCAGGAAGCCATGAGTTCTTTGCAGGATGCCCTGCATAACTGTTGTGGCATGCCATTGTCGTTTGCGCTAGTGCGCGGCCCTTCTGGTATTGGGAAATCCAGTCTGATCGAAGCCCTGTTGAGCCGTCAGAGGCAGCACTCGTTCCGGTGTGCCAGGGTTAAGTTTGATCAGTTTCGCACCAACAGTCCGTTCGAACGTTTGTTTGCCTCATTGCGGGAAGTGTTGCGACAACTGTTGGTTGAACCCAAGGCAGTGCGGAGCCGCTGGAGTGAAAAGTTTTCCACTGTTCTCGGAGCTGAAGTTCAGATATTGATCGATGAGCTGCCAGAGCTGGCCCGGTTTATCGATCAACCGGCAGTCCCAGCATTGCTAGCACCCGGTGATGCCAAGGTGCGGCTGCATAGGTTGTTGACCCGTTTTCTGCAGACCATCAGTGAGCCGGACTGTCCGCTGTGCCTGTTCCTGGATGATTTGCAATGGTCTGACAGTGCCACGCTTGAATGGCTCGACAGTGCCCGTTACGAACTGTCGTCATGTCTGGTGATCATGACATTCAGAGATACCCGCGACCACATCACGCCAATACTGGAGGGGTTTCTGGGACGACTGGAGCGAGACGATGCGGGTGTGCTGGATCTGACACTGAGTCCATTGGCGACTGAGACCGTTGCCGAGATGTTTATTACACAATTATCCATGTATTCCCAGGCGGCCCATGATCTGGCCCGAGACATCTTCAGTAAAACCCACGGTAATCCATTCTTTATCATCGAGTATTTGAAACAGGCGCAGGAAAACAAAATGATCTGGTTTGATCCGGTCAGTTTTTCCTGGCGCTATGACAGGCATCGACAAAGCGATATTGCCATCAGCGATAACGTGGTGGAGTTCCTGAGCCACCGGTTTGAGTTTTTACCATCAGAGGTCCAGCAGGTATTAAAAACCGCCGCCTGTATCGGCAGCCGTTTCGAGATCACGATTTTACGCTCGCTGTTGAAGACCATTGCCGTGGAAACTGCGATCAGTCAGGCGGTTGAAGGTGGTTGGCTGTTGCAACAGTTGGAACAGAGCCGGCAGGTTTACATGTTTTCTCATGACCGCATGCAGCAGGCCGCACACTCACAATTGAGTCAGCAGCAGATCCAACAGATCCATCTGGAGATTGCCAACTACTTTTTCTGCCTTGGATGCCGGAGTCAGTATCTGTTTGAGTGTGTAAACCACTATAACACTGCACTTGGGCTGGTCGAGCAGGAAAACCTGTTGCGTGACATCGGTGAATTGAATCTGGCTGCAACCCGGCAGGCTAAAAAAAATGGCGATTTTCCTCTGTCATTGCGCTATATCCGGACCGCCATGGAGCTGTTGCTGCCGCACCACGTTGATGTCGTTAAAAAAGCAGAGTTATTGCGGGAACGGGCTGAATGTGAGCATCTGTGTAATCATCGTGAGGAAGCGCTGGAATATTATCGACAGGCCCTCGCCAGCACCTGGGATCAGCAGCATAAAACCTTACTGTATGAACTGTTGATCAAGTTTCACACCGATGCCGGGGATTTTGAGACCGCGTATAACACCGGTCGGATGGCTTTGCAGGAGCTTGGGCAGCCAATCGCGGCGGGTTTTAATCCGGTCCTGTTTATGGCCGATTTTATGCGCTTGAAATGGCGTTTGCGTCACTACCGGCCGGAACAATTATTGGATTTACCTGAAGCCACGAATGCCACGGCCATTGCGCTCATTCGGTTACTATCGGCCATGCAAAAGGCGGCTTATCAGCTTCGTCCTCAGTTGTGCGCGGCGTTGGCAGTGCGACAGCTGGAGCTGTGTCTGTCTTATGGCAACACCCGGGAGGCGGTAATCGGATATATGGTCTTTGGTGTGATTTTCCTCGGTGGTGCCAGGGGGGATTATCGCCTTGGTTATGAATACGGGCAGTTGTCTCTGGCAATGCTCAAACGTTTTAATAACGAGATGCAAAGTGCTGAGGTATTGTTCGTATACAGTTATTTTGCCCACTCGTGGAAGTTTGCCGCTACGGATACCGAGCGTTACCTGCAGCAGAGTTATGAGCAGGGGCTGATGATTGGTGACTGGTTTCATACCGGCTGTGCCGCTGCCGCGCAGATGCAGAGCCTGTTTATGCGCGGCGTCAGGCTGGATCGTATTCTGGATCGCTGCGAGACTCTGCAACCGACTTTGCAGCGAATTGGAGCAGTAGAGCATGAGCATGTGCTGACCGGCATTCGCCAGGCAGTTCTCAATCTTCGGTTCCCATCACAACAGTTACCACAGTTTGCCGTGGGTGAGTTCGATGAGCCTCAATATCTGGCCCGGCTGGAGTCTTATGGTTCACCGCATTTCGCACATTTTTACTATGTGAACAAACTGTTCGTGCTGTATTTGTTGGGTCATTATCAGGATGCCCTGACGGTATTGCAGCGTAGCCGGACATTTTTGAAAGGCTCCCGGGGTATGTTGCACAGCGCTGAACACTACTTTCTGGAGGCCATGTTGATTGCCAGACTGGCTGAACATAAACGTGGTTTTCGTCGTCAGGCTGAGGTTGTACGTATCAGGCAGATTGCCCGTCAGTTTTATCAATGGTCACAACAATGTCCGGAAAACTTTCTGGATCGCTATCAACTGATTAAGGCCGAGCTCACCCGTTTACGGGGAGATTCCCAGAAGGCGATTCAACAATACCTGAAGGCCGCTCAAACCGCACAGTTTCAGGGACATCTGAATCTGCAGCTGATCAGTCATCTGTTGCTGGCGGCACAATATGTTCGGTTGGCTCAACCCAAAGCCGCGGAAAGTCATGAGGCGGAGGTCTGGCAGTTGGGGAAAAAGTGGGGGTTATTTGATCATGATAGCAGCAGTGTTAATAAGATACTGCCACACCGTACCGTGAATATTGGTACCGATTCCCTGACTCGATCAGCAGAGACGCTTACCAGAGAGCGGCGGTTACCTCAGCTGCTTGAAACCCTGATGAATATTATTCTGGAAAATGTCACTGCCCAGCGTGCTATTCTGTTGTTGCAGTGCTCTCAGGAATTGTCTGTGGCGGCACGGGCATCGGTGGATACTGAGCAGCCAGAAGTCATGTTGAATGAGCCGTTATCACAGTCGCGCGAGTTGCCCCTTACGGTTATTAATTACGTCAGCTCGACTCTGGAGCCGATTATCATTGACGATGCCCGGCATTTCCCGCTGCTTATCAAAGACCCATACATTCATGAGCATCAGGTGCTGTCTGTTCTGTGCGCGCCGTTAATGTTGCAGGGGCAGTTGAAGGGCATTATTTATCTGGAAAACAATGCTGCCCCTTCGGTGTTTACCAGAGATCAGATGTCGTTGCTGAATTATCTGGGTGGCCAGATTGCCATCTCCATTGAAAATGCCAGGGTCTATCAGACGCTGGAGCAACGAGTCAGGGAGCGTACTCATGATATTGAGATCCAAAAGCAGGAACTGCAGGCTCAGTACGACACGATCCGGCTTCTGAACACACGTCTGACCAGAGAAAATGAAGAACGTCGACAGGCAGAAGAGCAGCTGCGTCAGGCAAATACCAAACTGCAACAGCTCGCCCGTACCGATAGCCTGACGCTTCTGGCCAACCGCCGGCATTTTAATGAGTTCCTGCATCAACAGTTTCTGTATTGTCGGCGGGAGTACAAAACATTATCGCTGTTGTTGTGTGATATTGACGATTTCAAAGCGTATAACGATCACTATGGCCACCAACAGGGTGACGAGTGTCTGAAAGCCGTGGCCCACTGTCTTAAAACAGTGGTTAACCGGCCAAGTGACCTGGTCAGCCGCTATGGTGGTGAAGAATTTGCCGTGGTATTGCCCGATACCGGTCTGCAGGGCGCATTGCAAGTGGCAGACTGGATTCATCAGGCATTGGCGCAGGCTCAGGTGGAGCATCGGTTTTCCTCGGTGACGTCGTATGTGACCCTCAGTATCGGTGTAAGCTGTGGTCCCGGAGACAACCAGGAACAACTGATCCAGCTGGCTGACAAGGCTCTGTACCAGGCTAAGCACCAGGGGAAAAACTGCACCCATGCTGACCAAATGGAATTACAGCTGCCATGACTTTATCCCCGACAACCACAAGGAGATTGCAGATGCCCTGCAAATATATGTTTTCAAAAATGATTCTGGCCTTTTTGGTACTGGCCGGCATGGCCCGGGCTGAGACCAGCGTAAACCCCTTTGCAGTCAATGATGGCAATATTCCTGCGCCATCAGAGTACCATGGTCCACTGTTTCAGTTGCACGTGAATTACCCGGATCAGCTTCCGCGCAAGATCACTATGCCCTGGCGAAAAGTACTGAATGGCCAGCCTCTGACCAAGGAAAACGCCTATCCGTTTGTTATGGCGCTGAAAAAATTTGTGGACAATCCCATGCGAATGTTTGTGACCCGGCCGGAAGCATGGAATAACAGTGCTCAGAAAGGCTGGTACAGCATGTTATGGGCCGGGGAAAATATTGCCGCTACCGGCTGGGAGGGTCGCGATGCCATTTATGGAACCTATACCGGCCAGATTCAACCGGCTTCGGTGTATAAGGACTCCGGTCTGACCGTAGATGTCCGTAATCATGCCGCCATCTATTACAATCAAACGGCTGCTTATGCACTGCATAAAGTCTGGCAGAAGTGTGATCCGGTGACTCGGCTTTGTCCTCCCAGTCTCAGTGACGGCGAAACACAGTTTCCGGAAGGTTCGGTCATTATCAAAGCCGCTGCCGCGACTGCAACTCCTGAACAGTGGCCGGTGTTGCAAGGTGCCGCCAAGTGGCAGATCTATCGTAAGCCATTCAATCTTCATGGCACTATCGAACAGGCCCCGCCGGTGGTCACCGATGTCCGGGTCGCTATTTTTGACATCATTGTCAAAGACAGTATTGCTGCACCACAAACCGGATGGGTGTTTTCGACGCTGGTGTACGACCGCGACGCTGCAGGAAAAGATGCCTGGGACCGTATGGTGCCCCTGGGTGCAATGTGGGGTAACGATCCCGATGTGAACTCCTTTCAACATCCGACCATGCCGTTGCAGGAAACCTGGGTAAATCCAGAGGCACCAGCCTACTCCACGGTCACCCTTGGCTATGGCGGTCGGTTATCAGGACCGTTTGATATTGCGGTAAAAACCGACGTGTATGTGGGTGAAAAACTGGTACCGGAACTGCGCAGTTCAGCATGTATGAGCTGTCATGGCACGGTTGCTTACTTTCCCGGTTACGATCAGATGCTGACGTATTTTTACCCGGCCAAAAGACCGATCACAGAACCACTGCGCATGCACGTTCCCGGGTCGGAAGACTGGAATCGCTGGTTTCAGAATCGACCGGGCGATGAAACCCAGTCTACTGTTGCCGGTGCCATTGCTTTGGATTACAGCACCTTTCTGGAAATGGTGCTGATGAACTATGCCTCTCAGGATCAGCTTGCACGTGGCGTGTTCGATGACGAAGAATACGAGCAATATTGGGACGCATGGCGTATTCTGCAGTCCGAATTCAGGCATTGATACATACTTTCCTGCCGGTATTGGTCGGCAGGCACTGCTTTAGAGAGTTTCTGAAAATGGTCTGTTTTCGTGCAGGATGTTATCAGCCCGTCCGAACGTAGCGCCCTCTCTAATCCTCATTCAGTCGACTAAACTACGGTTTTGTGAGCGGTGCTTCCAAAACCATTCCTATTTTTTAGAGGTTCCTTAGATTTATACATGTCACAATCATTTTCAGAATTACCGCTGTCACCAGCGATGCTTGATAATCTAAACGCACTTGATTATCACCATATGACACCCGTTCAGGCGCAGGCATTGCCGTTGATCCTGGCAGGGCGCGATGTGGTGGCCCAGGCCAAAACCGGCAGTGGCAAAACCGCAGCGTTTGGTATCGGATTACTGCATAAACTGGATGTCAGTAACTTTCAGGTTCAGGCACTGGTATTGTGTCCAACCCGCGAACTGGCCGACCAGGTTGCCAAGGAGGTTCGCAGACTCGGCCGTTTTACCCATAACATAAAAGTATTGATCCTGTGTGGCGGTATGCCGCTGGGGCCACAGATCGGCTCGCTGGAACATGGTGCCCATGTGGTGGTCGGTACCCCCGGACGATTGATGGAGCATTTGCGTAAACAGACATTGTCTCTGGCGAACCTGCAAACGCTGGTGCTGGATGAAGCGGACCGTATGCTGGATATGGGGTTTAGCGATGCCATTGCTGCCATCGTCAAAGAGTGCCCCGCTCAGCGTCAGACATTGTTGTTTTCGGCGACCTACCCTGAACAGATCGACACCATGACCAGCCGTTATTTACAACAGCCGCAGCGGGTTCAGGTGGAATCGGTCCATCATCATGAAGTGATTGCCCAGCACTTTTACCCGATTGATGCTCGGGCTCAGGGATATCAGTTGATTGAGCGTCTGCTCGCAACCCATACACCTGAGTCAACGGTTATTTTCTGTGCCACCAAACAGGAATGTCAGGAACTGGCTGATCAGTTGGCGGACGATGGTTACTATGCTCTTGCCATTCATGGCGATATGCAACAGCGGGAACGTGATCAGGTATTGCTACGGTTTTCCAATCGCAGCTGCTCGTTGCTGATTGCCACTGACGTGGCTGCCCGGGGGCTCGACTTCAAAGCCTTGGATCTGGTGATCAATTATGAATTGCCCAGAGATCCAGAAGTCTACATTCATCGGATGGGGCGAACCGGCCGTGCTGGTGAGCAGGGCCTGACCATCAGTCTGGTCACTGAGCGGGATATGCATCGGCTGGAGCGTATAGAACAGCTCATCAGACAACCCCCTGAATGGCACCATGAGAATGAACTGGCTATGGTTGATCAGAAGGGGTTGAAACCGCCGATGATCACCATCGCCATTGATGGTGGTAAGAAAAATAAAATCCGTCCGGGAGATATTCTGGGCGCATTGACGGGTGATGCCGGTTTTGCGGCGGATTTGATCGGGAAAATCGATATTTTTCCGTTTCATTCCTATGTGGCCGTACAGCGTCAGCACGGTAAAGCGATTCTGGCCCGACTGCGGGAGAGCACGATCAAAGGGCGTAAACTGAAAGTCAGATTGCTGGATCGGCTAAAGTAGCTGTAGACCAGACACGTCCGATACCGATGTTTTGAGTTGCTGGAAATGACTGCCGGCACCGGAGGTTTATTCCGGTGCCTTTAATGGGGGTCAATGTCCGTTTATTTGGCAGGTGGTGGTGGTGTTCCTTTAGCCTGTTCATCAGGCAGCGGACTGCTAGGTCTGGAATAACCTCTGGTGCTCATACAACTGTCCATGGCATCCTGGTCACCGTCGGCACTGGTAGAACATTCCTTGATGGCGGCTTCAAGCTCTTCTCTGTCCGGCGAGGTGGATGAGCTGTCTGCCAGCGACATGCCACTGGATAAAATCAGCGTCATGGCACCAATGACTGTTTTTGGTTTCATGATTGGCTCTCATACAAAAAATACCCGACGAGTGTGCCTGTTCTGACAGGTAAAAAAAGACCCCTTTACTTAAAAGCAGCATTGATTTGCAGGCTTTTAACGATATTGAGGAACAGTCGAGGCTGTCGTCGCTGATGAGTTCCATTTTGTGTTCCACGCAATTTATCCTGCGGTGCTGGAACGCCTTTTAAGTGTCGGTGGATGGTGACAAATCCGGACGGCGAATAAATACATTACTGTGCTGCTGAGGTCGCGTTTATGCTGACTACGCGAATAAATTTTGTGGATCAGCCATGGTTGGTCTGCATAAGCCTATAGCGTAGATTCGGTTATCGCATGATATTTCAGCCATCTTTCTACCGCATGATGTTTGAGGGCTGTCGATCCGCATGGAGGCTTTAACCGCCTGCCTTTGCTTGTTTTCTCGATCAACTCTCATATACTGGTCGTTTGTACAGTGTTCAGTGTTTGTTCTATGCGGTTGATTATTGCAGAAAAACCAAGTCTCGGGCGGGCCATTGCTGCGGTTCTGCCCAAACCCCACAACAAAGGTGAAGGGTTCGTACGTGCCGCCAATGGCGACGTGGTGAGCTGGTGCATCGGTCATTTGCTGGAGCAGGCTGAGCCGGAAGCCTATAGTCCAGCCTATAAACAGTGGAGCCTGGAAAGCCTGCCGATTGTCCCGGAGCAATGGCAACTGACGCCGAAGGCTCAGACCCGGCAGCAGTTAAGTGTATTGCGCAAGCTGGTAAAAGAAGCTGATCAACTGGTCCATGCTGGCGATCCGGACCGCGAAGGTCAGCTGCTGGTGGATGAGGTGATTGCGTACCTGAAAGTGCCCGCCGGTAAACGCAACAGCATGCTCAGGCTGTTGATCAGCGATTTGAACCCCCAGGCGGTGTCCCGGGCATTGGCTCAGTTGAAACCCAATCAGGATTTTCTGCCGTTATCGGTATCCGCCCTGGCGCGTTCGCGGGCTGACTGGTTGTACGGAATCAATTTGACACGCGCGTGTACCGTCAAAGGACAACAGGGTGGATTGAAATCCGTTCTGTCTGTTGGGCGGGTCCAGACCCCGCTACTGGGGTTGGTCGTGCGTCGGGATGAAGACATTGAGGCATTTGTCAGTCGCCCTTATTACGAAGTCCAGGCGGCCATTCATCTAACCCCGGAAGCTCCCTTTTGTTTTTATGCCAAATGGCAGCCGAGTGAGGCTTGTAGTGCTCATCAGGATGAAGAGGGGCGTGTGCTGAATCCTAAATTAGCGCAGAATGTGGCAGCCCGTATCCAGCATCAACCTGCACGGGTCGAGACGGTGGAGCGCAAGCAAAAACAACAGGCTGCACCATTGCCCTACAACCTTTCAACACTGCAGATTGAGGCCGCCAAAGCGTTTGGTCTCAGTGCCAAGCAGGTTCTGGATGGGTGTCAGAATCTGTATGAAAAATACCAGCTGATTACCTATCCACGATCGGACTGTCGTTATTTGCCTAATGAGCATTTTGCCCGTCGGCAGCAGGTGGTAAAGGCCATTGGTTGTCATGATCAAAACCTTACCGATGTCATTGCCGGTGCTGATCTGAACGTGCGTGGCAAAGCCTGGAATGACAGCAAGGTGGAAGCGCATCATGCTATTGTTCCTACGGAAAAAGCGTCAGCGGTCAATCATCTGACAACGGCTGAAAAACAACTCTATGGCATGATCGCGCGGCAGTATTTGCTGCAGTTTTATCCGCCATTCAAGTATGCCGATACCCGGGTCAGTCTGATCATTGCCGGTGGCCGGTTTGTGGCCACAGAACGGGAAACCATACAGCCAGGGTGGAAGCAGGCAATGCCCCGTTCGACGGCTCAGTCTCAGCAGGAACAGGAAAATCAGCCGCGCAAGCTGCCGGCATTGGAAAAAGGTCAGGAGGTGTGGAGTGGTGATCCGGTGGTCAATGAAAAACATACCCAGCCGCCGCAGCATTTTACCGATGCCTCTTTGCTCAGCGCGATGACTGGCATAAACCGGTTTGTCAAAAACCCTGATCTGAAAAAAGTCCTAAAAGACACAGATGGTCTTGGAACAGAAGCCACCCGGGCGGGGATTATCGAGCTGTTGTTTAAACGTGGTTTTTTGCAACGGAATGGTAAGAATATCCGTGCGACAGAGTTGGGGCGGGCACTGGTTAACACCCTGCCGGAAAGTACAACAGTACCGGACATGACTGCTCATTGGGAGAAACAATTAAATGACATCAGCGAACGGAGTCTGAATTACGAACACTTCATGCAGCCGATGTTGAGTCAGCTGCAGCAATTGGTAACCCAGGCGTGCAATTTGAATGTTCAGGCATTTCAGGGCATCAAAACAGAAAAAACCGCGCACCGGCGCAGTCGTCGCAAGACCGCCCGGAAACCGCGCGCCAGTGGCAGCCGAAAGAAGGCATCATGACCTCGTGTTCACGATTGGGAGTCGATAACGCCTTGAGTTGTGATTTGGTCTCTATGCCGTTTTTCTGCTGCGGACAATTGTTTGCCCAGTAACAACAAGCCTATGGCCATGGCCAGTAACGCAAGATAATTAATACTTGCGACGACATAGTGGGAGATCAGTGAATAACTAGCCAGTTGTTCAGTACTGAAATGACGAGCGACAAGCTGTTGCGGGATAAATTCTAGGGCGGTCAGCACCTTAATAACAATACCGATGACAATTAAGTTGGGGCCGGCTCCTTTGGCAAACGTCGGCCACTGGTGCACTGCGTATATGGCTATGATTGGCGGTAATAACAGGATTAGGGCAGAAATGATTAACAGTATGATGGCGAGTACAGGCATGGCAGATCCTTGGGCGATGATTTTCAACGTATTTTTATGCTACGGGGTGACGACCGCGGTGTCATCGATTTATAAGGGGCGCGTCAATCCGGCCAAATACGTATCAATAGCAGCCATGCCGTCGCGAATCAGATCACAGTAGTTCGGATCGGCCAGCCATGAATACACAATACCCTGGGTAATTGAGAATAAAGCTACTGCCACTTGATGAGGATCGATGTGGTCAGGAAGGTCGCCATTGCTTATGGCTTGTTCAAGATCCTGTTTCATTTCCTGATATATTTCGTTGCGAATGTCTCGATAGTGTTCATGAATGGTATCGTGGACATCCACCATTTCGCATTTAAGCATGGTAATGGTCTGAACATTCTGAGCAGAACGATCTTGGGCAATTAACGTAAGGTAACCAAGACAGCAGGCATGTAATTTCTTGAGCATGGACGTTTCTGCACACTGTGATAATGTGAGCTGCTCCATGGGATAGAAACAACGTTCAATCAATGCGGCAATCAATGCCTGCTTATCGCCAAAATAATGGTACAGGGCACCACGGGTGACTCCGGCAGCATGGGCGATGTCATTTAATGTAGTGGCGCTGACGCCATGTCTGGAAAACTCATTTTCGGCGGCATCCAATAATGCCTGATAAGTTTCCTGCGCAGCCTCTTTGGTTTTTCGAGCCATGGAATCTCTATCCCGGGTTACTTTACGTATTCTATAAGATGTGTGATATTAACATGCATTCATGTATGTATATATAATGAAAAACTGCTGTTGTTAGGTTCCAGCTCTATTTGTTTTTTCATGCTTATTAAATTGTTCCGGATTTGAGGCTGTCAGTTTTTTAACCGGATGATTTATGCAGCTACCTATAAAGTTCCCGGCTTTTTAATTGCTTGTAAACCGGAAAGCGGTTTGGGATGCATTTTTGCTGGAAGTTTGTCCTTTGACATATTTTTTTTGCAACGACCCAGAGCGTTGGGTAGACCGCATGCAACGGCCTGATAAAAGCGTATTCAACTTCTGAGGAAATTGGCTCATGATTAAGATCAAACCTTTCAAGTGCTGGCATATTTCGCTGTTACTGTTAAGCAGTGCGGCGATGCTGACAGGCTGTGGCAGTGAGGAAAAAAATGTAGGCAGCGTGCCGGCAGGTCCGCCACCTGTTGAGGTGGGAACCATAACGGTCAGTACCCAGCCTCTTGATATTACCTCGCGGTTATCCGGGCGTACCAGTGCTTATCGGGTTGCAGAAGTACGACCCCAAGTGGAAGGTATCGTATTGAAACGATTGTTTGTTGAAGGCAGTACGGTAGAAAGCGGACAGGTGCTATACCAGATCGATCCGGTCCGTTATGAAGCAACTCTGGCCAGTGCTGAAGCAGAATTGGCCAAAGCCCAGGCCAATCTGGTTTCGGCCAGCTTGCAGGCGGAACGCTATCGCGACCTGGTTAATCGTAAGATGGTGAGTCAGCAGGCTAATGATGACGCAGAAGCGTCTTTCCGTCAGGCTGAAGCTGCGGTAAAGGCTGCCCAGGCAAGTGTTAGAAGCGCGAAAATCAATCTGGATTATACTCAGGTAAAAGCTCCAATCAGCGGCCAGATCGGTCGTTCCACGGTCACTGAAGGAGCACTGGTGACTGCTAATCAGATGTCTGCCATGGCGACCATCAAGCAGCTCGATCCACTCTATGTCGACCTTTCTCAATCCAGTACTGACCTCCTCAGACTGCGCCGTCAGGCTGGCAAAAACAGCAAACAACTCAGCGGCATCAAAGTAATACTGGATGATGGCACTGTGGTTGAGCAACCGGCCACGATGCAGTTCGCCGATGTGTCTGTCAGTGAGGATACCGGCACTGTGACCGTGCGGGCATTATTGCCCAATAGTGATCAGTTCCTGATGCCTGGTCTGTATGTGCGTGCTGAAGTGCCGATTGAGCATCGCGATGAGGCCATCCTGGTTCCTCAGGCGGCGGTGATTCGTGATCCCACCGGTGGTGCTCAGGTCATGCTGGTAAATGCTGAGAGCAAAGTTGAGGTTCGGCCGATCATTGCCAGTCAGGTAATCGGTACTTCCTGGTTGGTGGATTCTGGGCTTAACGCGGGTGATCAGGTGATTGTCAGTGGTCTGCAGAAAGTGCGACCCGGGGCAAGCGTTGTGATTGCCAAACCGGCACAGGCCCCGCAGGAGTAAGTATACATGTCTCGTTTTTTTATTGATCGACCCATTTTTGCCTGGGTGATTGCTATCGTCATCATGCTGGCTGGCGGGCTGTCGATATTGTCCTTGCCGGTTTCCCAGTATCCTTCTATTGCGCCACCGACGGTCAGTATTAATGGTAGTTATCCAGGGGCCTCTGCCAAGGCTCTGGAGGACAGCGTTACCCAGATTATCGAACAGAATATGAATGGTCTGGATAATCTGCTGTACATGTCTGCGACCAGTGATTCCTCTGGTAGTTTTTCGGTGACTCTGACCTTCGATTCCGGTACTGATCCGGATATCGCCCAGGTGCAGGTGCAGAACAAACTGGCGCTGGCCACACCGCTGTTGCCTCAGGAAGTTCGTACCCAGGGTGTGAGAGTTTCCAAGACGTCTGCCAGCTTCCTGATGGTGATCGGGTTTATTTCCACCGGTGGCACCATGAGTTCTGCTGACTTGTCTGATTACGTGATCTCAAATGTTAAAGATCCTATCAGTCGTGTTGACGGGGTTGGTGAAGTGCAGGTTTTCGGAGCCCAGTACGCCATGCGTGTTTGGTTGAATCCGAATAAACTCAATAGCTTCAGTCTAACGCCATCCGATGTGACTGCAGCCATTGCTTCTCAGAATACCCAGGTCTCTGTTGGTCAATTAGGGTCGCTGCCAGCAGTATCCGGGCAGCAGTTGAATGTTACTATCACCGCTCAGGGACAGTTGCAAAGTGTTGAGCAGTTCGAGCAGATTCTGCTCAAAGTGAATCCCGACGGCTCTCAGGTCAGGTTGAAAGATGTGGCTCGAGTTGAAATGGGGGGTGAAACTTACGCGTTCTCAACCCATTACAATGGCCAGGTCGCCGGTGGTATGGCTTTACGTCTGGCAACCGGTGCCAATGCATTGGATACCGCTGATGCAGTGCGGGCACGTATGGCAGAACTGACACCGGCGTTTCCCGAAGGGCTTGAGGTTATTTATCCTTACGACACCACACCATTTATCAAAATCTCCATTGAAGAAGTGGTCAGAACTCTGTTTGAAGCAATCGTACTGGTCTTCCTGGTGATGTATCTGTTTCTGCAGAATTTCCGTGCCACACTGATCCCAACCATTGCTGTACCTGTGGTATTGCTGGGTACTTTTGGGGTCATGGCTGCATTTGGCTTTTCTATTAATACCTTAACAATGTTTGGTCTGGTGCTGGCAATTGGTCTGTTGGTGGACGACGCCATTGTGGTGGTTGAGAACGTCGAGCGGGTCATGATGGAAGAAGGGCTGTCGCCTCGAGAAGCGACTCGTAAGTCCATGGGGCAGATTACCGGCGCGCTGATCGGCATTGCGCTGGTATTGAGTGCGGTATTTGTACCAATGGCCTTTTTTGGCGGTGCAACCGGGGCGATCTACCGGCAGTTCTCGGTGACCATTGTGTCCGCCATGGTGCTGTCGGTTGTGGTGGCGCTGGTATTGACGCCGGCTTTGTGCGCATCCATTCTGAAGCCTGTTAAAAAAGGCGATCATGGTATTCGCCGTGGACCGATTGGCTGGTTTAACCGTGGTTTTGATTGGAGCGTGGATAAATATCAGTGGGTGGTCTCGAAAGGCATTCGCCAGTTTTTCCGTTATCTGCTGGTTTATGTATTGATTATCGCCGGTCTGGTGGCTCTGTGGCAGCGTCTGCCGACATCATTTTTGCCGGAAGAAGACCAGGGTGTGATTCTTGGTATGGTGCAATTGCCTGCCGGAGCGACTCAGGAGCGCACACTGGAGGTCATGAAGAAGGTTCAACAGCACTTTCTTAATGCAGAAAAACAGACCACCGATGCAGTTTTTGATGTCGTAGGTTTCAGCTTTGCCGGTCAAAGCCAGAACATGGGTATGGTGTTCATCAAGTTGAAAGACTGGAAAGAGCGGGAACACAATCCGGCGATGTCGGTTAATGCCATTATCGGCCGTGCCTGGGGTGCGTTATCGCAGATCAAGGAAGGTCAGGTATATGTCTTTAATCTGCCGGCAATGCCGGAGCTGGGTACTGCCAATGGTTTCGACGCCTACCTTCAGGACAATGGTAATCTGGGGCATGAGAAGCTTATTGCTGCACGTAACCAACTGCTGGGTATGGCTGCACAGGACCCGAGTCTGACGGCCGTGCGTCCCAATGGTATGGAAGATACGCCGCAGTTCAATATCGATGTCGATTATGAAAAAGCCATGGCTCTTGGTGTCTCTGCTTCCAGCATCAATGCCATGCTGTCTACGGCATGGGGGTCGAATTACGTCAATGGTTTTATTGATCGTGGCCGGGTTAAAAAAGTCTATGTGCAGGCAGATGCGCCTTATCGGATGAATCCGGAGGATTTGAGTCTGTGGCACGTTCGTAATAGCGCCGGTGAGATGGTGCCCTTTGATAGTTTTGCCCAAACCCGCTGGAGTTATGGCTCGCCGAGACTGGCACGTTTCAATGGTTTGTCGGCAGTTAATATTCAAGGGTCCGCAGCACCTGGTAAGAGTACTGGTGATGCCATGACAGCCATGGAAAATCTGGTGGCGAAGTTGCCGGCAGGTGTCAGCCTGGCGTGGAACGGGGTGTCTTATCAGGAACGCCAGTCCGGCTCGCAGTCGGGTGCCTTGTATGCGATTTCTCTGCTGGTGGTGTTTCTCTGCCTGGCGGCGTTGTATGAAAGCTGGACGATTCCGTTTTCAGTTATGTTGGTTGTGCCGCTGGGGGTATTTGGTGCAATTGTCGCTGCATTTATGCGGGATTTGTCCAACGATGTCTATTTCCAGGTCGGGCTGCTGACTACTATTGGGCTTTCGGCCAAAAACGCCATCCTGATCGTAGAGTTTGCCAAGAACCTGTATGACCAGGGTGAGGACTTGCTAAAAGCTACGGTTGAAGCATGTCGTATGCGCTTGCGGCCAATTCTGATGACTTCTTTGGCCTTCTGTTTGGGCGTCTTGCCTTTGGCCATCAGTACGGGTGCCGGGGCTGCCAGCCGTAATGCTATTGGTACCGGTGTTCTGGGTGGCATGATTGCAGCGACCGTGCTGGCTGTCTTTTTCGTACCGGTCTTTTTTGTGCTGGTTATGAAACTGTTCGGAGGCAATCGCCGGAAGCTGCATACCAATCTGATGAAAACCGACTGATTATCTGTCATCGCATACTAAAAGGCCTTCAATTGAAGGCCTTTTTTGTGTCTGAAGCCGTCTGCTGGTTAAGAGTGAAAGCGTTCAACCAGCATAAACTGTTTCTTGGCAAGATCGCTGATCTGAAGGGCCAAATCAGCGGATTTGTTGGCTTCTTCTTCAACCTGGTTGGAAATGTTAACGATATTTACAGTATTGTTCATGATCTCGTTGGCGGTATTGGATTGTTCTTCTGTTGCTGTGGCAATCTGTATCGACATTTCCTCAATTGCGTTGACCGACTTCAGAATGTCATCAAAAGTCGTGGATATCCGACATAATTCGTCAGCGCTGGTTGCGGTCATTTGCTGGCACACTTCCATGGCCTGAGATGCGCTATCGGATGTTTGTGTCAGGTTGGTGATGATGCCTTCGATGTGTTCAGTCGATTCCTGGGTGCGCTGTGCCAGGGTGCGCACTTCATCAGCTACAACCGCAAAACCGCGGCCATGATCACCGGCACGAGCGGCTTCAATGGCGGCATTTAGAGCCAGTAGGTTGGTTTGCTCAGCAACACTGCGGATAACTTCAATTACCTCTGAAATCCTCTGGCTGTTGGCGGTCAGTTGGGTCAAAGACTCACTGAGAACACGAACGGTATCGGAGAGTTTCTGCATGGACTGGTTGCCCTGACCCAGTGCACTTACACCACTGCTGACTTCATCTTTAGCATCGCGGGTTGATGAGGAGGTATGGCTGGCGGCCTGTGCTGCTTCGTTGATCGCCTGTGCCATCTGGTGAATGGCTGTGGCAAGCATATCGGTTTCTTCACGCTGCTTGGACATACTTTGCTGAGTCACTCTGACCTGTTCGGCTGTCAGGTCTGAGAAATGGGAAAGGTCATGAGCAGATGCTCCGAAGCGCCCAAGAGCGGTTCGCAAGCGGGATTTATTGGCCAGATGCATGAATCTGAGTTGACCAATTTCATCAGTGCGGCCGGTATACATGTAAGTGGCAAACAGATCGATATTGCCCATGGAGGCAATCAGTTTGCGCAGTCGGAGGCGATAGCCAAAATTTGTCGCAACAGCGGCCAGCAGGCTGACGGCAATATCGAAGCTAAAGGCAGCCAGACTTATTTCTCCATGGAAGATAGAGATGCATGAGAGTGGAACAGCTAGCCCTGCAGCCAGAATGCAGGTGGTTTTTATCTGAGCTTTATAGCGTTGCCACCAGGAGGCCATGGTTTTGCCGGCATTGATACGTCGATAGACTTCGTTCGCCCGGGAGACCAAGCTTGCTGATGGTTTGAACCTGACTGATTCGAAGCCGATAACCTTCCCTTGATCCAGGACGGGGGTTACGTAGGCATCCACCCAGTAATAACTGCCATCTTTGCAGCGATTTTTGACCAGTCCCATCCATGGTTTGCCGGTCTTTATCGTATTCCATAGCATGTTGAAAGCGAGGGGAGGCATGTCTGGATGGCGAACAATGTTGTGAGGTTGGCCGATTAGTTCTTCTCGATTGAAGCCAGAAATTTTTAAAAAGGTATCGTTGCAGAAACTGATCTGTCCTTTGACATTGGTGGCAGATACCAGCTCTTCTCCATCTGCTAAAACAATTTCCTGATCTTTGACCGGCAAATTTTGTCGCATTGCCTATTCCTCTGTATTTGTTTTTACGCACACACACCGGAGGTTTGAATATGTGTCGCTACTAGCCAAATAATTTGGGCTCCAGTTATGAGCCTAGACCAATTTAGGTATTCTGCACAAAGTGCGACAGGAAAGTTGTCGACTGCTTTTTTTTCGTGGGCTGATATGCATCAAATAATCGAGCAATAATTCAGTGTGATTTTTAATAGAACAAGTTTTCTATTTTTTATTGATTTAGACTATTTGTTCTAAAAATCACTGAAGGTAAGATGGCTATGACACATGATGTTCCGCGCAAACTGAAATATTATGCGGCTGGCTGGCATGAATCCCACACCAGCGAGTTTATGAACTGCTACAACCCCTCCACAGGTGATGTTATTGCACTGGCTCCCAAGTGTACGGCTGCTGAAGTGGAACTGGCTATTGCGGCCGCCAAGGCAGCATTCCCTGCCTGGTCAAATACCCCGCCGAACAAGCGGGTGCAGGTACTGTTTCGATTGAAGTCTCTACTGGATCAACATCTTGATGAGCTGACTGAATTGCTTGCAAGAGAAAACGGCAAGGTCTGGGACGAAGCCAAAGGAGATGTGTTAAAGGTCATCGAAGTCGTCGAGTTTGCCTGCGGTGTTCCGCATTTGATGAAAGGGCCGGCGATCATGAACGTCACCAGTGGTTACGACACGGTCCAGTTCATGGAACCGATGGGGGTATTCGCTGGTATCGCTCCCTGGAACTTCCCGGCTATGATTCCGATGGGATGGATGGCGCCGATGTGTGTGGCAACCGGTAATACGCTGGTACTGAAAGCGGCCAGCTATGTACCTCAAAGTGCCATCCGTATTCTGGAATTGTGGGAACAGGCCGGATTGCCCGCCGGTGTGATCAATCTGGTGACCTGCTCCCGCCACGAAGCCGAATTGCTGATGACCCATCCAGATATCAAAGGAGTTTCCTTTGTGGGCTCCACGAGTGTTGGCAAGCATATTTATGCCACCGCGGCTGCTCATGGTAAACGCGTACAGGCGCTGACCGAAGCCAAAAACCATGCTTTGGTCTTAAAAGATGCTGCCATTGAAAGAACCGCTGCCGGCATTATGAATTCGGCGTTTGGTTGTGCTGGTGAGCGCTGCATGGCATTGCCCGCAGTGGTGGTTGAAGAAGCGGTTGCCGATGAACTCGTGGCGACTCTGACACGCATGATCAAGGCGATCAAAATTGGCCCGGCCTGGGATAAAAACAGTCAGCTTGGACCGGTCATCAACTCGGATCATCGTGAATTCGTTCGTCAGTGGATTGATCGGGGAGTGACGGAAGGAGCCCGGTTGGTCGTAGATGGTCGCGATGTCACCGTAGATGGTTATCGGGATGGTTTTTATCTCGGACCGACATTGTTTGATCATGTGACACCTGAGATGTCCATTGGTGACAAAGAAGTCTTTGGTCCGGTGTTGTGTATTAAGCGGGTCAAGGATTTTGAGGAAGGCCTCGAGTTAATGAATGCCAATGAGTTTGCCAATGGCAGCGTGATCTATACCCAGTCCGGTTATTATGCCCGTGAGTTCAGCAAGCGGACTCATGGCGGCATGGTGGGAGTAAATGTGGGGATTCCGGTACCCCTCGGGATTTTCGGCTTCACCGGGCATAAGAACTCGTTTTTCGGAGATCTTCACGCCATGGGTACTGATGGCGTGCGGTTTTTTACGGAGTTGAAGACTGTTACCAGCCACTGGTTCTCAGAAGCAGAAGCCAAAGAAGGAAAAATCCGCAACAGTTGGGACGGCACCATCTAATTATATTTAGTCAGATACGGCGGTTCTGGCCGCCGTGGTATCACAACTGATAGTTGCGCTTGTCACCGATGTCAAAATGTAATGGCATGCGCCATTTGGCGATGGCCATAATAATCAGGGCAATGGCAGTCACCAGCAACAATAACCGGTAACCGTCTGACCAGCCGCTGACCCGCAATAGCCAGTCAACGGCAAACACTGCCGGCATCAGACGCAGGAAGGGGATCTTAAAACAGAAACTTTCTTTAAAGCAGAGGGCCCCGAGTACCAGATAGGCGGCACCGACACCCAGCAACTCAAACACCTTTAGTGATCCATAGGCCGTGGCCAGGGTCAGTAGCACCGCCAGCCATCCACACCCCTGAACGATCAAACGAATGTTTTTGTCGTAAATGTGCAGGGAAAAACAGCACAAGGTTATTGCCCCCATGAGCAGCCACTGGCTGAACACCGCGTAGTCCGCAGATACCACCATCATCAGCAGTGCCAGTGGGGCAAGGGTCAGGCCACTGCGATAAAGAATCACTGTCATGATATCCCAGCGGTCGAGATGTTCTTTAATGTGCGGGTCGGCCATGGAGTGATACTCAGTTGTCAGGAATCAGTGAGCTTAACACCGGACTTCGGAGGCTTGAAGCACAGACAGATTTTGCCTGCCGGTTCATAAACTGCCATGATACTGAAACGAATGTTTCAAGAGGTCGCTTATGTCTTTACAACGACGGATAGAAAACAGCTGGCAGGGGTTATCGCCTTCGGAGCGGAAAATTGCCGTATTGTTGGAGCAGAATCAGCAAATTGTGGTGAGTCACTCGGTGGCTGAAATTGCGACCATGGCTAGTGTCTCCAAGGCGACCGTCAGTCGTTTTTTTCGTTCCCTGGGATATGACGATCACATGGCTGCCCGGTTGGAATTGCGATCCAGCCGGGAGTCAGGTGTGCCGGTACAATTGACTTCCATCACCCCGCCTGAGGCATTGCAGGAGGAGTGGCAGAATCTGGTTCAGGCTCATAAGGATTTTGATCGTCAGGAAAGTGCGCTGGCGGATGCCGTGTTGGCTGCCGAGAACATCTATATTCTGGGATTTCGTAACGGCTACCCGGCCGCCCGTCATTTACGTCAGCAACTGGTGCAACTGCGTTCCAGAGTCTCGCTGCTGCCGGCAGCTGGTCAGACATTGGCTGAAGACATGGTGGATATCGGTGCTCGCGATCTGGTGATTCTCATGGGGTTTCGCCGCCGCATCAAATCATTCAAGCCATTGATCCAGGGGTTGAACCGGCAGTTGGGTCAACAGCAACTGGTATTGTTGACCGATCCGACTGGCAGTGGTTATGGGCAATGGGTGGGTACTACGGTGATCTGCCCGCTCGGTGCACAGCAACCGATGGACAATTACAGTGTGGTATTCAGCCTGATCTCCCGACTGGTGAATACCGTTGCAGAGCGGGCCGGATCTCTGAAACGCATACAGCAGATTAAGACCCTTTATGAAGAGCTGGATGAACTGGATCTTTGAGGGATATTTGCAACAGCGGCTATCCAAAACGTTTCTTTGCCAAAGCCGGAAAAACAGTTGCAAGAAACAAATGTTTCTATAATACTCAAGAAAAGGAAACAAACGTTACGTGACTATGAAACCCGATTTCCTACATTACCAACCTGATTATCTGCTGCCCGGTGAGGGTCCGTTGACCGGATTAACCCTGGGGGTCAAAGACTTGTTTCACATTCAGGGACTGCCAACGTCGGCCGGTAATCCGGACTGGCTGAGCAGCCATGAGATTCCGGAACAAACCAGCCCAGTGGTGGATGCCCTGATGCGTGCGGGTGCCAGATTTATCGGCAAAACCCTGACCGACGAGTTGGCCTACAGCCTCAATGGGGTCAATGGACATTATGGTACCCCGGTTAATCCCGCGACCCCTGATCGCTTGCCAGGCGGTTCCAGCAGTGGCAGTGCTACGCTGGCGGCCAGTGGGCAAATCGATATCGGTCTCGGTACTGATACCGGTGGTTCCATCCGCATACCAGCGAGCTATAACGGTTTATATGGATTACGGCCGTCCCATGGTCTGATTTCCACTGCTGATCTGGTTGCTCTGGCACCGCGTTTTGATACCGTCGGCTGGCTGTGTCGTGATGCGCATACGCTGGCAGCCGTCGGGCATTGTCTGCTGCCATCCCAAACGGTTCAGTCCGAGCCTCAGTGGTTGTGGCCAAAACAATTGTGGGATGGGCTCGAATATGCCGGTGCTATTCAGCGTTGTCTGCCAAAGACCTGGCAATATTCCGTGATTGAAGGGCCCGATTGGTCCTGGCTGGCAGAGTGCAGCAGCGTGTTCCGCACCTTGCAGGGGCGTGCGATATGGCGCCAGCATGGTGAATGGATTACTCGTTGCCAGCCTCGGTTCAGCGCGGATATCCATGAACGGTTTGTTTGGGCTTCGCAGCTGACCGAACAACAGGAACAGCAGGCTGAACAGCAACTGACGCAGATCCGGACAGATATGCAACACTGGCTGCCGGAAGAAGGCGTAATGTTGTGGCCGACAGCACCTGGATTATCACCATTACTGACTCTGCCGGCAGATGACATGGCCGCCTATCGAATCAAAGTCATGGGATTGACGGCACCGGCCGGTTTGTGTGGCTGGCCGCAACTGCATATTCCGGCATTGACCTTGGCAAATGGCGGTCGTTACGGTTTTTCGCTGCTGGCCCGGGGTGGACAGGACACAACCTTATTACAACTGGCTCAACAGTTTACCGACAACCAAAACCATTAATCGGAGAACTTACTGATGAGTATTGCCTTTACTGCTCCTCATTCTCAGGCATCTGAAGCGGGGATGGCCATTCTTCGACAGGGCGGTAGCGCCGTTGAGGCAATGGTCGCGGCAGCGGCCATGATTGCGACGGTCTATCCACACATGAACAGCATCGGTGGTGATGGTTTCTGGGTCATCAGTGAGCCAGGGAAATTACCCCGGGCGCTGGATGCCTGTGGCACTGCGGCCCAGGCCGCCGATTTGAACGCTTATACGCAGGCGGGTGGGATTCCCAGTCGTGGCGGCCGCAGCTGCATCACTATGGCCGGTGCTATCGACGGCTGGCATCAGGCATTGCAATTGTCTGCCAGCTGGCAACGACCACTACCTTTGTCAGCGTTGTTGGAAGCTGCGATTGATGCTGCCCGGCAGGGTATTCGGGTCACTCAGAGTCTGGTAAATGCGTGTGCCAAGGTGGCAACAGAGTTTCAGGACTTCAGTGCCTATCAGTCGCTTTATTGTCCGGATGGTCGTATGCCTGCCGTGAACGAAAACCTGAGCAATGTGACGCTGGCGGATACCTTTGATCATCTGGCCCGGGCGGGATTGCAGGATTTTTATCACGGCGATATCAGCCGTTCTCTCAGCCAGCAGTTAGGCGATGCAGGCTCATTCATTAGCCGCAGCGATTTTGAACAGTATCAGGCGCAATGGGTGGACCCTCTGTCCGTTAGATTCAGCCAGGGCACACTGTTTAACTTCCCGGCGCCGACTCAGGGCATTGCCTCCATGCTGATACTGGCCCTGTATGATCGGGTGCGTCGCACGGGTATGAGCGAAGCCGAACAAGTGCATCTGTTAGTGGAATGTACCAAGCAGGCATTTATACAGCGTGACCAGTTGGTAACGGATCGCTCACGTCTGAGCCAGGCTTATCACGAACTGCTGCATGAACAGACCCTGGAGCGATTGGCCAGGAATGTTGATCCCAACCAGGCCCTTTCCTGGCCGAGGCCCAGTGCCACCGGCGATACCATTTGGATGGGCGCGCTGGACCAACAGGGACGTATGGTCAGTTATATTCAAAGCATTTACTGGGAGTTTGGCAGTGGAGTAGTGCTACCGGAAACCGGAGTGCACTGGAATAACCGCGGGATTTCCTTCTCCCTGGATCCTCAGCACCACAATGTATTGCAACCGGGCTGCCGTCCATTTCATACCCTTAATCCTGCATACGCGGAGCTGGACGATGGTCGCAGAATGGCCTATGGCACTATGGGGGGTGAGGGGCAGCCCCAGACTCAGGCGGCATTGTTTAATCGTTATGTCTTCGAACGACTGGGACTGGCAGATGCCATTGCCCTGCCCAGATGGCTGCTGGGTCGTTCCTGGGGCGAACAGAATCATGATTTGAAACTGGAGCAAAGCCTGGCGGATGACATTGCCGATGCGTTGCTGGCCAAAGGTCATCAGTTGCAGATTGTGGCGGATCAGAATGAACTGATGGGACATGCCGGTGCGGTGGTGTTCAACGCCAGCAGTGGCGCGGTTGAGGCTGCCACAGACCCAAGAAGCGATGGGGCTGCCCTGATTCGTTGAGTTACCCTACCTGCTGTCGGCAGTGCAGACAGGTGAAACCGATCAACCCGACACTGCCCAAATTATTAATCGGAGCCGTAAATCTTGGAATTCTTACCTCAACTTCTTGCCCTGGTGGTAACCGGTGTTTTTGCCGGTCTGCTGGCTGGCCTGCTCGGGGTCGGCGGTGGTATCGTCATTGTCCCGGTGCTGTTTTTTCTGTTTCAGGGCTTTGGTGTCAGCGCTGACTCTGCTCAGATCATTGCCACCGCCACGTCGTTGGCGACCATTATCCCCACTTCTATCAGTTCCATTCGTGCCCACACGCGCAAGGGCAATGTGGATTTTGCGCTGCTGAAGTACTGGGTGGTGTTCGTATTCATCGGTGTCATGGCTGGTAGCCTTATGGTGACTCGGGTGGATGGCACTTATCTGACCGCACTGTTCGGCATTATTGCTACCTTATCGGCTCTGAATATGTTGTTCCGGGCCGGAGCCAAACCGTTAAAGAATGAACTGCCGGGGCGTGTGGGGCAGGGCATTATGGGAAGCTGTATCGGTTTCTTTTCGACCATGGTGGGCATCGGAGGTGGCACGCTCACGGTGCCGACTCTCACGGCCTGTAATTATCCGGCTCATCGGGCAGTCGGAACCGCTGCGGCGGTGGGGCTGATGATTTCACTGCCGGGAGCATTAACGTTGCTGGTGGCAGCCAATACCCCAGTGGACGCACCGAAGTTCACCTATGGTCTGGTCAATCTGGTGGCATTCGTCTGCATTGTTCCGCTGACGGTATTATTTGCGCCGTTGGGGGCCGCTCTGGCGCAGAAACTGGATCAGAAAAAGTTAAAGAGAGTGTTTGCCGTCGCGCTTATGGTGACGGGTGTTCGTATGTTGCTGCAACTGGTGTTATAGGGGATCAATATGTCCAGTCAAATTATCAATCCGCCTCCACGTTTACTGATGGGTCCTGGTCCGATCAATGCCGATCCTCGCGTGTTGCAGGCCATGTCAAATCAGTTGATCGGGCAGTATGACCCGGTGATGACTGGTTATATGAATGAAACCATGGCCCTTTACCGGCAGGTATTCAATACCCAAAATCAGTGGACCCTGCTTGTGGATGGGACTGCCAGGGCTGGTATCGAAGCCGTGCTGGTGTCAATTCTGGAACCGGGCGACAAAGTCCTGATTCCGGTGTTTGGTCGTTTTGGTCATCTGCTCAGGGAAATCTGTGAACGTGCCCAGGCCGAGATTCACACCATTGACGTGGAATGGGGGCGGATCGTCGAGCCTGAACAGGTGGAACAGGCGATTCGGACAATCCGTCCCAAAGTCTTTGCCACCGTGCAGGGGGATACTTCTACAACAATGCTGCAGCCACTGCAGGAAATCGGTGAGATCTGTCGCCGTCATGAAGTACTGTTTTATTGTGATGCGACGGCTTCCGTGGTCGGCAATACGCTGTTGGTAGATGACTGGCATCTGGATGCGGTGTCTGTCGGGTTGCAAAAATGTCTGGGTGGCCCGAGCGGTTCGGCACCGATTACCCTGAGTGATCGCTATGTTGCCGAGGTGCGCAAGCGCCAACATGTGGAAGCCGGTATTCGTACTGCGCAACATCAGGCCGGTGAACGGCCGCGTATTCTTTCCAATTATTTCGATGTCCCCATGTTGCTGGATTACTGGGGAGAAGAACGTCTGAACCATCATACCGAAGCCACCACCATGCTGTACGGGGCCCGTGAATGTGCCCGGCTGGTGGTCGAAGAAGGTGTTGAAAACTGCGTGTCGCGGCATGAACTGCATGGCCGTGCGATGTTGCAGGGAGTACAGGGTCTTGGTCTTCAGGTGTTCGGTGATCTCAAACACAAAATGAACAATGTCGTGGGGGTTTACATTCCTGAGGGAGTTAACGGCGAGCAGGTCAGACAGTCCATGCTGTTGGATTTCAATATTGAAATCGGCACCAGTTTTGGGCCTTTGCACGGCAAAATATGGCGTATTGGCACGATGGGTTATAACGCCCGTAAAGATGCAGTATTAACCACTCTGTCTGCGCTTGAACAGGTGTTGCGTCGTGCCGGTTATCAGGCACCCGCCGGTGGTGGTGTGCAGGCGGCTTTTGAGGTGTATGAGCGTGGCTGATTGGCCGGAACTGAATAAAGCCACTGCGCTGGAACTCGCTGCACAGGTACTTCAGCGTTGCGATATCCTGGCTGAGATCAGTCAGACAGCGGGAATCGTCGACCGTCGTTACCTGACCCCGGAACATCGTCGCGCCAATGATCAGGTACAACATTGGATGCAGCAGGCGGGGCTGAGCTGCTGGCAGGATGCGGCTGGTAATCAGTGGGGCCGGTTTGCCAGCAGTCACCGTGATGCCAGAACATTCATCATTGGCTCCCATCTCGACACTGTCCCCAATGCTGGCAAGTATGATGGTATCGTCGGTGTCCTGGCTCCTTTGACTTTGGCGGCCTGGTTGCAGCAGCATCAGATTGCGCTGCCGTTTCATCTCGACATCGTTGGATTTGGAGACGAAGAAGGTGTGCGGTTTGGTACTACGCTGCTGGGGAGCCGGGCTTTGACCGGTTCCTGGCCGGAACAATGGCGTGAACTCAGCGATGGCAAACTGACCCTGCCACAGGCGTTGGAACAATTCGGTTCCAGTTTTGATGCGATTCCACAGGCCGCAGTGGATGCCCGGCAATTGCTTGGGTATTTCGAATTTCATATTGAGCAGGGACCGGTTCTGGAAGGCCTGGATCTGCCGCTTGGTGTCGTGACTGCTATTGCCGGAGCCCGCCGTTTTAATATCGAATTGCGTGGTATGGCCGGCCATGCCGGTACGGTCCCGATGGATCTGCGTCAGGATGCGTTGATGGGAGCAGCAGAATTGATGCAGGCGATAGAAAGCATTGCCTGTGATACCGGTATTGTCGCGACTGTTGGCAAGATCACTGCGGCGCCGGGGGCGGTGAATGTTATTCCCGGACGGGTTGAATTCAGCCTGGATATACGCAGTGAGAATGATCAGTTACGTGATCAGGCTCTGGCAGATATCAAAGGCGCGGCACACGTACTCTGTCAGCGGCGTGGTCTGGAAGTTACCTGGACCCAGATCCATTCTGCGGCAGCGGTGAAGTGCGATCCGCAAATGACGGATCTGCTTGCAGATGCCATCGGTGAAGCGGCGCATCGACTGCCCAGTGGTGCTGGTCATGATGCCATGGTCATGGCACAGATTTGCCCGATGGCGATGCTGTTCATGCGCTGCGAAAAAGGTATTTCTCATCATCCTGCAGAAGCCATTACCGAGCCTGATCTGGCAGAAGCCCTGATGGCGATGCATCGTTTTTTGCAGCACCTCGTCGCGTTGGATAAATTGCCTGATAACTGTGAGTAAGGCGCGAATATTCATTTGCGTCCAGGCAACTGAAACCGTATAAATCCACTTTTATTGTGGTGCTATATCGTTCAAGGGTGGATGGTGCTGTTCGCCCCTGTCTCTGAACTCGCCCCAACGGGTCGTTGGGTGTTTGTTAACCCAGGCGTCATGACTTGGGTAACGGGCATCAGCAGCCTACTCATCCAGTGACCCGAAGGACTGCTTGGTTATCCGGGTTCTTTTTTCTTAAGGACACTCATATGAATAAATTTTTGTTATTGGTGGCGTCATTACTGGCATTTAACAGCTTTGCTGAGGACACCTTGGTGGAGGCTCCGGAAGGTACTCTGGTTGAACCCGGTCTTTCTGAAGAGACGGTTGCGGCGGACAGTATCGCTGCAGATGCTACGGACTTAATGACGGCGGAGGAATTTGTTGCCTCCCTGCACGGAATTTCCGGCAAGATCACACTGCCCGGCAACATCGCCACCATGAATTTATCTGATCAGTTTTTGTACATAGATCCGGATAACACTGAACGATTACTGGTAGACGGCTGGGGGAACCCGCCTGGCAATAAAACCCTGGGCATGATCATCCCCGCCAATGTCAGTCCGCTTGACTATGAAGGCTGGGGCGTGGTGATCACCTACATGGAGGATGGCTACGTCAGTGACGAGGATGCTGATGATATTGATTACGATGAGCTGCTCAAAAACATGATGGCGGAGAGTCGTGAAGCCAGCAAACAACGTGAAGAAGCGGGCTATGGTTCCATGACCCTGATCGGCTGGGCGGAATCTCCGCGTTATGACCAGCAGACTCACAAGTTTTACTGGGCCAAGGAGTATGTCACCAGTGGTGCTGATGTGAACTCCCTGAACTACAACATTCGTGTCCTTGGACGTAAAGGTGTGCTGGTACTCAATGCCGTGGCCACTATGGATCAGATCGATAGCATTAAACACGAAATGCCGGATTTGCTGGCGGTAACCAATTTTACCCAGGGCAATCGTTATGAAGATTTCGACAGCAGCGTTGATCATGTTGCTGAGTATGGACTGGCGGCGCTGGTAGCCGGTGGTGTGGCTGCCAAAATGGGGCTGTTTGCCAAGCTGGGTGCGTTGTTGCTGGTGTTTAAAAAGTTCATCATTGTGGGTATTGCCCTGGTCGGTGGCGTCATTGCCAGACTGTTCGGTCGAAAAAAAGACTGATCACTGGCACGCCCGGACTCAGTCCGGGCGGTTTATCGTTCTGTCGCCGCCGCGCATTTTTGTTGATACGTGTTAACATCCCGTTCCCATTCTGAACCCATTAGCGCTTGAGCCTATCCCGTGAGTCTGACCATTGTGATTGCCCTGGTGATCGACCAGCTACTTGGTGAACCTCGACGTTTTCATCCTCTGGTTGGGTTTGGTCGCTGGGTCACTTGGGTAGAAGCCAGGTTCGATGCATTGGGGATATCGCCACTGCGTGCCAGACTGAACGGTATCCTGGCCTGGTTGGTAACAGTATTGCCCTTTGCTCTGATTGCCTTTGTTCTGGTTGACAGACTCGGTATGGTCATAGATATCCTGCTGTTATACCTCGCCATCGGCCGTAAGAGTTTATGTCAACATGGCCGTCGGGTGGTTGATGCCATCAGGACAGGTGATCTGACTCAGGTCAGGTATCAGACCAGTATGATCGTCAGTCGCGAATGTGCTCATCTGGATAAGACTGGCTGCGCCCGGGCGACCGTGGAATCGGTATTGGAGAATGGCAGCGACAGTATCTTTGCTGCCATTTTCTGGTTTCTGCTGGCTGGGGCGCCTGGTGTGGTGATCTATCGGCTGGCCAATACCCTTGATGCCATGTGGGGCTATAAAAATGACCGTTATCGATACTTCGGCTGGTTCAGCGCCCGTATCGATGATGTGCTGAACTACATTCCTGCACGCTTGTGTGCTGTCTGCTACTGTCTGGCCGGCAATGCCCATGCGGGGTTTGCCAGCTGGCGCAGGTATGCCCGGTTATTATCGAGCCCGAACGGTGGACCGGTGATGAGCGCCGGGGCCGGTGCTTTGGATGTCTGTCTTGGCGGCCCGGCCATCTATCATGGCCTAACAGTGGAGAAGCCCTGGTATGGCGGTACTCAGCCAGCCGATGAACGGCAGATTATAAATGCCATCCAGCTGCTGGATCGGGCATTGCTGATCTTTGTCGCAGTGGTGTTTGGGCTGTTGCTGCTATTCTGACTATGCTTTGATAATGCCGGATTCCGCTTGGGTATTTGTTTGCGCTGAAGAACTTCAATAATCTTTGTTTTTGTTTGGGATATTTTTTCTACTCTATTGTAGATTTGTTTTTTAAAAGCATCGAAGTCAGATGTTTTTTGATGGGTGGCTATGCCGCAAATGATGAATGACGATCTTTGCCATTGCTGCAATGGCTGGATTGATTGACGTCCCATCTTTTTAATTTATTTGTTCTGTTCGGGAGTTTTATGGTGTCTTTAGTAACAGCACCTTTTCACGGTGGCCGCCTGCAACAGGCCGCAAACGAATTTGGAATCGCTGCGGAGCAGTGGTTGGATTTATCGACCGGGGTGAACCCGGAGGGCTGGCCGGTGCCGAATTTGCCGGCGGAGGTCTGGCAACGTTTGCCGGAAAATGATGGTGCGCTGGAGCAGGCTGCCGCCAGATTCTATGGCCAGCCAATGTTGGCGGTACCTGGCAGTCAATGGGCTATTCAAACACTGCCGATGCTGTTCGCACCGACACGGGTCTGGATCCCCCATTATGGTTATGCCGAGCATGCCTTTCACTGGCGTCTGAATGGTCATCAGCTGGAAACTTACGATGAGTTGCCGGATCAACATCAACTGGCCCCCGATGATATCGTTATTGCTGTCAACCCAAACAACCCTACCGGCTATCGTTATCAACCTGATCAGTTACTTGGGCTGGCGATGAAATTACAGCAATTATCCGGTTACCTGCTGGTAGACGAAGCGTTCATGGATCCTTCTCCCAAGTATTCATTATTGTCCGGCACGATGCCGGATAACCTGATCGTCTTGCGCTCGCTGGGGAAGTTTTTCGGGTTGGCGGGTATTCGTCTCGGATTTATCTGCTGTGCTCCGCTGTTGCAACAGCAACTACAACAGCGATTGGGTCCCTGGGCCATCAGTCATCCGGCCCGATATGTTGGAGTGCTGGCATTGCAGGACACTGTCTGGCAGCAACATGCCCAGCAACAGATTAAGTACAGCAGTGAAAAACTCACCAACCTGTTGAGTCAGCACTTTGCCGAAGCGCAATTGAGTACCACCGCCTTGTTTGTCACCCTGACACTGACGGATCCGGAACAGGCCCGGCGGCTTTATCAACATTGTGGGCAACATGCCGTCCTGGTGCGGATATTTCCGGAGTGGCAGAAAATCCGTTTTGGACTGGCTGATGATTTTGGTCTGAACCGGCTTGCGGAAGTGTTGGAAGACCTTTAAAACGACGATTTACAGAGACCTGAGCAACCATGACCAGCGCGATGACTTTACGCAGTTATTCAGCCATCAATACCTTGCACCGTCATGATTTTGCGCAGCTGGTATTACCGCTGCAGGGAGTTCTGGAATTACAGATTGGAAACATTGCCGGGCAGGTGGACCAATCCCGGATGGCGGTAATTCGTTCTGGAGTGGATCACGGTTTTTCGGCGGGAGAGGAGAATCTGTTTATCGTCATCGATTTGCCTCACAATGAATCCCGGATCTGCGAACAGCTGCCGCCATTTGTTGCCACCGATGCGGCGTTGAAGCAGTACATACCGTTCATATATCAGCAGTTGTCGATGCCCTCCCTGAGTCCGGTTGTTGGCTACAGTATGGTGTCGTTATTACTGCAGCTGCTGATACGGGCCGGTCCTGAATCGTTGCCTGGGGACCGTCGCCTGAATGCGGCTCTCCATTATGTGCAGGCCAATCTGGCGGCAGAGTTGACACTCAATCAAGTGGCAGCAGTTGCGCATCTGAGTGTGCGGCAGTTGCATCAGCTGTTTATCCGCCATGTCGGGATGTCGCCGGGGCAGTACATACAGCAGCAACGAATGCTGCGGGCGAGTCAGCTGTTGACCGATACCCGGTTGACTGTGCAGCAGATTGCTGATCAGTGTGGGTACCAAAACCTGTCCGCCTTCAGTGACCGGTTTCGGCAGTTATACGGGCAATCCCCCAGCACCTTCCGGTTATCGCCGAAACGACAAACAGAAGCACCATAACGGCAAAGCCGGCTGTCGGTAATATTCCTAAAATACCCAAAAATTCATTGCGGGTATTTATCATGCACACACCTCAGGCAACACTAATCGGTCTGTTTTCTGTTTTTTTATGGGGCACGCTGGCGCTGTTGACCCGGTTGACTGATGGCCTGATTCCACCGTTGCAGCTGGTGGCGATGACATTTGGGCTGGCCTATCTGTTGATGCAGATTCGTTGGTTCTGTCTCGGTCATACCGGTGTACTTTATATGCGCCAGCCCTGGCAGGCATGGTTGGTCGGCGTGGGTGGGTTATTCGGTTATCACTTGTGTTATTTCTTTGCTATGAATCATGCACCAGCCGCCCATGCGGGTTTGCTGGCCTATCTGTGGCCGGTATTGATCGTGTTGCTTTCGGCGTTGCTGCCCTCGGAAAAACTGTTAAAACGTCACTTGCTGGGTGTGGTTTTGGCGGCACTGGGTGGTTGGCTGTTGTTAAGTGACCCGGATGAAGGGCTGCAACCTGCTTACGCTGCCGGATATATGGCAGCGCTGGCCTGTGCATTGATCTGGTCCGGTTATTCGATACTGTCTCGGCGATTGAAATCGGTGCCGACCGATGCTGTCGGCTGGTATTGTCTGGTGACGGCACTGCTGGCACTAGCGTGTCACTGGCTGCTCGAACCGACGGTCTGGCCCGCAAATGCGCGATCATGGCTTGGGGTGGTGGCACTCGGGATTGGACCGGTGGGCATTGCATTCTTTACCTGGGATTACGGTGTCAAACACGGCAATATCCAGCTGCTGGGCATTGCTTCCTACGCTGCCCCGCTGATTTCCACGATATTGCTGATTATGGCTGGGGAGGCATACATGTCCGATGCCTTGATTGCTGCCTGTGCATTGATCGTTCTGGGTTCACTGATTGCCGCGGGTGTGTTGAATATTCGTATGGGGGCAGGTAAGGCTGGGGTTAGCGTTTCTTCAGGCGATACAGAATGATGTTGGTAGTGCCTTTGCCCTTGCTTTTTTTGACCTCGAAGATGTTTTTGAGGCCGATAATGATATCGGTGAGTTTTGAGGCGCCGTAAGTTCTGGGGTCAAAATCTGGTTTGGATCGTTTAATCATGCTGCCGGCGGGAGAGACGTTAGCCCAGCCGTCGTCATCCTGATACAGCTCCCAGGCTTTTTTTAACAGCGGTAGCAATTCGTGGTTCGGGGTGGTTTTGGGAGAGACTGTGGTGCCGGATTTCGGGGGTTTTTCCGGAGTGGGAGTGGAATTTTCAGTCTCCAGATTTTCGGTAAAGATAAAATCATCGCAGGCATTCCGAAACGAGACCGGAGTTTTCTTTTCGCCGACACCAAAGACAAAAATCTCAGACTCCCGCAGTCGGGAGGCCAGACTGGTGAAGTCACTGTCACTGGAAACCAGTGCAAATGCATCAAACTTATCCGAGTAGAGTAGATCCATGGCATCGATGATCATGGAGACATCGGTGGCATTTTTCCCAGTGGTATAGGCAAACTGCTGCTTGGGCTGGATGGCCAGTTCATTGAGAGTTTGCTTCCAGTTTTTCAGATATTCACTGGACCAATCTCCATAAGCCCGTTTGATGACAATATGCCCATGTGCGGACAACTCGCTCAGAATTGCGCCGATTTTACTTAATTGTGCATTATCAGCATCGATCAGAACCGCTATCTTTTTGTGGCTGTCCAAGTCTTTCATAGACATTGTCCTTTCTGTTTTCGCAGCAGTACAACATAGCCATCTGCTGAATTCATCTCTTATTTGATTGAAAACCACACAATTTAAAGGGATTTAATTTATTGGCTGGCGACAATTATTTGCTTGCATTTTGGTGCCAACTTTTTAAACTTTCAGAAATTATTGAAAATTCAGAAATTCCATGACAAATATCATGGAAATAACCATTCAGAGTATATGCATGAAACTGACACCCGAACTTCAGACGTTTGTACTGCATTTTGGCGAGATGGGCAGTCGCTGGGGATTTAACCGCACGGTCGGACAGATGCTGGCGTTGATCGTCATGAGCGAAAAGCCGTTGAGTGCGGATGAAATTGCTGAGGCGCTGAATATTTCCCGCGGTAACGTCAGCATGGCAACCAAAGAACTGAATAGCTGGCAGCTGATTCGCACGCATCGGGAGCCGGGGGATCGCAAAGATTACTACGTTGCCAACGGTTCGATCTGGCAACTGGCGCAACAGGTGATGGCGGAGCGCAAAAAACGCGAAGTTGATCCGACGCTGTCGATGCTGCGCAGTCAGTTGATGGATGTCGAAGAGTCGTCGGAAATGTCTTACGAACAGCAGAGAATGGGTGAGATTCATGATCTGCTGGAGTTGTTCAATCATTGGTTCGACGATGTACAGAATATGAAACCCGAGCATTTGCGGGCGTTGATGAAACTGGGCGCTGGTGTCGGAAAGGTCCTGGAGCTGGGTGATCGGATGCTGCCGAAAAAGAAACCTTCCAATTCGTAACCTGGTCAGGACAACAGGTTGATGGTGATGCTTTCTGTATCACCGCTAACCTGGCAATGAAATGTCCTAGGTTAATCACAAGTTTGATTGAGGTTGTCGCTGTGCCGTCAGAGCACAGGATGTCCCGGTTTCCCCGATACACAATGTTGCCAGGCATGATGCTGGCAGCCTGATCAGATAGCGGCTGGTCCAAGGTGTGGGGGGATATAGTTTTTTTAAAATCGTAACGGAGGAGTTATGGATACTCTCATACTGTCGCGCATTCAGTTTGCCGCGAATATTAGTTTTCACATCCTGTTCCCGACCATCACCATTGCCATGTGCTGGTTTTTGTTCTATTTCAAGGTGCGACACGATCTGTCGGGGCATCCGGTGTGGATGCGGATCTATCGTTTTTGGGTGAAGATTTTTGCCCTGACATTTGCTCTGGGGGTGGTCAGCGGTATCACCATGAGTTTTCAGTTTGGTACCAACTGGCCCGGTTTTATGGAAAGAGTGGGCAATATTGCCGGCCCTTTGCTGGGATATGAAGTCATCACCGCGTTTTTTCTGGAAGCGACCTTTCTGGGTGTGATGCTGTTTGGCATGGACCGGGTGCCTAACTGGGTACATACGCTGGCAAGCTTTATCATGGCGGTTGGTACAACTCTGTCGGCGTTCTGGATTCTATCCCTGAACAGTTGGATGCAGACACCCGATGGTTATGAAGTTATCGATGGTGTGGTGTATCCGGTGGACTGGTGGAAAATTATTTTTAATGCCTCTTTTCCGTATCGCCTGATGCACATGTTGCTGGCGTCAGGGTTGACGGCGGCATTCCTGATTGCCGGTATCTCGGCATATCGCTTGTTGAAAAAAGACTCCAAGCTGGCTCCCCGAAAAAGCCTTAAATCGGCGATGGCGGTGGCGGCAATATTGATACCCATACAGGTCATGGTGGGGGATATGCATGGGTTGAATACCATTGAACATCAGCCCCAGAAAATTGCTGCGATTGAAGGGGTTTGGCAGACCGAAAAAAGTGCGCCGCTGGTGTTGTTTGCCTGGCCTGACGAGACGACCAGAACCAACAAATACGCCATTGAGATTCCCAGTCTGGCGAGTTTGATTCTGACTCATGATGCTCAGGGAGAAATCAAAGGCCTGAACGAATTTGAAGGTGCTCATCCACCGGTCAAACCTATGTTTTTCGGTTTCAGAATCATGGTGGGGATTGGCATGTTAATGCTGCTGGTCAGTTGGGCTGCCACCTGGTTGTTACGAAAGGATCGGGAAATGCCGGTCTGGATGCTCAGAGTTCAGGTATTAATGACATTTTCCGGGTGGGTGGCGACACTGGCCGGTTGGTATGTGACCGAAATCGGCCGACAACCGTGGCTGGTATCCGGGGTATTGAAAACAGCTGAAGCGGTAACAACGGTACCGCAGCAGAACGTCGGCCTGTCTCTGGCCATGTACCTGGCATTGTATGGATTATTGCTGGCGGCTTATCTGCAAACCATTTTTTATATGGCCCGCAAATCGACCGAGGTAGAGGAGTTCAGTCTATCGGAATTACAGAATCAGGAGCATACGATGACAACTGCGGAGCATAGAGCATGATGACAACAAGCTGGATAGTGGAAGTGTTTTTGTTTTTGATGGGGCTCGCCGTTCTGATATATGCGGTGCTCGATGGTTATGATCTTGGTATCGGAGTGTTGTTGCCGATGGATGAGGTTGAGCATCGTGATCAGATGATTGCGAGTATCGGTCCGTTCTGGGATGCCAATGAGACCTGGTTAGTGCTCGCAATTGGCATCCTGTTGATTGCGTTTCCTCATGCTTACAGCCTGGTGCTGCATGAACTGTATCTGCCAACGACGATTCTAATGATGGGTTTGATCGTGCGTGGTGTGTCGTTTGATTTTCGCGCCAAGGCGGTTACCGGTCACCGGACCTTATGGGACAGAGCCTTCAAAGCCGGTTCATTGATAGCATCATTGACGCAGGGATACATGATTGGTCGTTACGTGCTTGGTTTTGAAAATAGTCTCGCTGCTGAAGCATTTGCTGCCCTCAGTGCCGTCTGTGTTACCGCTGCCTATGCTTATATTGGCGGGGCCTGGCTGGTGATGAAAACAGAAGGCGAGCTGCAACGCCGTGCTGCTCACTGGGCACGCTGGTCTGGAAGGCTCGCAGCGGTGGGGATCGCTGCCATCAGTATCGTCAATCCGCTGGTCAGCAGCACCGTTGCCGAACGTTGGTTTAGCTTTCCCGGTGCTATTCTGCTGGTGCCGATTCCGCTCATCTGCATCGCCCTGGTGGTGGCAGTGGATCAATATCTCAAACACGTACCGCTGAAGAATGATATGGGCTGCTGGTTTCCGTTTGTTGGCGTGGCGGCGTTGTTTTTGCTGAGCTTTTTCGGTCTGGCCTACAGTTTTTATCCGGATGTGGTACCCGGCAGGATGAGTGCGGCGGAAGCTGCCAGTGCCGAAGCTTCTCTACGGTTTATCGGAGTGGGAGTGGCCATCGTATTGCCGTTGATTCTGGCTTATACCGCCTACTCTTATCGGGTATTCTGGGGCAAATCAACGAAGCTCAAATACTACTGATTATCTGATCTGACGGTTCAGGTCGCTTTTCGAGCGCCTGAACTGTTTCTGTTTTAGCCATTATTCTCCAGCCGTCGTGCCATCCAGAAATGCTGTTTCCAGAAGCCGCTGAGATTGGAAATGATCACTCCCTTGCTGGTGGACGCATGCATGAAATCGCCATTGTCGAGGTAGATACCCACGTGACGGTATTTCTTGCCGGGAAATTTGAAGAATACCAGGTCCCCCGGCCGAAGCGCAGACTGCCGGATGCTGTAAGAGTGTTGTATCTGTGTCGCGGTAGTCCGTGCCACCCGAACCCCCAGGGCCTGATAGGCTCGATAGACCAATCCAGAACAATCGATACCACTTTTGTCGAGCCCACCCAGCCGGTGTGGTGTACCTTTCCAGTGTTGATAGATAGTTTCGAAGTCACTGCGGCTATAGGTTTCGGAGTTTTGTGCCTGATAAGGCTGACTGTCGAGACTGGTATAACCGGCGCAGGCCGAGAGCATGACCACGGCAAAGGTAAATAACAGACTGATATGAATAAAGTGTTTATCGAGCATGAGTGGAAATATAGCCCAACTTTGTGAAGAAAACCCGTTTTAGTAATGGTGGTTAATTCAGTAGAATGCATAGCCTCCATCTGAATGTTTTAAGGAAAGCCTATGAAATGCCCGGCTTGCAAAAATGGGAATCTTGTCAGCGGTTATCTGGAAGATCTGTTTTTGGCACGTACCTGTGATAGTTGCGGTGGTAACTGGCTAATGCTGGAAGATTATCTGTACTGGTTGCAGAGAACTCCTCCTCAGCCTCTGGCTGCGAATATCGAATATGAAATCATGGACTCCCGGCAGGTACTGCTGTGCCCGGTGACCGGTAATATGATGCTGAAGTATCGAATCAGCGGTTCCAATGACCATCGGCTGGACCTTAGTTCTGATATTTCCGGCATCTGGATGGATAAAGGTGAATGGGAGCTGCTGAAGTCTGAAGGCCTGGCCCATCAGCTGAACAGTATTTTCACCGAACCATGGCAGCGCCGTATTCAAAGCGAGCGCACTGCCGAAATTCTGTCCGCCCGCTATGAGGATAAATTCGGTCCAGAGGTGTATCAGAAAATTAAAGATACTCGTGAATGGCTGCAGAAACAGGACAATTATTTGGAACTGCTGGCTTATCTGATTGCCAAAGATCCTTATTCCGTCAAGCGCTGATAAAGCGCTTTAGCTGGCAGCCGATGTCCTTCGGCTGCGATGATAGAGTAGCAGGGCGGTACTCAGCGTGCCGGCCAATATCAACAGCGAGCCGACGATGACCCCGCCCCATCCCTGCCAGCGCCAGAAAGGGTGCAGATAAATCCCGCCGGTGCTGGCTCCCAGATAATAAAATACCAGATAGAGCGAACTGGCACTGGCCCTGGCATGATGAGCATTGCGGCTGACCCAGCTGCTGGCCGTGGCATGAGCAAAAAAGAAACCAAGACTGTTGATTAGCAGGCCGACGATGATCATCGGCAGTGACGGTATCAAGGTAATCAGGCTACCTGTCATCAGAACCACAATCCCCAGCGCCATACACAACGGCTGTGCCAGGTACCTGCTGGCGCGACCGGCCAGCGTGGAGCCGAATGTGCCAGTCAGGTACGTCAAAAACAGCATTCCCAGCACTTGAGTACTGAGCGAGTAGGGGGCTTTTTCGAGTACAAAAGTCAGGTAACTGTATTGATTGATGAATACAAAAAAGTTGAAACCACCAATCAGGTACGCGGGTAGTAACAGCGGGTTACGCAGATGCTCCAGCAAATTGGCAAACATTTGTCGGGGATGAAATGGCCGGGCCTGGAAATGACTGGATGCCGGTAGCAGATAGATAAACCCGGCCCAGATGACCAGGCTGAGCAGAGCAATGACCATGAACGTACTTGACCAGCCCAGATGTTCACCGGCAAAACCACCGATCAGACGCCCGCTGATACCTCCAAGGCTGTTGGCACCGATGTAAAAGCCGACGGCGGTGATCAGTGCGTGGCTGTCAAACTCGTCCCCCATGTACGCGACTGCGATAGCCGGCAGACCACCAAGGCACAGGCCTTGTAAGGCCCGCAGGATCAGCAGCCACTCATAACTGTGTACCTGGGAGATCAACAGTGTGGTCAGAATGGCGCCTGCCATGGTCACCACCATGATGCCACGTCGACCAAAGACATCTGACAGTGGACCATAAAAGAGCAACGACAGACCCAAAGTCAGTGTGGCAATGGTAAAACTCCAGTTCGCGCTCAATGCGGAAATATGAAAATTACTGGCCAGCATCGGCAGCAATGGCTGAGTGACATAGAGGTTGGAAAAAATCATGAATGATCCCAGGCACAAGGCCAGGGTGGCACGCCAATAGGCAGGCGTGCCGGTTCTGATCCGCTCACCGTTTACAATGACAGATTCTGGAGTGAGCTTACTCTCCAGAGCGTTGGTAAGCAGTTTTTGAGTCATGGGAGAGTCCTGTAAAACCTGAACAAGGTCGAGCATCGTGGAGCTGCCTGCACTATATCCCTGAAAGAAGCATAATAAAAATATATGGAAGTTATCAGTATGATCACTATTATTTATGTCTCTGTTGATACGTCTGATGGTGCGATCGTTGCTATGGAACTCAAACCCTTGCGGTATTTTTATGAAGTGGCTCGGCTGGGTAGTTTTACCCGCGCTGCTGAGCGGCTCAATCTGGCCCAGCCGGCCATCAGTATGTCGATTCGCAAACTCGAAGATGAGCTGCAGCTGACTTTGTTTCATCGCCGTGAACGGACTATCGCACTGACAGATGAAGGACAGCGACTGTTTGTGCAGGCAGAGAAAATTCTTCAGGCAGTCAGCGATGCAGAATTGGAAATGCAGGAATTAAAGGGATTGGAGCGTGGCGAAGTGCGGGTCGGTATTCCGAGCATGCTCGGGTCATTTTATTTTCCGCCGATCCTGATGGCCTTCCGGCATCGTTACCCCGGACTGGTGTTTTCGGTACATGAAGGAGGGGCGGTACAGTTGCAGCAGATGCTGGAGAAAGGTGAGCTGGATCTGGCGGTTATTGAATCGCAGCAGATTCCCGAGATGCTGGAAGCTCGGGCCTTTCTGCGTGAGGAAATGCGGGTGGTGGTGGCCAGGGAACATCCGTTTGCCGGTCGCAGTTCTGTCAGTCTGGAGGAATTTTTTGCTGAAGAACTGGCCATGTTCAAACCCGGCTATTTTCATCGCAAGGTGCTGGATCGTTTGGCCAGAGAGGTTGGCTGTACTCCGAATATCGGCTTTGAAACCAATCTGGTGCCGCTCATCCGGGCGATTGTCAAACAAGGGTTTGGTATATCCACGCTGCTGAACATGGCGGTTGAAGACGATCCGGAGCTGGTCACACTATCGTTTGATCAGCCGATTCTGCTGGATCTCTGTATTGCCTGGCGCAAAGGAGGATATTTATCCCAAGCCAACAGAGTATTCGTGGACTTTCTACAGGAAGCGAGTGGGTTTGTCGCGCAGGATGATACCGGACAGCTCTGACGCTGCCCGGTTATAACCGGTTCAGGCAGATTTTTCGCCGGCAAAACGATCAACGATCACAGCACAGGCAGCATCGCCAGTGATGTTCAGAGCTGTACGGATCATGTCAAAAATACGATCCAGGGCAAACAGTAACGGCAGCCCTTCGATGGGGATTTTGGCGGCCAGTAGTACGGCCACTACCAAAAAGGAAGGACCCGGTACGCCGGCTTGACCGATGGCACCGATCGTGGCGGTAAAGATGATGGCCACATAGCTGGTCATGGTCAGATCGACGTTAAACAGCTGGGCAAAAAAGATCGCCACCAGGCCATAATAAATGGCATTCCCGCTCATATTGATTGTGGCTCCCAGAGGCAGCACAAAAGAGCAGGTCGGTTTGGAGATTTTCAGTTCTTCTTCACAGGTTTCCATGTTGACAGGCAGAGTTGCCATACTGGACGCGGTGGATAGCGCAACAGCCTGGGGTTTTTTCATCTTGTTGATGAAATCCAATGGGGATGTATTGGAGAAGAGCTTGACCAGCAGTGGATAAAATACAAAGCCATACAGCAGAATAGCCAGCAGATAGACGGCAAACAGTTTGGCGACCAGCATCAACATTCCAAAACCAAAGGTACCGACGGCATCGGCCATCAAGCCAAACACTCCAATTGGGGCAACCAGCATGACGATATTGATCATCCAGATAAATGCCTGGATCAGGGTGTCCAGACCTTCCATCAGAGGTTTGGTACGGCTATTGTCCTGCTTGGCAATTGCAATGCCCAGAAACAGGCAAAACACCATGATCTGCAGAATGTTGGCATCGTTGAGTGATTGAAAAACGTTAGTGGGGATCATGCCCAGAATGGTATCGAAAAATCCAGGTACGGCACCTTTGTCGGCGTAGTCATTGGAAAAGAAGTGTTGTGCGGCGCTCAGATCAAGCCCTGCACCTGGTTTGAAAATGGCGCCCATGGACAAAGCCAGAGCAACGGCTGCGGCAGATGTCAGCAGAAAGAAGCCGAAGGTTGTCAGGCCAATTTTTCCGGCCGCCGGGCTGTCACCCAGATTGGCGGCACCAGCAATGATGGAGACTGCAATCAGCGGTATAACCAACATTTTAATTAAGTGTATAAATATTGCTCCCAAGGGCGCAAACATGGCTGCCTGTTGGCCCATGAGTGCACCCGCAATAGCGCCGATAATCATAGCAACCACTACCTGAAAGCCGATGTTTTTCACCATTTTCTGTATCTGAGCCATAGATGGTTCTCCATTTTTGTAACTGGCAAAGGTGATTTCGACGCAGTTGTAACGTCTGGCAGGCGGCGGATTATAGAGGTAATACTCAGAAGTGCTGCAATTTTCCGTGTCAATCGTTAGAAAGAATGACTGCTATCAATGTTTTGAGTGGTTATCAGCATGTTTCAACAAGCGTGTGCTGGGCATTACCAATGCCAGTCAATGATGTTCAGGGCAAAAAATTCGGTAGGATCTGCACTGAGGGGGCGCAGGCGGATATCCGCACCCATCCCAGAAACATCAATATCCGGCTAGAGACTAAGGTTGATCCGGTTCCGGCCGTCTGTCTTGGCACGGTAAAGTGCTGTATCTGCGGCGAAGATGAGCGCTTCCGGTGTGCGGTATTGGCCACCTTGATTGCAGGCGATTCCCTGGCTGACGCTGATGCTCAAATGAGCGTCGAGCTGCATGTCGGTGAACGTCAATGCGCAGATGGCTTTTTGTATATGCTGGGCCACGAGTTTGGCTCCCTGTACCGGACAATGAGGCAATATCAGCACAAACTCTTCTCCGCCATAGCGGGCTGCCAGGCTGTCGTTGGAAGGCAGGCAATCCTGTAATACCTGGGCAATTTTCTGCAGGCATTTATCCCCATTTAGATGACCGAATTGATCGTTAAAGGTTTTGAAGTAATCCACGTCGATCAGAATCAGGCTGAGAGGTTGATGATTGTTTATGCATTGATTCCAACATGTTTCCAGTTTTTGTTCGAGATCGTAACGGTTTGGCAATCCGGTCAGTTGGTCGGTATAGGCTTGTTTACGTAATTCCCGATATTGAGCCTTATGTTGACTCAGGTTGTGCAGTACTCCGATAAAGAGCGGTGTCATGCCGGTCATGTTTGTGGGCAGAAAAGACAATGACAGGTCTGCCTCCACCAGAGTGCCATCAACCCGGTTGATGACTACTTCCTTCGGACCATGTCTGAGTGGCTGATTCTGATTGTTTTTCCAGTTGGCAAAAATATCCTGATACTGCTCATAATAATGATTGGTCAGGAAGTAAAACCATTTTTGCCCGAGGAGCGATTCTGCCGGAGCTCCGAAAAATGTCACGCCCAGAGGGTTGATCAGTTCAATCACCCCTTCGTCGTTAACGATGAACACTCCTTCGGCAATATTATGAAGGATGTTGTAAAAGCGGCTGATCCGATGACTTTCCTCGGCCGGTACAAACGTTTTGTTGGGTCGCGCCTGGTTTGACAGGGCGCGATGGTTATTATCCTTTGAACAGCTGGTTTTGCTCATAACTGCCTCGCAAATCATATTTGCCTGCTGATGTGATGAGTGCACTGTAAAGAAAAATGATCTGCCTAACCTTCCGGTATTCTTCTGAATTATAACTTATTGATTTTTAAGGTTTTTATGTGTTTTTTGATTGTTAAGAAAACAATGCTTCAGGCAGTTGAAAAACAACAATAAGTGCTGAAAAAAATGAGGTAGTTTGTCGAGTTGGGAAGGTGGCCGATGACGACTGAAAGATATTATTTAACATGTCGCCCGGCCGGGATGAATGGTGGTATGCCCAGTGATCAGTTAAGGGCGTTTATTTTTAATGCGAGGGTCCGGACTTGCATAGCGTTGCCCGGTCTGAATGTTTTCAATGATCAGTTGGAGTCCGACGTCTTCGTTGGATCTTGAGCCCTGATCCATGAGCACCAAGGTTTTTCCGTTGTCCTGGAAAGTGTAAGAGATGTCACTATTGAAGTCGTCATTGATCGCTGGTTTTTGCATAAAGTAACCAGGGCTTTCCAGGGTGTAGTATATTTCTGTGGGGCACCCTTGGACGGTGACAGATCCATTGGTGATTTGTTTGTTTTCATTATAAAACACAAAAATCGGGGGAATGATTGATGTGTCCACCGTTACTTTAAATTTTACCTGTTGCATAGACTTCTCCTTCTCAATTACGAACCACTATGGTTAGTGCATCATAGGGGCACAGGTGCATAAAACGCCCGCGTCCCGTTATAAAAAGTCCTGTTATTGTGCGCCACTGACAAGCATAAAGCCGATCTCGGAAATGCCCATTTGTCGTAATGCCTCCACTTCGTTTTGAATCAACGATTGCTGGCCCAGACAATGGTGTGCCTGTACAAAGGGCATCAGATATTCAGCGCTGCGGCTTTTTTCGAGCAGGGGTTGTAGTAGCTCAATGGCTTCCTGACAGGCTTGCCGCTTGTGTTGCCCGTTATTGTTTTGATCATCCAGCCGGGCGTGCATCAACTTGATTTCTGCCAGCGCCTGTAACGCGTAGCTGGATAAAGTATCGGTCGAATGTGCGGCATCAAGCTGTATTTGTGCCTGTTCGATAAGTACTTTACTTTTTGACCAGTCATGTTTTACCTGATAGTACCGAATAGTGTCGATCAGGGTGGATGGATCAATCGCGGCATTTTCTATGATGTGATCCATAGATACCTCTATCTCGGCTGTCAATTCAGCGTCGTCGGGGTGCCCTTTGTTTGCCTGTAACAGTCGCCGGAAGGCTTTCAGTCCCAGTAGATAGTCCTGCCATCCGGTATTTTCAGGATCCTGGACCAATCCTTTTTCCATCATGGTGATGGCCTGATCCACTTTGTCACTGGCCTGATGATACTCCGTGCGGTAATTCAGCATTCTGGCCTGTTGGGTGTATGAGTAAGCCAGACTCTCAATAATGTTGGCATTGTCGGGTTCCCGCTCAAGGGCCTTCTCCAGTTCCTGTTGGCCGTTCAGATTCAGCTCAATTGCTTGTTGCAAATCACCAAGATGTTTGGCGACAGAGCCCAGCCATGACAGCGTATCTGCCTGATTCATGTGCAGGGTTTCATCGCTGGGTTCCATCTGAATGGCCTGTTGGGTATAGGACAGCGATGACTCGAAGGCTGTTTGTGCAGCTGGATAATTCTGTTGCTCCAGATATAGGGAGCCCATGGTACTGTAGGCGTCTGACAGTTCGAGAATGGTATCCAGGCTATCGGGTGCCAGCGCATACATGCGCTCGCTGTAGTTTCGGTAGGTATCAAACCATGCCAGTGCGGCATCCAGGTTCCAGTCATCATATTCGAGTTGGCCGAGCCAGAACGCATTAGCTCCCGACTCCTTGAGCAGGTCCAGATTGTCTTTTTGTTGCTGAACCAATGGTTGCAGGATTGTATTGGCAGCTTCAAAAGCCTGTCTAGCTTCATCAATCCGGTCTCGCGAATAAGCCACTTCACCGATGGCTCCAAGGGTTCGCGCCTGCTGAAACATGGACTTGAAACTGAGATCGTTCTTTAAAAAGGGCAGGAATGTATCTTGGTTGCGCTGTTGTTCCTGCGTACTGAAATAAGCCAAAGCTTCATTGCTGATACCATCGAGCAAATCCATTCGTTTGACGCTTCTGAGCTTGTCGGCAAACTCACCTACCATGAAACCGAGCAGATTTTCAGCTTCCAGGCGTTTCTGGCGAGCCAGAGTTTCGGCCTGATGGCTGCGGATGCTCATAAATATCGACGTCAGTGTCAGTGTGCACAGCAAAGCGATAATGGCCCGGTTGAGCCAGTGCCTTAATTCTGCCCGTCTGGCTGAGGCTTTGATCAGTTCCCGTTCCGATACATCCAGCACAAACAGGTTTTGCTCCTGCAGTTCTTGTGCTTCCTGCAAAGGTTTTCCCTTTGCCAGCAGGAAATCCTGACTACGCTGTTCCTGTTGCCAGCGTTGTGCCTGTTGTTGCAGCCGGGTTTTGATGGCCAGGCTGTCGCGATGGTCTCTGATCCAGGTTTGCACCCGAGGCCAGTGTTGCCATAGTGCTTCGTGGCAGACACTGAAACAGGGTTCATCATGATAAAGGTGTGAAACCAGTAGCCGGTGATCAATCAGCGCCTGCACCAGCTCTATCTGATCCTGATGCTGCAATTGTGTCCAGGCGGCAGTGCGGCTGGTAATGCTTTTGCCATCGTCGGTCATGGTCAGCAGCATGGGCAGTATTCCGGGTAGAGCAGCCTGGCGGTTAGTAGGCAAACTCAGGAAAATCTCTTCAGCTTTGCGACCAATGGCACCGTCTATCCCCCCCAGTTGCTGATAGACCGATACCAGCAGTTCATTATCAGAGGAGCGCTGCTGATATAAGGCTTCCAGAGTGTATTGCAGCATAGGCAGGGAGTCAGGATGGTCTGATGCGTCAGCACAGAGTATTTCGTCCAGTGGAATCTGTGTGACAGGATCTCGTGCCCAGGCAAGCCCTGCGGCGGTTGCTGGCAGCCTGATCATTTGCATCAGCTCCAGTCGCGTGGGCGGCATAAGGTCGAATACTGCACCGCTGGCTTTTATCGCCATTAGGACCGGGTGGCCCACGACCAGTGGATAAAAATCATTTCGACAGGCACTGAGTATTAATATACCGCCGGATCGAGCCAGATAATCAATAATATTTAAAAACTGATCACGCTCTTCTGTGCTGAATAACGGTGAAGACAATAAGACTTCAAGACGATCGATAAACAGTGATAACTGGGGCAAGGCATAGCTTGTTTCCGTGGCAGCAATGCGTTGCCGGCAGTGATCGATAAGATCGTCAATTTGTTTGGTAAGCATTGTCACCAGTGTCTCGGCACTGCAACCCTCGAACAGCGGAGTGCTGTCAATCTCCCAATCCAGCATCGCGGCTGCCAGATCCATAAACAGCTGATGTTTACCAATATCCGCAAAGTCGAGGCTCGTATGTGACAATACTCCAATACCATCATAACCTTTGCGATCTTCCAAAGCAGGAATGACCCCTGCGTTCAGTAGAGATGATTTACCGCTGCCACTGGGACCGAGAATGAGACAGAATGTGTGGCCGTTACTGACTTGTCCGGACAGTTGTTGCAACAAGGTGACTATCTGTTCGTTACGGCCAAAAAATACCGCTGCATCGCTGCTGGAAAACGCGCGTAAGCCAGGAAATGGCGACTTGTTTTGCCATAGTTCGGTGACGGTTTCAGATGCAGGAAAACTTAATTCAGCAACGATACGGTAACCCCGTTTACGAATGGTCTCCACATACAGAGGCTCACTGGGTTTATCTCCCAGCGCCCGACGTAATTGATTAATGGCCTTGTGAACCGGGTTATCACCGATCTCAGTGTTGCCCCAGCATTGCTGGACAATTTCGTCAGCACTCAATGGTTGGCCTTTCTGGTTCGAAAGTGCTACCAGGACATCCATGACTCTTGGTTCAAGCTGGCGCACAATCTCGCCACAACGAATGGTATTGGTCTTAGGAGATACCTGCCATTCACCAATGAAAAACGGATGTTCATTCACCTTATAAGCGCCTTAAGTGATAAAGTTACCAACAGATATGCGTGGTTACGGGGAGACAATTTTAATAATGGCAGAACATGATCTGTCATTCATATTTCCGTATTGGTCTTCAGGTAGATTCTAGTTGAAGATCTGTCAGCTGTCAGACATTAATGCAACCATAAAGGAGCTGCTGAAACTTTGTCAATCGTGATGCCTGATAATTTTTTGTGGCGGGTTTTCTGTTTGTATACTTATTAACCGGGGATGTTGGTTCGTCAGTGTCTTATAAGAAAGGTATTCTGATAATGTTCTTAGTCGGGCTGCTCGTATTATTTATAATTATGACAAATATGCAAGATGAAATATTTTTTATGGCTTGATTATTAAACAGAAATGAAAAAATTTGTGGCGAGAACAATGTATGGTGGCGAGAGTTTGTACTCAGCTCATGGGTATGTAAACCAGATCGGCATTTGTGGAAAAATTTTGCACCAGAAAATAGTTTTATGACTCTGAATAATGACCTTTGTCGCCGAAAATGAGCTAAAAAAATCTGCAAAATTCGGTTATTTGTAGATGATGAATGGCGGATGTTGGCATGTTTTGTATTGCTCTGGTGTCTTCATCGACACTCTTTGGAGTATCCATAGATTTCTTTGTGTAAAAACAATCGGCTGGAATTTTATATGGTAAGTGTATGGAATTATCGAAAATATACTCCTACTCATTTATCTCTCAAAAAGTATATTGGATTGTTTCTGGCTGAGTTATAAAACAGAGATCGTTGATAGGATCGTATTGTGCTGTTGAAGATGAATTCTGATCCGGTTATATGTTTATTTTGACTTCCGAAAATTAACCGTATGAACATTGTACGAAGATGCTGTTTTTCCCCTTATCGGCACATAGACTTTATTCTGTTGCTGTGCTTCAAATATTTATGAGTGTTTTATTTTGTTCTCTCCGGAGAGATTGCGTGAAAGGAAAATTACTATGTCGTATGTGATCCGGCCTTATAGTGCTGCTGATCTGGAACTGGTTTTATCTGTCTGGGAAAGTGGTAACCGGCAGGCTCATCCATTTTTAAGCAATGAATTTATTAAACAGATTCGTGAGATCATTCCGACGGATTATCTGCCAAACGCAGACACCTGGGTGGCAGAGCTGGACGAACATGTGGTTGGTTTTGTGTCTCTGCTGGGTCATGAAGTGGGCGCTTTGTTTGTTGACCCGTCGTATCAGAGTATGGGAATAGGCAGAGCATTGTTGGATAAAGCCTCCGCTTTGCACAGGACTCTGGAGCTTGAAGTATTTTGTGACAATCTCAACGGTAAGCGATTTTACGACTTATATGGCTTCGAAGTGATGTGCCGGAAACCTCATCCTGAGACCGGCTTTCCGGTATATCGCTTGAGATATAACGTCGCCGGATAAGTGATCAATGATGTCAGGGAACAGCTGTCTTTGCCATGTTACATAATATGGCCACGATCTACCCATTTATGATGGAAAACAGAGTGATATTGGCACTCTTCAGATCAGTCTTTGACTTCAGACGGATCTATTCAAATTGCTATTGCCTGGATTACGATTGTGAGTACGACATCGTTATCACCCACCCAAACATGCCTGAATGCATTGTAATGCTTTGTTCAAAGAGGCATTCTGTAAGTTCCGGGGATAACGAATATGGGTAACCGTATTCGATTATGTGGCCTGCAAATATATAAACTGAACGGGGAAGTCCAATTTCAGGAATTTGTGGTGTGTGGATTGCCTGTCAGATTAATAAAAAGTACCTATATAAAGGCCGAATATGGAATTCTTGGTGTCGCTTCAAAAGAGAGTTGTTTGATAGAGTTCTATGCTGTCGGTCAAGTGTCAGTGTAAATAAACCCCTGCTGGCTCACATTAATTGATTTTCTAATTCCGTAATCACCGACATTTTTTGCACTGCGCTTCTTTTTTAATACAATTGTTCTGTTCATAGTCAAGGATATAGCGGGTAATGGAATGCAGCTAAACGACACGATTCATTTAAAAACAGTCTGTTGTTGGACCTTAGCCCGATTGTTGCGGCGTATCCGAATTGATGTCGCTTTTTCCCTCATACATCCATCGTACCATGTCATGTCTCTTGTAGGACTCCGTCTTTCTGGCAGAGCCGGAATTACCAGCCTTCGTCATGACAGGCAGGTGCATAACTTTTATACCGGCACCCCTAAAAGCACGGGATGTTTCCGTTTTTATTGAGCTTTCAGCGATTGAGGAGCAAGGATTGATGAGTATTATCGGCATTGACCTGGGAACTACAAACAGTGCCTGTGGATATTGGAAAGAAGATGGAATTGAGTTAATACCCAATCGGTTTGGTGAATACCTTACGCCGTCTGTCGTGGGAATTGATGAAACCGGAGAGTTGATAGTGGGTAAGTTTGCCAAGGCTCGGCGTATGGTGGAGCCGGCAGGTTGTGCTGCCACATTCAAACGCTATATGGGGAGCCGGCAACAGGTCAAACTGGGACAGCAGGTGTATTCACCGGTTGAGTTATCTGCCATGGTATTGAAAAGCCTGCGGGATGATGCCGAGGTTTTCCTTGGGGAGCCGGTCAGCGAAGCAATTATCAGCGTTCCTGCTTACTTTAATGACATTCAGCGTAAGGCGACCAAAGCGGCGGCAGAACTGATCGGCCTGAAAGTGGATCGTCTGATCAATGAGCCGACTGCTGCAGCACTTGCATACGGCCTGCATGAAAAACCCGAAGACTCTAAATTTATCATCCTCGATCTTGGCGGTGGCACGTTTGATGTGTCGCTGATGGAGTATTTTGATGGCGTACTTGAAGTACATGCCACTGCAGGTGATAACTTTCTTGGCGGTGAGGATTTCCTGGAGCTTCTGGTTGATTTGTATTTGAGTAAACTCGGGCGTACTCAGCAGGGCTTGTCCAGGGTTCAGGTTCGCCAGTTATATGCCACGCTGGAACAGGCAAAGCACACTTTGAGTACTGAGCGGGCCGTTAAAATACCCAGTTTTCTGTCATCGAGTGATGTTGATATCGACATCACCCGGGACGAGTTTGCCCATGCCTGTCAGCCACTGCTGGCCCGTATTCAAGTACCGATTGAACGAACACTGCGGGATGCAGGTACCCATCCTGATGAGCTGAGCGAAATTATTCTGGTGGGGGGAGCCACCCGGATGCAGGTGTTTCGCTCTCTGGTGGCCAGGTTGTTTCAGCGTATGCCATCCATCCATCTTGACCCTGATCTTATCGTTGCCCGTGGAACTGCAATTCAAGCCGGTCTGAAAGAAAAAAATCAGGCTCTGGAGGATGTGGTTCTGACAGATGTCTGCCCGTACAGTCTGGGGACTGCCGTGATTAACGACAATGATCAACGGGGAGATATGGGGGCGTTGTTTTCGCCGATCATTGAACGTAACTGCACCGTGCCTGTCAGTATCGTCCGGCGCTATTACACGGCAGCAGATCATCAGAAAAAAATTCTGGTGGATGTTTATCAGGGTGAAAGCAGGCTGGTGAAGAATAACATCAAGCTTGGTGGGCTGGAGGTGAAAGTACCGGCCGGCCGGCGTGGTGAAGAGTCCATTGATGTGCGCTTCAGTTATGACATGAACGGTTTACTGGAAGTGGATGTTACGGTTGTATCCACCGGGCTGAAGACCAGCCTGCAGATTCAGAATGCTGATTCCGATCTTACGGAACAGGAACTGATCGACAGCAGTGAACGCCTTGCTGCTCTGAAGTTCCACCCACGTGACCTGGAAATGAACAAGGAGCTGATTGCCCGGGCGGAGCGACTATATGAAAGCAGTCTGGAAGAGGATAGGATCGAAATCCAACACCTTATTCGCTACTTTGAGTCTGAACTGGAAACCCAGGTTCCTCATCGGGTGGAGGCGGCAACTCAGCAGTTTGTCCGTTTTCTGGAAGCATTGGAATCCAACAGCATTTTTTAGTAAGAGGGAACTATGTCAGCCTGGAAAGTTCTGGGAATAGAGCCTACCGATGATGCCAAAACCATCAAGCTTGCCTACTCAACGGCATTGAAAAAATGTCGGCCTGATGAGGATCCTGAAGGTTTTCAGGCTTTACATCGGGCTTATAAAACCTTAAGTCGTCAGGTTGGTAAACCGTCTGCTGTTAAAGCTGGCAGGCAGGTGCAGGATGTTCCGGTACCGGCTGACACTGCGCCTGTTGTTGTGCCGGAACCAGCGGAAATCGTTGCAACGGTTATTACACCAGCCCGGGTAGAAGACGACGCTAACTCGTGGTCACCTGAGGCTGATCAACCTGTTGTGATTCAGTCGCCTGTATTTGATGATGCTGAGGTAACGCCGCAGACGCCACAAATTGAAATGCGGACGCTGGTGGATGAGTTGTATGAATTAATCTGCCAATTTACCGAGCCGGGTTTTGAACGCTCCATCCAACGGCTTGCCTATCAGGCACTTGATTTGAGCCTGCTGGAACAACGGCGTTTTGCTGTGGAAACGTTTGAATGTCTACTGCGGTTGGAGCGGGAAGTACCGGTGGTATACCGAAACCTGTTTGACAGTGAAGCATTGTTTACGTTGCAGCAGCAGATGAACTGGTTGCAGCAGCGGGCGTTGTTGGAACAGGAGTGTGAGCTGAATGAGACTGATCGACAGCTTACACTGATCCAGACATACCTGAAAAAACATCAACGTGGCCAGCTCCGTGATCAGCGTGAACGGGAAGCACAACAGCGTCAACAGACTGCTCAGGCCATTCAGCGGCAGGCATTGGAGTTCAACAAGCAGAAAGCCAGTATGGCAAGCCGTTGTCTGGCTTACCTGCTGGATCTGATGCTCATCAATCTGGGAGCGGTGCTGTTTGCCGGGTTGTTGACCTTCAATGTGCCTGAAAAGTCTTTGGGGGCCATGGTGCTGATGGAACTGGCCGGTTATTTTTCCTATTTTATTTTCTTCGAGTATAAATACGGGTGTACTCCTATGAAACACTTGTTAAGGATGACAATCATCAACCGAGCGGAAGGAAAGCCAGAATTCTGGCACATCGTATGGCGTACTTTCAGTCTGTTTTTATCGTTTATTACCCTTAAGCTGTTTTTTATCCATTTGTATTTCTGGTGGTATAAAAAAGGAGCGTTGCACGATGCCCTCAGTCGGACTTATGTGATTAAACGGGTCAGCCCATAACGGGACCAAAACTGTCTGAAGATTATTCTGGCTGATGTTGGTATCAGCATTACTGAGGGCAGACCTCCAAAGATACGATTGGATTATCGACACGTTGCCCGGGTAAGGTTGCGGTTGTTAATGTATTCGGTGAAAAAGATGTCAAACCAACAACCTTCCTCTCCAACGGGTTTATCAACGCCTGTCCATCAGAAAAACGCCTTGTCATCGTTTTGGTTTCATCCGGGTTTTCGCAAGCTTGTTTTCATTATGGTATTAACTGTGACGGTTGCCGTGGTTACCGGGTTTTATCTGTCCGTTACGATGGCCATGGCTGCGACATTGACGGTGTTTTGTATTGCTATGTGGGCGACAGCAGTGATGCCGGAGTATTGGACTTCGCTATTGTTTTTCCTGGTGGCGATTGTGCTGCATATGGCACCAGTACAGACCGTATTTTCCGGCTTTTATTCTTCGCCGTTCTGGTTGCTGTTCAGTGGCATGGTATTGGGAGCCGCTATTCGCCATACCCGGCTGGACCAACGGGTTGCCAGACGCTTTTCGGGCATGCTCGGTCACCGCTATCGAAGTATCATTGCCGGTATCGTGACATCGGCTCTGTTACTGGCGTTTGTCATGCCATCGGCGATGGGGCGTATTGTGCTGATAGTGCCGATTATTCTCGCCTTGGCTGATCATTTGGGTTATGAATCGGGGTCCAAGGGGCGTACGGGAATGGTACTGGCTGCATCTCTGGGAACCTTTTTGCCGGCTTTTTCCATTTTGCCGTCTAATACACCTAATATGATTCTGGCAGCCATGGCTGAGAATCTGCATGGGTTACAAATCAGTTACTGGGACTACTTTTTACTGCATTTCCCTGTTCTTGGAATGTTTAAGGCTATATTACTGGTCATGCTGATCCTGTGGCTGTATCCGGACCGTGATCCTCTGCCGCAACAGGCAGACGATGTTGTCGATGTAACGCCGCTGACTTCCCCGGAACGAAGGTTGATCATCGTGTTGGGGCTCAGTTTACTATTCTGGCTGACTGATGCGATTCATCATGTTTCACCGGGTTGGGTGGGACTGGCAGCGGCACTGTATTGCCTGGCTCCGATTTCCGGACTGACCAAGGCAAAATGCCTTAACACGGATATTAATTTTGCGTCGCTATTCTTCGTTGCCGGGATCATCGGTTTGGGGGCCGTTATTTCTGCCAGTGGACTTGGCGAGGCATTGGTGAGAAATCTCAGTGGCCATGCTCACTTTTCCAGTGACCAGCCGTTGTGGAATATAGGCGCTTTGACGGTTATTTCCACATTAGTTGCAATGGTCACCAATCTGCCAGGTATTCCTGCTGTTATGACACCGTTGGCATCAGATCTTGCCAGTTTGACGGGTTTGCCTCTGGCGACGGTATTGATGACCCAGGTGTTGGCTTTTTCAAATGTATTTATGCCGTACCAGGCGCCTCCTTTGATCACTGCGATGTCGGTGGGTAAGCTGCCAATGAGCGTTGTGACCAGAATGTGTCTGACTCTGTTTGTAATTGGTATTGTGATCGTGGCCCCGTTGGATTTGCTTTGGTGGCATATACTGGGGTTACTCTGATAAAACCTGATGACCTCATCTCACGGGTATTTCTAATTTCATGGAAATTCATCAACTCAAGACATTTATGACGGTCGCACGCGAGGGCAGTATTTCCCGGGCAGCTGCAAAGCTTTGTCTCAGCCAGCCAGCGGTCAGTGCGCATATCAAGGCTATTGAGGATACACTCGGGCTGATTTTGTTTCAGCGCATCCCTCGTGGCATGAGTCTGACCCGCGAGGGAGAGCAGCTGTTGCTCAAGGCTGAACAAACCCTTGTGGCCCATCAGGATTTTCTGGCGGAGGCCGTCCGTTTAAAGGGGCGACTCAATGGCAAACTGCATATTGGTAATTCCAGCACTGCCAGTACGGAAGCGCTTGGGCGGCTGATGATTGCGTTGTCGGAGCGGTGCCCGGAAGTGGAGCTGGTGGTGCAGCATGGTGATACCGCAGAAATACTTAAAGCAATTTGTAACGGTGATCTGGATGCAGGTTTCTACAACGATAGCCACTTACCGGATGAAGGTATCAGTAGCCTGGAAGTCGGGCGGTTCGGTATTTTTCTGGCGGCCCCACCTGGGCTGGTGGATACCTCCAAGCCGGTCGACTGGCAGGTGCTGGCGCAACTTCCCTGGATTTGTCCAACGGTTCAAAGTTGTTGTAAGCAAGCGGCAGATCAGCTGTTTGAAGCACATAATATTCGCCCGGAGCGAATTATCAGTATTGACCGTGAAGTGGTTACCCGAACTCTGATCGGAGGGGGTGTGGGCATTGGTATGCTCCATGCCGATAGTGCGAGGGAAGCACAGCTCAGTGGAGAGGTTGAAATTATTTGCGAGGCACAAAAGCATGTCAGGGTGTTATTCGCCCATACTCGAAAGCGTGCTCATGATCCGTTGCTGGTGATGGCCAGGTCGATTCTGCAGGCTGAGCATGGTTGACAGCCAGTTTGCAGATTTTTGAAAAAGCGTGCTCGTATAAATGAGTTGTCCCCGCGTGATGCGGGGACAATTGAGGTTACCGGGCAGGTGCCACGGCAACTGTTAATGTCGGAACGAATTATTCCCGAACCAGATCAACCGCAATGGTTCCCAGATTTCCTGGTTTGCTACTGTCGGTACCAATTGAGAACGCACCATAGTAATGGTCACCAGCTACTGAGCCAGGCAGACTGAAAGCGATGTCAGCGGCGAACTCTTCACCCGCAGGTAATGATGTTGGAACGGTCACTGTCATGTTGCCTTGGTCCATATTTTCAACAACAGCGGTGTGTACTGTGACTGCAGAAGGGTCGGTGTGTCCGCTTTCCCAGTTCTGCACCAGTACCCATAACGTTGTGGCTGGTACTTCAGACAGGCTGATATATTCCAAAGCAGAGCTTGTTGCACTGTTGGCTACCATGGTTGCCTCGCTTGGGGTATCGCCAAGACCCACAAACATGTCCATATCATCTGATTCAGATGCGGTAATCTCGGCAACAAACCGAGTCGCACCATTGGGGATTTCAACGGTAAAGAAAAATGCGCCGTCCTCGGCAGTTTCATAACCATCAAACGGCTTGCCGTTGGTTGGGTCTGATAATAGGGCTGCGCTGGTCGCTTCTGACTTTGTCAAGCCAATAACATTGACATCAGCTGCCGTGATTTCCACTGCTTTCAGTCCGCCCAGTGATGCCACATCAGCATCAACGGCAGAGGTAATTTCAATGGCACTCGGCAAGTTGCTCAAGGTAGACAAGGCCGCCAGAGGGAAATGCACATCCGGTACGCCATGGGTCAGGGATTTGATACCAACCTGGGTAAACTTCCAGTCGCCAGCCGGTACTTCGGATACATCGACCATAAAGCTCAGCTCGGTACTCTCGCCTGGGTTCAGGGAGAAATAAGACGGACTGACTGTGACGCCATCTTTAGATTTGGCTTTCCAGCGCGTGGTTTTATGACTGACGTTGGTTACAGTACGTGTCCAGCTGCAGTCCACGACGCAGGAACTCTGCCCTAAAGATGCCAGGTTCAGTGTTGCCGGATCTCCGTTTACAAACGGGTCGGCCTTCAGGAAATTGTTGGTGGTTTCGTCTAGTACCAGCGCTGCGCGTGCGGCAATCGCCAGATCAACCCGACCAGCACCCACGTCAAATGGATCTGCGATGGTGACGCCATCTTCTTTATACTGCATGGTGTTGGCGGTGGTCATCAGTGCAGATTGGATCTGCATGGGGGTCCAGTCTGGATGCAACGCTTTCATCAAAGCTCCGGAACCGGCAATGTGAGGACTCGACATAGAGGTACCCTGGATGATGTTGTAGTCCTGTTCCAGGTCGCTGTAATCTTCGTTAAATGCCGCAAAAATAGCACGACCAGGTGCCGTGATATTGGGTTTGACAATGCTGCCTACTGATGAATTTGAGCCTTTGGAGCTGAAATACGCCAGGACATCAGCATATTCATTGGCAATAACCGTACTCGTGCCGGAAATTGTGCCCATGTGCTCTTTACCGGTGCTCATCCATTCGCGCAGTTTGGCGGCGTCGGTGTACATGATATGGACGGCAGGAATATAGTGAGTATCTGCTTCCCAGTAACCTGTACCATCAGGGGTGGTATTGGGACGTGTCAGAATCAGAGCGCCACCACCGTTTTTGGCAACGTTCTGGCCTTTTGCTACACGGGCAATCTCGCCGGCATCACACAACACAATTTCACCATCAAATTTGGCAGTGAACTGATCTTCCAGACACAGGGGGTTGCCATAATCAGTAGCATCAACAATGGTTGCCGGTCCATAACCTTCTGACATGGCCTGACCAATGATGTCTGCTGGAGGAGTGGTGTCCCCACCGGTCAGATTAACCAGGGCGCTTTTGTACATGAAGTTGTGTGAACTGGATGCGACAGCAGTGATCCAAGGAGCATCGGCCGGGGAACCCAATGTTTCAGGATCCGGGCCGCTGTTACCAGCAGAAGTGGCAACAAAAACACCAGCATCCATTGCAGCCAGATAAGCCAGAGCGCTTGGGTTGGCCCAAGGATCAACGGAACCACCACCAATGGAATAGTTGATGACATCGACACCATCCTGGATAGCGCGGTCAATGGCGAAGAGAATCGATGAAGAATAACAGCCGTTTTCATCGCAGACGTTGTAAGCGATAATGTTGGCATGAGGGGCCACACCAGCGATATCTTTGGTGATGGTATAACCGGAAGGCGCTTTGACGGTTGCATTAAATACAATGTTTCCGGCGCTGGTACCCGCAGTATGAGAGCCGTGACCTTCCTTATCTCTTGGGCTGCCATCATTAACTGCTGGGTGCCCCCAGGCTCCGATCAGCTTGTCATTACATGGGAATGTCGCGTCATAAACCGCTTCACTGGGGTTACATACGCCGACGTACGAGTCGAGTGGGTTGACGACTTTGTAGCCGTCGCCACCGCGGGCAGCAAAAGAATCACTTATCGGGTTAATACCGGTATCGATAATGCCGACAATAACGCCTTCGCCCATGGTGCCTTTCATATGGCCAACGCCTTTCCACACCTGAGGAGCATTGATCCAGGCAAAACCACCTTCCCAATAACAGCCAGCCAGCCCGAGTACTGCAAGCATTGACGCCAAGCGGGCATGAGTCTTACTGAATCTGCCTGAACGATAGGCCCAGAAAATCAAAGCCAGGGTCAATAGCAGTGCAGCAGCTGTGAGGTAAGTCCAGTTAGAACTGTCCTGACTTGGTTGGGCATAACCATCCAATACATTGGTGTTGGATTCCAGTTGGTGCAACTGATCTTTTTGTATGCTCTTGATATCTTTCAGTACTGAAATTTTCTGCGCTTCAACAGGAGTTAATTCAATAACCACTGCGTTGGTGGCCGTTTGCAGGGTTTGAACTCGTGTTACACTGCGGCCCAGCGTTTTTTCGATATTGGCAATTAACTCTTCCTGGCTGTTTTCCAGGTACCCTTTATAGGCCTGTGCCGTTGAGGATTTTACATTCAGCTTGGTCTTACCTTCGGTACTGGTGGCTTCATAACCATCGATGCCACCCCGGTAACGGGCGATAGATGGTGCAAGACCGGAAATGATGTAGCGCTCCATCGGTACCGCAAATGCCCGGGAGAAAGTGGAAGCAGAGCCGGAGCTGGCGTCGATCGTTTTTTCGATAACATCGCGATTTGCAGGTTTGGTTTTATCGACCACCTTGATATCAGCAAACGACTGTGGTGCCAGAGTTCCCAGTCCGATTGCCAGTGCTAACAGCACAGGCATTTTACGGACCAGTGGCGGTTGTTTTTTATTGAGCATGCTTGGATCCTTTTTGATAATGATTTCTAAGTCTTATAAGTAACTATCAGGAAACCGTAAGAACTGCGGTAAAGTCAGACAGAAAAGAAGGTGTTTTATGTGGGAATGGAATAATTTTCATTCGCACACTCGTTACCCGGCAAATACAATGCCCTGGATACCTATTTCCTGCTTGCCTGTTTAACGTTACCCAATTACTGAGCATTCCTGAGTGGCCGCTGGCGCTGATCCTATCTGGCAAAGCAGATCGACCGGACACTGGCCTGGGTCTTGGACTGGAAGAAGCGAATGACTATCTTACCGACTACATCCATGCATGGCTGACTTGTGATCAGCTCTGAACGCAAGCTATCAGGATGCAGTATTTTTGTGATCAGGCATATCGAAAAAATGAGATCTGTAGCACTTTTTTCTAATTTGGTGTTATTGATTGTGTACGGATTGTTCGTTTGGTTTTACACCAGAATGGTTTTTGATGTTTTGATAATCAGGAGTAATTAGCATGTTTGGCTTTTTGAAAAAAATGTTTGCAGGAGGTGCCGCTTCTGCCCCTTCAGAGTCCATGGAATATAAAGGTTACACAATAACGGCCTGTCCCATTCCGGAAGGGGGGCACAATTATCGGGTTTGTGGCGTTATCAGCAAGGATGGGCAGGAAAAGAAATTTATACGTAGTGATTTGATCCCTGATCCTAAAATGGCCTGTGATATTACGATGGATAAAGCCATGGTGATTATCAATCAGCAGGGTGACAAAATATTCAAGTTAAACAACATTTAGCCAGGATACCGGGCTTTGCCAGACCTAAAAACATTAACCGAGCTTCCGCCGTTATCTTTGTATATCCATTTCCCCTGGTGTGTACGGAAATGTCCCTACTGTGATTTTAACTCACATGCTGCTGTAGATACGTTGCCTGAGGCTGAATATATTGATGCGCTCATAGCTAATTTTCAGATCTATGAGAAATGGATTGAAGGCAGAGAGCTTCAGTCAGTTTTTATGGGCGGAGGAACTCCCAGTCTTTTTTCGGCAGATTCAATTGCAGCATTGCTGCATTCTTTAAGTCAGCGTGTCCATTTTAGTGCAGATTGCGAGATTACCATGGAGGCGAATCCGGGTACCTTTGAGCAGCTCAAATTTGCCCGGTTTCGACAGGCAGGAATCAATCGTTTGTCGATTGGTATTCAAAGTTTCGCCGATACACAATTGCATCATTTAGGACGAATCCACTCAGCGGATGAGGCGCTCAAAGCGGTAGCTGTGGCGCGGGAAGCGGGTTTTGACAACCTGAATATTGACCTGATGCATGGGTTGCCTGGACAGACTCTCGAACTGGCCATAGCCGATTTGCAGCAGGCCATTGATTTGCACCCGGAGCATATCAGTTGGTACCAGCTAACCATTGAAAAAAACACGGAGTTTTTCAGTCGACCACCTATATTGCCTGAAGATGAACTATTGTGGAGCATTCAGGAACATGGACAGGCCTTAATGGCCCAACATGGTTATCGTCAATACGAAGTGTCTGCATACAGTTTGTCTGATCGCCAGTCCAGGCATAACGGTAACTATTGGTCGTTTGGTGATTACATCGGTATCGGTGCGGGAGCGCATGGGAAGCTCACATCTACAACAAAGCAGGGTATTTTCCGGACTCAGGAAACCCGTTTGCCCAAGGACTATATGTCAAAAATTCATACAGTGGTGCCTGGACTGAAGCAGGTTCCCCGGGAAGAGCTGCCATTTGAATTTATGATGAATATTTTGCGCCTGAAAGAAGGTGTTGATATGTCGCTTTTGGAGCGTAGAACGGGTATCCCTTTTGCGGTGGTCGAAGATATTTGGCGTAATTTGCAGCGACAGGGGTTGGTTGTGTCGGATCGATTGGCGACTACGGATCAGGGGTTCCTGTTCCTGAATCGTGTGCTGGATAACTTTCTGGAGATTGATGCGCTATGAAGTGTGTTGATCCAGCCATCCCTGTAAAATAATCTGAGCAGCCAGTGCGTCGACATGTTGACTGCGAAAATCATGGTTGCCTTTATTATTTTCCAGTAACAAACCTTTGGCCTCATAGCTGCTGAGGCGCTCATCAAAGCTGTAAGCCGGTAAACCAAAACGTCCGTGGAGTCGGTTTTTGAATTTGTTGGCTCTTTGGCTGAGTTCGCTGACAGAATCATCCATGTTGAGGGGGTTGCCGACAATCAGAGCGTCGGGATGCCATTCCTGTATCAGTTCTGTAATTTCGTCCCAGTTCGGGATGCCGTCTCTGGCGCGAAGTACCTTCAAGGCTTTGGCGGTGTTGGTGATACGCTGCCCATAGGCAACACCTATCCAGGAAGTTCCGTAATCAAAGCCCAGGAATGTCATTTCTGCTTTGGAATCAGCCATTAATTGCCCAGCTCAAGCTTGGTGCGAAAACGCCAGGTACGGATAATTTCCAATTCATCAGTGTTTTCCTTAATGCTGTCTGGAAATGGTTTAAACGGAGAAGCCAGGCGAACGATGCGTTTGGCGGCGTCATCCAGCAACTGATGCCCTGAAGACCCCAGTATTTCGATACGCTTGACGGTGCCATTGGGCAGTAATGATACTAACATCCGTACGTCACCAGTCATCTTTCGCTGACGTGCCTCGTCTGGATAGTTCAGGTTGCCGACCTGTTCTATCTTCTGCAGCCATTCATATAAGTAGGCTGCATCTTCAGCCTTCTTGGTGGATAGTGCAGATAGTGTCCGTATTCGCGGGCGATTGGCGTAACGCTGTCGCATGTCTGACAGCGCTGCTTTCAATGTTGCAATATCCTGGGTTTGCTGCAATACGATTTGGTCAACATCAGAATTGGCTTCCGGCTGTTCATCTGCCTGCTGCTGGCTTTCCTCAATTTTCTTGCTGCCGGCGGTGGTTGTGATGATTCTGGCCTGGGACTCATGTTGTTGCTTTATGAGCAGGTTTTGCTGCTCGGTATTGACGTTTTGAATGCTGTTGTCTTCAAATTCTGAAGTCTCTGTGGTCTGCAACAGTTTGGCTTCGTCTTCAGTACCACTGCCCTGTTGATTTGACTGAGCCAGAAAATCAGCCTTCTCCGGTTCACTGTCGGAAGTATGGTAAACCAGAGTAACATCCAATGATGGGTCCGGTTTGGTGCTGGAGCCCAGATTAAAGCTGATGCCAAAAACCAGCATCGCGTGAACTGCGGCGGCAAGAAAAATGGTAAACGTAAGCCTGTCGCCGGCACCTACCGAAACACTCATTGAGACTTCCTGTTCAATTTACTTTCAATAACCTGCATTAACATACCTGCAATGTTGGTGTTATACGCTTTATCAATTTCCCGGATACAGGTTGGACTGGTGACGTTAATTTCCGTCAGATAGTCACCGATCACGTCCAGTCCGACAAATAACAGCCCTTTTTGTTTGAGGGCGGGGCCAATTTGTTTCGCAATCCAAAGGTCTCTTTCTGTCAGCGGTCTGGCTTCACCACGACCACCCGCAGCAAGATTGCCTCTGGTTTCTCCCTGTGCTGGAATTCTGGCCAGACAATAGGGTACTGGTTCCCCATCTATCATCAGAATGCGCTTGTCACCATTGACGATTTCAGGAATATAGCGCTGGGCCATGATTAGTGAGCGGCCATATTGTGTAAGTGTTTCAAGTATTACACTGACATTGGGATCATCTGGTTTGGTACGAAAAATGGAGGTTCCCCCCATGCCGTCGAGAGGTTTGAATATGACATCGCCGTGTTTTTGATGAAACTCTCTAAGTTGGGCATGATCTTTGCTCACCAGTAGTGGTGGACAGCAATGAGGGAAGTGAGTTGCAAATATTTTCTCGTTGCAATCCCTCAGGCTTTGTGGCTTGTTAACTATAAGTGTGCCAGACTTCTCTGCTAGCTCAAGGATGTAAGTACTATAAATATATTCCGGATCAAAAGGGGGATCCTTGCGCATGAGTACCACATCCAGGTCTGAGATGGGTCTTTTTTGTTTGTCTCCAAGGGTGTAAAAGTTGTCTGGATCATGACTGACGTTGAGCTCTGCCATGTTGGCCATAGGCAGACCTTCGTCAATGCAAAGGTCAGACTGCTCCATATAATAGAGTTGCCAGCCCTTCTCCTGTGCGGCCCATAACATGGCCAGAGAAGAGTCTTTTTTGTAGCTAATAGTGTGAATGGGGTCCATCACGATGCCAACTGCGACCGTCATGATCTGTTTCCTCCAGGTTAAGATCTCTCATATTATCGAAATTTGCGCTACATTAATAAGGGTTGTTATTGAATAAATCAGCACTGGTTAGCGAAAATTATCAGGGTTTACAGAAGGTTATAGCCGACAACTAGAATCTGTGATAAAAATGACTGCCTTTACGTATGGCCCAGGCTTAAACCGTGTAGGCTTTACGCATTTGTTATCCACACATATTTACTGGGAACAACGGGTGTTCTATGGACAATTTTGAGAACCTGAAGGTTATGGTTATCGACGACAGTAAGACCATCCGCCGGACGGCCGAAACACTTCTCAAAAAAGTTGGCTGCGAAGTTTTTACTGCGACTGATGGGTTCGACGCGTTAGCCAAAATAGCAGACACAAAGCCAAATATCATTTTTGTCGATATTATGATGCCGCGTTTGGACGGTTATCAGACATGTGCATTAATTAAAAACAACTCGTCTTTTAAAAACACGCCCGTCATCATGTTATCCAGTAAAGACGGACTGTTTGATAAAGCGAAAGGACGAATAGTTGGTTCTGACCAGTACCTTACTAAGCCGTTTGGTAAAGAAGAGTTACTTGGTGCCATTCGGCAACATATTAAAGACTAGAATAACTAACTAAAAAACAAGTCACACACCGTAATGAGATGAAATGATGGCAAGAATTTTGATAGTAGATGATTCTCCGACGGAAACCTTCGCCTTCAAAGAAATGCTGGAGCGGCATGGCCACAGCGTTTTAACAGCCGAAAATGGTGCCGATGGAGTTGCTTTGGCTCGTCAGGAGCTACCAGACGTCGTGCTTATGGACATTGTTATGCCTGGCCTTAATGGCTTTCAGGCAACACGACAGCTGACCAAGGGGGCTGATACGGCGCACATCCCGGTGATTATTGTCACCACCAAGGATCAGGAGACTGATCGGGTTTGGGGGCGTCGCCAGGGGGCATCGGGGTATTTGGTTAAACCCGTTGCCGAGCAGGAGCTGGTGGATACAATCAATGCAGTACTTGCAGGGAAAAGCCAAGAATAATAGTTATGTCCGATTCTATTACACCCTTTCAGTTGCTCAGGCAGATTGCTGATTCCAGTAGAAGTGCAGCCAGTCAGCTTCCGGCGCAAAGGGAAATCAGAGCGCTATGGTCGGGTATCGGTTTCACCGTTGCCGGTCGTCAATATGTTGCCCCCATGAATGAAATCTCAGAAATTCTATCGGTTCCAGGCTATACCAGGCTACCGGGTGTTAAGTCCTGGGTGAATGGTGTGGCCAATGTCCGTGGACGTTTGGTTCCGATTATTGATTTCGTGAATTTTTTGGGTGAACGTTCAAGTGCGACTTTGAAAACCAAGCGAATTCTTGTGATTGATTATGAAGATATGATCAATGGCATCGTGGTGGACTCAGTTGAAGGTATGCAACATTTTCCGGTAGATACGTTTTCTGCAGAAATGGCGCCTGAGATTCCCGAAAGTTTGCAACCTTTTTCCGATGGTCACTATGTTCTCAATAATAAAGTATGGTCTGTATTCAGCCTACAGAGAATGATGGTGTCAGAAGAATTTATGGCCGTTGCAGTGTAATTTTGAATGTGTCGGCATTTTGGGTTTCTTGAAGTAAAACCAAGTGCATGGCTTGTTGTTAATCGCTCAAGCGAACTGGAGTTCGAAAATGAGACAGAAAAGCGGTAATTACCTTTCGGTAATAGGAATTAACCGACTATACGCTATCCTTTTTGTATTGTTGGTGTTGGTGATAGCAGTAACAGTTGTGGTGTTCATCCGGTTGTCCACCTACAACAGGTACGATTCTGAATATCTGCAGCATGTAGGTGAGTTACGAGTGTTGTCACAGCAGATAGCGAAGGATGCCTCAGAAGCTGCTTCTGGTCAGGCAGATGCTTTTCGCTCATTGCAGGAATCCAGAACAAAATTCCAGGCCCGTTGGGATTACATTGTAAATGGTAATGAGCAGACTGGTTTGCCAGGTGCTGATGCGTCCTACCATAACCTGCAATCCTTACAGGAAGTGTGGGATCGGGCAAAACTCAATGCTGACCAGATTATTGCTTCGCAGTCTACGATTCTGGCCTTGCACGAAGTTGCATCAACCATGAGTGAGAAAATTCCTGAGCTTCAGGTTGAGTATGATGAAGTTGTCGAAACCATGCTTGATATTGGATCTGCGTCTCCACAAATTGCTGTGGCACAGCGTCAATCCTGGTTGGCTGAACGTATTATCCGGTCAGTGAACAAAGTATTGAGTGGTGGTGAAGGTGCGGTAATGGCGGCAGACTCGTTTGGCCGTGATGCTACTTTGTTTGGCCGGGTTTTGACTGGCATGTTGGAAGGAAACAGTAGCCTGGGTATTACCAAAGTTGTGGATAGTGATGCAGTTGCAGCCTTACAGAACATTAAAACTAAGTTTGAGTTTGTGAACGGGTCCGTTGACCAGATTCTTGAAACCTCTCCAGAGTTGTTCCAGGTCAGAGAAGCTGCCAGTTCTATCTCCAATGATTCTTCTACATTGCTTAAATTGGCAACCAGTTTGTCAGACTCTTTCGTAAATTATTCCAGCCAGCGTTTCCTGAAGGACTATATGGTGTGGCCGTTAGGTGGTATCGCAATCCTTCTGATTGCCGCTATTGCTGGATTGTTTATTCGTGATACCCAGCTTGACCTTAAAGATACAGCTGAAACCAACGAACAGAACCAGAACGCAATTTTGCGTCTGTTGGACGAACTGGCTGATCTCGCGGACGGTGACCTGACAACTGAAGCAACGGTAACCGAAGACTTTACAGGTGCGATTGCTGACTCCATTAACTTTGCGATTGACCAGATGCGTGGTCTGGTATCTGCGATTAATGCGACTGCAGTACAGGTATCTTCAGCTGCCCAGGAAACACAGGCTACAGCGATGCATCTTGCAGAGGCATCTGAACACCAGGCTCAGGAAATTGCCGGAGCTTCTGCCGCTGTGAACGAGATGGCAGTATCTATTGACCAGGTATCTGCCAACGCTGCTGAATCATCAGCGGTTGCGGAGCGGTCGGTTGCGATCGCCAAAAAAGGTGCTGACGTGGTACAGGCAACGATCAATGGCATGGATAACATCCGTGAGCAGATTCAGGAAACAGCGAAACGTATTAAACGGTTGGGTGAATCCTCTCAGGAGATTGGTGATATCGTATCGTTGATTAACGATATTGCTGACCAAACGAACATTCTGGCTTTGAACGCTGCGATTCAGGCATCTATGGCCGGTGATGCAGGTCGTGGTTTCGCGGTGGTAGCGGACGAAGTACAGCGCCTTGCGGAACGTTCCTCAGCTGCGACAAAACAGATCGAGGCACTGGTTAAAACGATTCAGACCGACACCAACGAAGCGGTTATCTCGATGGAACAAACAACATCCGAGGTGGTACGTGGTGCTCGTTTGGCACAGGACGCGGGTGTGGCACTGGAAGAAATTGAGAACGTATCCAAATCTCTTGCAGATTTGATTCAGAACATCTCTAACGCTGCAAGACAACAGGCGTCTTCTGCCGGTCATATTTCCAACACGATGAACGTTATTCAGGAAATTACTTCGCAAACATCTGCAGGTACCATGGCAACAGCGAAATCCATTGGTAACCTTGCTCAGCTTGCAAATGAAATGCGTGCATCGGTAGCTGGTTTTAAACTGCCGGATAGTCGATCCGGTCAGGGTTCAATGTCCGATGACTTTGATGCGGACCTGTTATCTATCTAACCACAGAGCACATCATTAAAAGTGGCTGAGCCAGTAACTCAAAAGTGGTCGCCCCAGATTCCTGGCGGCCCCCTCAATGAAAGGGAGTTCCGGCAGTGGCGGGAACTCCTGGAGCATCGGGTGGGTATACAGATTACTGAACAGCGCCGCAGGTTTCTACAAACTAATCTCAGTCTCAGGATGAAAGAAATCGGGTGTGGGGATTACCAATCCTATTACAACCTGGTTGTAGACAGTACTTCCGGGTTGATGGAATGGGACACTCTGGTTGATCGGCTGACTGTACAGGAAACCCGGTTTTTCCGTGATCCTGCAGGCTTTGATTTGGTTCGGAGCTATCTTCAATCCAGAAAACCACGAAGCAAACCATTTAATTTGTGGAGTGTTGGATGTTCAACCGGAGAAGAACCGTACAGCCTTGCAATGGTTGCGGATCAGGAGTTGGGGCAAAGTTCTCCCTGCCGCTGGTCTGTTACTGCCTCTGATATTAGCCAGCCTGTCCTCTCGAAAGCAAGGGCAGGAAAATATCCACAAAGAAAATTACAAACAGTTGAACCGGACATTCTGAAAACCTACTTCACATGTGAAGACGGATGGTGTCAGATCTCCGATTATTTGAAAGACCGGGTATGTTTTATCCGTATGAATGTGTTGGATATCGATAAATCTCCGTTAGGGGATTTCGATGTAATTTATTGTCAGAATTTACTGATTTATTTTCGGCGCTGGCGCCGAAAAGAAATTACTAATCATCTAGCCAAACATCTGGCCCCTGGTGGACTGTTACTTCTTGGTTCTGGGGAGCTGACTGATTGGCATGGTACTGAATTAACACGGATATCAAGTGAATCATCGCTTGCTTATATTAAGCAGAAAGCGTGATCGGGCGGAGAATAGGCATGGTGGAACGTCACGACTATGTTGCCCTTGACTGGGTAAAAGGTGAAATACAGGAGACGCTGGTGCAGTCCAGGCAGGCTTTAGAAGCCTATGTGGAGAATCCAGAAGACTCATCTCGTTTGCGGTTCTGCCTGGCTTATCTGCATCAGATTAGCGGTACTCTGCACATGGTCGAATTTTATGGAGCGGCTCTTCTTGCAGAGGAAATGGAGAAGCTGGCAGCTGAACTGGTAAATGAAGCCATCCCTGCCAGTGAGGACAATTTGTCTGTATTGATGCAGGCAATTTTGCAGCTTCCTGTCTATCTGGATCATATAAAAAGCTCAAAGCGGGATCTGCCATTGATCCTGTTGCCATTGCTGAATGACCTGCGGTCAGCCCGTGGTGAAGCACTGATGTCCGAAACGGCTTTGTTTACGCCAAATCTGACGGCTGTGATGGAAGCACCGGTGGATAATGATACGGGGCGTTTCAGTGATCCCCGGCTTTTGGATTTGTTGAGAAAGCTCCGGCAGATGTTTCAATATGCACTGGTTGGGATTCTGAACGGCAAAGAGCTGGCACATAATTTCGAATACTGTCTTAAAGTATTTAGCCGCCTGGAAACACTTGCCGGCAATACCCCAAAAGGACATTTGTGGAAAGTAGGCCATGCGTATTTGCAGGGGCTGGCGGAAGGCACTATCGAATTGTCCACCGCAACAAAAAGACTGTTAAAGTTTTTGGATCACTCTTTAAAAGATGTCTGTGTAAACAAAGCAGAGGCTATCAATGCCCGTGTTGATGAGGAAGTTCTCAAAAACCTTCTTTATTACATTGCCAAATCTGATAGTCAAAATAACATGCTGACGGTCATTAAAGAGCGTTTCGACCTCGGCAATTCTCTGCCCATAAGCGCGTCAGATGAGAATGATCCGCTGTCCGGACCCGACCATGAAACTATGAACAGCGTGGTCAGCGCATTGATGGAAGAGCTGGGAACAATTAAAGATGCTCTCGATATTATGGTGCGTGGCAAGGTACAGAATAGCGCTAAATTGCTTGAACTGGTTCCTGACATCAAGCACGTTGCCGATACTATGGCGGTTTTGGCGCTGGGTATTCCGCGTAAGGTCCTATTAGAACAAATTGATATCATCAATTCTCTGCATAATGCAAATGAGCCGCTCTCTGATGGCTCCTTGATGGATATCGCCGGTGCTCTTATTTATGTGGAAGCAACATTAAGTGCATTGTCCACAGCGTCTGGTCACGATGTGGATGGAGTGCAGGCTGCTCATTCAATCGATGGTGCTCAGGAAGCAGTTATCCGGGAAGCCAGAAATGGTTTGGAACAAGTTAAAGAGGCCATTACTGATTACATTGGCAGTCAGTTTGATGCCAATAGTCTTGAATCCATACCCTCGGTGTTATCTGCCATTTGTGGTGGGTTGCGGATGATTCCCATGCTTCGACCAGCGGGTATTCTGGCGAGCTGTCTGGCATATGTAAAAGACAAGCTGACGGATCGTGGTTATCGTCCTGAATGGACGGAACTGGATACTCTCGCTGATGCCATCATGGGGGTTGAATATTACCTTGAACGACTGGGATTAGATGGTCCTCAAGGCAATCAGCATTTGCTGGCCGAAGCCGAAAAAAGAGTGGCGGATCTGGGATATGCCGTTATTAAACCAGTGGAACTGCCTGTTGCCGAATTGGAGGCAGATAACGAAGAAGACTCTGTGCTTCAATTTGATGTCACTACTGATGATTCTGATATTGCATCCGATGCTGAGACAGCAGGTGAGCCTGATGAAGAGGAAACGGTCGCTGCCGAGCTTGTAACTGGAGATGCGGCCACTGCGGAGTCGGATGACGATCTGATTGATGATGAAATCATTGAAGTCTTCCTTGAGGAAGTTGAAGAGGTGCAGGAAGCACTGAATGAATATTTCCCACGTTATGTGCGTAACTCTGAAGACAAAGAAGCATTGACCGAGTTCAGAAGGGCGTTTCATACCTTGAAAGGTAGTGGCCGAATGGTTGGTGCCAATGTCATTGGTGAGTTGGCATGGTCGATTGAGAACATGTTGAACCGTCTTATTGATGGCACGATTGGGTATTCACAGCCCCTTGTCGATGTGGTTCAGGAAGTGATCGACATTCTGCCGAATTTGGTGGAAGCATTCAGGACAAACGGCGGTTATGATCAGGACAGAGTTGATTACCTGTCCAATAAAGCAACGGCAATAGCCACTAACTCTTGGTCCGAAACCCCTTTTGAGTCTGATCTGCCTTTTGAATTAGAAGAGGCAGATCAGGATACCGATGAAGACGAAGACGAAGAATTAACCGGATCAGGCCCTGAACCTGAATTGGAATTTGAGACTGCCGAGCAACAGAACCCGTTGCTCGATGTGTTCCGTACAGAGCTGGATAGCCTGCTGGCAGTGCTTGAGGAAGAAGTTAATCTCTTTCGCCAGAATGGTCAGGAAGAGCTGCTAAAAGACAAAATTCAGCGTGCCTTGCATACAATAAAAGGCTCGGCACACATGGCCACACTGCATACGATTGCCGACCTTGTCCAGCCTGTAGAAAAAATGATCAAGGAGTTTCAAGAGTGGCGTATACGTTATGACAGCGCCATCAATGACTGCCTTTCTGAATTGATCACCCGTGTACGGATTACCCTGGCATGTGAAGAAGCTGATGATCCCATACCTGAAGACAATGTCGAATTCGTTCAGCGGGTAAAACAGTTACACGAGTCTAAGTTATCAACTTTCAAACGGAATACAGGTGCGCCAGAAGAACAGGATGTCATGGCCATCTTTATGTCCGAAAGCATGGATATCATTCTTGACGCCGAGCGGATCGTAAGTGACTGGAAAGAGGCGGAAATTTCCTCTGATCAGTTGCAGGTACTGATTCAGGAATTGAAGACGTTGGCGGGAGCGGCCCGGACTATTGATCTTAAGCCAGTGGTCACTCTGAGTGATGCTTTGGCTGAGTTGTATACAGTAGTGCAGCAGCAGCGAATCGCGACTGATGATGAGTTTTTTGTCGCTGCATTAGCAGGCCAGGACGCATTAATTAATATGATGGATCGGATTGCTGCGGGTCAGAGCGTATGGCCGCAGGAAGAAGTAGAACGGATGCTGAGATCCCTGATTACCGGGACAGATACGCAAACCGCTTCGGAACTACCATTACCCGAGCTGGATGTAGTGGAGTTTGATGAAGATACAGCCGGTACTGATATCGAAGAGCTGATCACCTTGGATAATGTCGCAGACGATCTGTCTGGTGACGGCTTGGAAGAAACCGAAGGTGATTTTGAGTTGATCGGAATCTTCCTGGAAGAAGCCAATGATCTGCTTGAAGACATTACCCAGACCTTTGATCAGTGGGCCGACGATATTGACAATACCGATCTGATTGAAGCTCTTCAGCGTGATCTGCATACTCTGAAGGGTGGTGCCAGAATGGCCGAGTTGAAACACATCGGCGATTTGGGTCATGAACTTGAGTTTCTCTACGAAGATCTGTGTGACGGCAAATATCCGGTTTCTACACAAATTACCAATCTGTGCCGTCAGTGTCATGAGCGGCTTGCGGATATGGTGCATGATGTTGAGTCAACCATGTCCTGTCGCCCTGCAAAAGAGTTGATTGAAGCTATTCAACAATTTCGCAGTAACGCTCTGGATCAAAAATTTGGCACCGTTGCACAGGAACCAGAAGCCGTATTCGAAGAGGATGAAATAGACTCGGACTTTGAGCCTTCAGAGCCGGAAGGTGCTTCAGAACCTGTTGAAACTGAGCCTTCACAGCCAAATGTTTCGTTTGTGGGGGCATCAAGTGCGAAGCGTGATGATCAAGGTATTGACTGGCAGATGACGCTGACCGACGACATGGATCTCGATATCCTCGATATCTTTGTTGATGAAGCCAATGAACTGTTGCTTGAGCTGGATGGTGCCATTCATGGATGGCAGGCAGATCCTGAAGATGAGAATCACACCGACGAGTTAAAGCGGGTCCTGCATACTCTGAAAGGTGGTGCACGATTGGCTAAGTTGACTATTCTGGGTAACAAAGCCCATGAATTTGAAACCTTTGTCATATCGGCCCAGCGTAATCATCTGCCGCTGGATGAAAGCTTTTTTGGCCAAATCCTGGCAATGAATGATCAGTTGGTCAATGGTGTTGAGACACTGCAACAAATGCTTGCCCAGCAAGGGTTGAGCGGTGCAGTTGGTCCGTCGGTTATTGCTCAGGTAGAGGACGAAGATGAGCCTGAAGAACCTTATGGTTCTGATCTGGCCGCTCAGATTGCTCCGCAGTCCGAGCAACCAGCTACCAATGTTGTTCCCTTCCAGAAGCGGGAAGTTGAAAAACGGGATGACGATAAATCTAAGGGGCGGAATAAAGGTGGCCAGCCTCAGGAAACCGTTAAGGTTGGTGCGTCGCTGTTGGAAAATCTGGTCAACCTCGCCGGGGAGACTTCTATTGCCCGTTCGCGACTGGAAGAGCAGGTTAGTGACTTCGGTTTTACGTTGGAAGAGATGGAAGGCACGATCGACCGTCTTCGCGATCAGGTACGCCGATTGGATATTGAAACCGATGCTCAGGTCAGTTTTCGTCAGGAAAGGGCAGAGGAAAGTAACTATCAGGACTTTGACCCATTGGAAATGGACCGTTACTCCGTCATTCAGCAGTTGTCTCGCTCGCTGATGGAATCGGCTTCCGACCTGTTGGACCTGAAAAACAGTTTGACTGATAAGACCCGTGATGCTGAGACACTGCTCTTACAGCAATCCCGTATCAATACTGAGCTCCAGGAAGGTCTGATGCAGACACGAATGGTGCCGTTCAGTCGTTTGATTCCAAGACTGCGGCGGATCGTGCGTCAGATCGCAGGAGAGCTGGGTAAAGAAGTTGAGCTGGTGGTAAATAACGCAGAAGGGGAATTGGACCGGACCGTATTGGAACGGATGATTTCACCTCTGGAGCACATGCTTCGTAACGCTGTTGACCATGGTATCGAACTGCCGGAACGCCGTCAGGAGTTGCACAAACGTCCTGTTGGACAGATCAGCATATTTATTAACCGGGAAGGCAGTGATGCAGTCATCCGGATCAAGGACGATGGTGCAGGTATCAATGTCGGCAAGGTTCGGGAAAAGGCCGTGGAGCGTGGTCTGATCTCAAAAGATCAGCAGCTCAGTGATCAGGATGTATTACAGTTTATTCTTGATTCGGGCTTTTCCACTGCAGCGAAGGTTACTCAGATCTCTGGTCGTGGTGTCGGAATGGATGTGGTGCACTCAGAGGTAAAAGCACTGGGTGGGCAGATGGTTATCGATACCCAATTGAATCAGGGTACTGAGTTCACCATTCACCTGCCGGTGAGTGTATCTGTTAACCGGGCATTGATGGTGGCTATCGGTGATGATCACTACGCTATTCCGCTTGATACAATCGAAGGTATTGTTCGTATCGCGCCACAACAACTGATGGAATATGTGAAACCCGGAGCGGTTCCGTTCGAATACGCAGGCAACCGGTATAAGGTGAACTATCTGGGGTCGACTCTCAATTATGATCATCGTCCATCGTTTTATAGTTCAAACATGCCGGTACCTCTGGTGTTGGTAAAACGGGGAACTCATTCAGAATCCATTGCTTTAAACGTTGATAAGTTGATGGGCTCTCGTGAGATCGTGGTAAAAAGCCTTGGGCCGCAGTTTGCCGATGTTCAGGCTCTGTCTGGAGCGACGATTCTTGGGGATGGTAGCGTGGTCGTTATTCTGGACCTGACTTCTCTGCTCAGAAGCGATCTGACTATTTCCAGAACCGGTACTGACGATATAGGGATTCCAGTACTGGAAGCAGATTACGAGCGCGATGATGAATTCGGCGAGCCAGTGGAAGTAGAGGCTACCAATATCTCCACCGGCCATAGTGGCCGTCGTGCTTCTGGTCCAGCTACGATTATGGTGGTGGACGATTCAGTTACCGTGAGAAAAGTAACCTCCCGTTTACTGGAGCGGCAGGGTTATGAAGTTCTGGTGGCCAAAGATGGTGTTGATGCTGTTGCATTGCTACAGGATCGTGTTCCTGACTGTATATTGCTGGACATTGAAATGCCTCGGATGGATGGCTTTGACGTTGCCAACCGGGTCCGCCATGACAGCCGTACAAAACAGGTGCCGATCATTATGATTACATCCCGTACAGGCTCTAAACATAAAGACCGGGCTTTAGCGATTGGTGTGAATGACTACATGGGGAAACCATTCCAGGAGTCCATGCTGCTTGAGGCGATAGAGAAGCTGGTTAAGGCCAACAGGGTAGGTTAAGTGCGACATCAGGCACGAGTGGGGATCATTGCTGATCAACCACTGCAACAGCATTTATTGCAGAATGTCATTGTAGAAGAAGGCTATGAGGTTGGTGTAAACACACATCCCGAAAAGGTGAATGCTGCACTGCTTCGATCAGATACCATATCCGTCTGGGTGGTTAATCTGGTGGATTCGGATGCCTGGGATGATGTACTTGAGCAAATTCTTGATCATAGTTGTGCACCGGTGTTTTTTGGCGATGGTAAAGCACCTGAGAGGAACTCTACGGAGTTTCCAAGTTGGCGTAGACGTATTATTACCAAGCTGAAGGAGTTTGCTGATCCAATCGCCGAAGTGAAGTCGGCACCTGTGCTTGATCTGGATGCTTTGATCAGTGCGAATAGAGTCGATCCCTCTGATGTGATTAAACTCCCAGCCAGATTCCGCTATGCGAACCCGAGTCAGGTTGACCATGTTTGTGTGGTCGCAGCATCGCTGGGCGGCCCTTCTCCAGTGAAAGAGTTTTTTGATCGGATTCCAGCTGATTTACCAGCAGCATTTTTGTATGCCCAGCATATAGACGAGGGCTGCATTGATGCGTTGGTGGCATCCGTGGGACGCCATACAGAATTGAAAATGGAACTGGTCAGTGAAGGGTGCCAGTTGGAAAATGGCAAGATTCTGGTGGTCCCGGTGAGCCGGGAAATTCAGTTTCAGGCCAATCATGTGGTTGAAATACTCGAAAATGGTTGGTCTGGTCCTTATGGTCCGAGTATCGATCATTTATTTAAGAATGTTGCTGCCCGATATAAAAATATGACCAGTGCCATCGTATTTAGTGGCATGGGGTCAGATGGTACTTTGGGAGCAACCAGTATCGTTGATGCTGGCGGTACAGTCTGGGCTCAGGATTGCCAGTCTGCTATCGAGCCATCGATGCCCGACAGTGTGTCAGAGGCCGGTTATGTGAGTTTTCGTGGCTCGCCGGAACAGCTGGCTCGCAAATTTGTTGAGCAGTTATTAGCCGATACCACAAGTTTGGAAGTTACTGCGACTTAAATCAGTAGGAGAAAAATAGTGACCAAACAGATTCAAAGCGATTCTGCCAGTCAGGCAGTGCCTTGCTTGTTGATTCCTGCCCAGGGCAAAAGCTTGTTGTTGCCTAACGTCACAGTTGCAGAAGTCGTGGGTTATACCGAACCCAGATCGCTTGAAAATGCACCTGCATGGTTTCTGGGGTTTATGTTCTGGCGGGGTGAACAAATACCTGTACTGTCTTATGAACTGGCTAACCATGAAACACAGGCGCCCAAAACAGTTTCGGCTCGGATTGCTGTAATGAATGGTTCTGGTGCTCATAGCAGATTGCCATTTTTTGCGGTGGTGGTTCAGGGGATCCCCCGGATGGTCAGGGTTGGCAATGACGATGTTGAACAAAGCCAGGAAAATCTTGGGCCAGCCGAAGCAATGGCAGTGAAAACCGCTCTTGGAAAAGCTTATATTCCCAACCTACCGTACCTGGAAAGTTTGCTGACGAAAGTCATCTAGTCATGCTTAAGGGAGCCGTTCGAAGCTCCCTCTTACGCTTGCCACCCTATCTTGTAATTAGGGTTCCGGTGCAAAATCAAAAACATCACTCAGCATCTGATCTTTGCGGAAATGATGTTTCATCAGTTCCTCCCGGGTGGCATACACCATTGACGGGGAGCCACAGCAAATCGCCTGACATTTGCTCAGGTCCGGGAAATCCGCTTGAATTGCCTGATACAACAACCCCTGCTTACCCTGCCAGTCAATCTGGTCTGATACCACGGCGCAGTAGTGAAACAATGGATACTGTTCATGCCATTGTTGTGGCAGGTCGTGCATATATAAATCCTGAACCATTTTAACCCCCCAGTACAAATGTACTTCGCGCTGCAGAGGGCCTTGGCTGAACAGTTCTTCGCAAATAGCCTTGGCTTGTGAGAACCCGGTGCCAGCAGTGATTAGCAGCAAAGGCCCGTTTTCTGGTTTAAAGTTATCAAGATAGCAGGAGCCCTGGCCAATTTTGGCGCTGACCCGATTATTTTGCTGCAGGTATTGAACAATGGCGTGAGAGTTAGAACTCTCGTTAGGTACCACAACATGAATATCCAGGGATGCCTGGCCAGGACCGGAGGCAATCGTGAAAAATGCATGTTCCTGACCGGGAATCTGCAGTTCAAGGTATTGCCCGGCCTTATACTCGGGTTGCTGTTCGGGAACCAGGGTAATGATAGACACCTGGCCAGAAGTTTTTTCAATGCTGCGAATGGTACATTCGGTCTGAATCAAAACATGCTCCATTATGTAGACTCTGGGCGAATGAAAATAAGGGTATCACTATCAAAGCCAGAGTGCTTGTTAAAGCTCCAGTAATACCGGGCAATGGTCTGAGCCATGAATATCGTTCAGAATATCAGTCTGCTTGATTTTTGTACCCAGAATTTCTGAGCACAGAAAATAGTCGATTCTCCAACCTACGTTCTTGGCTCTGGCACCACCCCGATAGCTCCACCAGCTGTATTTAACCTGGTCAGCATTTTTGTAGCGGAAGGTATCCAGAAAACCTGATGCGATATATTGATCCATACCGTCAATTTCCTCCTGCATATAGCCAGCATTTTTATTGTAATTGGCTTTCGGCCGGGCAAGGTCTATTGGCTGGTGGGCGACGTTGAAATCTCCACAGACGATGACCGGTTTGTGAATTTCCAATTGCTGCAGGTATTGCAAAAAAGCTTTATCCCAGTGCTGACGATACCCAAGACGCTTCAATTCGCCTCCTGAGTTCGGTGTGTAGACTGTGACCAGATAATATTCATCAAACTCAGCTACGAGCACCCGCCCTTCCTGGTCGTGCTCCTCGATTCCCATATCCGCCTTAATGCTCAAGGGCTTGGTTTTGCTCAGGATTGCTGTACCGGAATACCCTTTTTTGACCGCTGAGTTGCTGTAAATATGGAATCCTTCAAGTTCTGCCAGCGCTTCGATGACCTGATCATCCTGGGCTTTGGTTTCCTGCAGACACAGTACGTCAGGTTTCATTGTTTCCAGTGATTGCAAAAAGTCCTTTTTCATGATGGCCCGAATGCCGTTTACGTTCCAGGAAATCAGTCTCATATCAGTCTCCGCTATTGTTCAATACCCAGCTTTTTCCAGATTTCATCAACTTTTGCCACCACCTTGGGGTCCCGGACAATGGGGTTACCCCATTCCCTGTCCGTTTCTCCGGGCCATTTATTGGTGGCATCCATTCCCATTTTTGACCCCAGGCCAGACACAGGTGAGGCAAAGTCGAGATAATCGATGGGAGTGTTTTCGATCAGGGTGGTATCACGACTTGGGTCCATACGAGTGGTGATTGCCCAGATAACGTCTTTCCAGTCACGGACGTTGACATCATCGTCGCAGACAATGACGAATTTTGTGTACATAAACTGGCGCAAAAAAGACCAAACCCCCATCATGACCCGCTTGGCATGGCCAGCATATTGTTTTTTGATGGAAACGATGGCTATTCGATAGGAGCAACCTTCCGGTGGCAGATAAAAATCCACGATTTCCGGAAATTGTTTTTTCAGTATCGGTACAAACACTTCATTTAGCGCCACTCCAAGCACTGCCGGTTCATCAGGTGGGCGGCCGGTATACGTGGTGTGATAGATAGGATCTTTACGCATGGTGATGGTTTCCACGGTAAATACCGGAAACTGATCCACTTCATTGTAGTACCCTGTGTGGTCGCCATAAGGCCCTTCTGCTGCCATATCGTCGGGATAAATATGACCTTCCAGAATAATCTCTGCGGAAGCCGGTACCAGTAGCTCATTGGATACTGATTTGACCAGTTCCGTTCTGTGGCCACGCAGCAGGCCAGCAAAGGCGTATTCTGACAGACTATCTGGTACAGGAGTGACTGCGCCGATAATGGTCGCTGGGTCTGCCCCGAGCGCGACACTGATTGGAAATGGCTGACCTGGATATTTACGCTGCCAGTCACGGAGATCAAGCGCGCCACCCCTGTGACTCAGCCAGCGCATAATGACCCGGTTTTTGCCAATCAGCTGCTGACGGTAAATCCCCAGATTGTGCCGTTGTTTCTCAGGTCCTTTGGTGATGACCAGACCCCAGGTAATCAACGGAGCCACATCACCCGGCCAACAGGTTTGAATGGGAATTTGGTTGAGGTCTACCTCGTCACCGTGAAATACCTGTTCCTGGCAATTGGCTTTTTTTAAGATTTTCGGAGGCATATTCAACACCTGTTTATAGGTGGAAAATTTACTGAGTGCATCCTTGAAACCGGATGGGGGTTCAGGTTCTTTAAGAACCGCCAGTAACTCACCGATTTCACGCAATTTATCGGTACTTTCCGCACCCATGCCAAGTGCCACACGCTCAGGAGTGCCGAACAGATTGGCCAGTACCGGCATGGAAAAACCTTTAGGGTTTTCAAATAACAATGCCGGGCCTTCAGCTCGCAATACCCGATCAGAAATTTCTGTCATTTCCAGATAAGGGTCGACTTCAAGTTGAATGCGCTTTAGCAGTCCACGGCTTTCCAGGGTGGCAATAAAATCTCTTAGATCCTTATAATTCATAGGGTTTTCAGTGACAGCAAAGAATCGCTGGAGTCTATCATATGCGACTGGTTGTGGTGACCACTGGCAGCGGTCTTTTGCAGAGTTTGTTGTCCGCCATAACCTTAGGGATATGGCGGCAGAGGAGTAATCAGTCCTGGATATCCGTAGCAGCGTTGTTGCCAATCCGGATCATAAACCAGCCAGCCAGCCCGAGTACGACATAACCAATAAAGAATGGTGTCAGGGTGCCGTTGAACTGCTGACCAATAAAGATTGAGCAGGCTACGGACATTAACGTGGAAATAAAACCTATCACCGCCGCAGCCATACCAGCCATGTGTCCCATGGGCTGCATGGCGATGGAGTTCAGGTTGCCAAACATCAGGCTCAGGCTGAAGAACAATGGTAATGCGAGTCCAAAGAACAGCCAGAATGGAGGCACTCCATCATAGATCAGGGTAATGACCAACAGAATGATTGCCAGGCCCACGAATCCTTTGATTGCCAAATTAATCATTTTCATCATGCCCAAACGCATCACCAGGCGTGAATTCATATACGCTGCCAGCCCAAATGATCCGGCCATGGCGGCAAAGTACTTGGGGAAGTCGTCGACGATATTAAATACCTGCTCAAAGATTGCCTGCGAAGCACTGAGATAAGACAGAAAAGCCCCGAACACAAACCCGGCTGCCATGGTATAAGACATCACCGCTTTGTGAGTCAGAATAGTTTTGAATGTCGCAAAGATCACTTTAATGACAAAGGGCTTTTTGTCTTCAGCTGTCAATGTCTCCTGTTGACGAATCCCAAACCACAGTGTGCAAAGCCAGGCGAGTATCACAAATGCGGCGAATACCATAACCCACGAAGATTGTTCCATAATCAGTTGGCCAATGGTCGGTGCAATCATGGGGATCAGGATGAAGATCATCATAATGATCGACATAATTCGCGCCATCTCGCGGCCATTGTATACGTCTCTGACTAAAGCCATTCCGACTACTCGGGTGGACGCCAGACCGAACCCCTGGATGATCCGTCCAAACAGCATGACTTCTAATGTATTGGAGTACATCGAAATCAAGGAACCAATTGTAAAAACCACCATTCCGGAATACAGACTGGGCTTGCGTCCCCAGGAATCACAAAGAGGGCCATAAAGTAATTGACCGACTGACATACCGAGCATAATCATGGAGATCAGTAGTTGGGTGTCATTGCTGTCCTGAATGTTAAGTGACCGGCCAATTTCGGGTAATGCCGGCAAAATTGCATCGATAGATAATGCACCCAATGACGTAAGTAGTGCCATCAGGATGACGAATTCGAGGAGCGGCAATGGCCTGACATGTTTTTGAGCTGTCATAAAATAAAGAATCCTGGATATGAGATAGCAAGAAAAATCAGAAAGGAAACGACTATTATGCCGTTTTTCAGTCTGCTGCAGAAAGTGAAATTTTACTCTTATTGTGTATTTTTTATCCTGGGAACTGATGTCATTAAACTGTTATAGAATAATGGTAAAGCCTTCAAATTCCGGCGCCCCAAGATAAATATGACGGGCGGTTCCTGCATTGGCATGAGCTGCCCGAAAAGCGTCTGACTTAGTCCAGTCCAGAAAAGCCCGCTCTGACTCCCATAGGGCATGAGAGGAAAACAGCGTATAGTTATCCTGAGTTGCTCCCTGAAGTAAATGGAACTCTTTAAACCCAGGAACATCTTCCAGGTGGCTGTCGCGGTTGCGCCAGATTTCAATAAACTCCTGCTCATGTCCCGGTACAATGCGAAAACGATTCATAGCGATGTACATAAAAACTCCGCAAAGGATATTAATGTGCTTGTGCCATTGTAACCGCGAAGTGATCGCAGGTGACAACAATCTTTGATTGACGGCTGATGACATGCTGTCCGGTATCAATAATCTGTACCGAATATACTCCAATGTCGTTAGTATCTGGCCTGGAAAACCCCTGAGGGCAAGAGTATGGCGAACAAATTCGATAATTTTGGCTATGTCGTGGATGCTGTATACGCGGACCGGTTTTACAAAGAGCTGTCGCCGGTATGGTTAAATTATGTCGCTATGCTTCATGGGGCTGCCCCCAGAGATCTCGATCAGCCTTTTTATTATCTTGAACTCGGATGTGGGTTTGGGAACTCTGTGCTGGTCAATGCCGGCGCCTATCCTCACGGGCACTTCGTTGCCTGTGATATCAACCCGGGCCACATAACAGAAGCCCGATCAAGGGCAGAGCGCTTCGCCATTCACAATGTGGAGTTCCTGCAGACATCGTTTGACGAGTTATGGGTTCAGGAACAACTGCCGAAATTTGATTTTATTGTATTGCATGGTGTTTACAGCTGGGTGGCAACCGAGGTCCGAATGACCATACGGCAAATACTCGCTACCCGTTTGAAGCCCGGTGGGCTGGTTTATATGAGTTACAACTGCAAGCCCGGCTGGTCGCCAGAAGAGCCACTACGCAAATTGTTAGTGGAGCTTTCCAGAACCGAAGCAGGCGATTCTGCTCAGCGAGCTCGTGGTGCCTTGCAAACGGTTAATCAACTCAGCTCAAAGCTTAATTACTTTAAACAGCATCCTTCGGTGATCACCGGTCTGAATGCATATATCCATGAGTCTGATAACTATCTCGCTCACGAATTTCTGAACCACTCGTGGCAGACGTTTTATTCTGTCGATATTGCTGAGGAAATGAATAACATTGGCTTGGCTTTCGTGGGTAGCGCTACCCTGGTTGATAATCATCCGTTCCTGTTAGTGGACGAGGGGACACATGAAGCCATCAACCAGCTGCCCACTGACAGACAAAGACAACTGGCATTTGACTTTGCCTGTAACCGCCGGTTTCGACGCGATGTTTTTATCAACGGTACTGTTGAATCGCAAAAATCGGTTCTGGAATTGGTGTCTCACATACCTTTTGCCGCAACTAAAGACCCGGAATTTATTACCGATATCGTGACCACTCCGCGGGGAAAGATCAGTTTCGGAAAATCATTTATGGTTGAATTGCGAGCTCTTATGCAGCAGGGGGCCGTTAGTTTCCAACAGACTCTTGCGAATATGGGTGGCAACAGTCGTAATGAAATGGAGATATTTCGCAATATCCTATTTTTGATTGCAGCAGGTGAGTTGCAGGTATGCCAAAACGTACATGTAGGTGGCGTGGGAAACAGAGTTGCCAGTCCCACTATTCGCAACATGCTTGAGTTTATTATTGAAACCGGTGCTGCGTTGCCCTTGCCCAGTCCCGTTCTGGGTAATGGTTTTCCTCTGGATGTTGTTGAGGCTGTAGCGCTTGTGTCCTGGCTTGATGGTGCTGAAAGCCGGGAACAACTGGTTTTACCGGTGCAGCAGTATCTTCGACAGCGGCATCGTGCAACCGCTCTGCGGGGGGAAGAGCTGGACAGTCAGGGCCGGCGTATTGGCAAACAGGTTTGGAATGTACTGGTGCCGCAAATGATTGGGCTGGGTATTTTTACCTGACCATCCAGATGACCAGAGACGGTAGAGGCTGTCGCGAAGAACTGAATATCCCTTTAATGCACGTCATTCATCGGAAAACATGTTTGTATGGCGGTTTTGATTTCAGGTAACAATGAATCGCTGTTACGAATCAGTAGACGAATGACTTCATCCAGTGCTTGTTTTCGTTCACGATCCTGTTCAGTACGCCAAGCCAAAGCCGCACGGCAACATGCATCAGGGCTTTGTTCCTGTGTGACTGGTATGCCCAATGACAAAAAACGGTCGCGAAGATCCTCTTGGTCAAGCAAATCTGCAATCATCATTTTAATACTCCCTCCTCAGTTAACACACTAAGTATAGCGTGCGCTTTCTGGTCTGCAGATTCCGATTGTAATATTTTGCCATTATTGCTCTGAGATTTTGCCGTGGCAGCGCGAAAACGTTCTGCCGCAGTTTCTGCCTTGACGATTTTTAACCGTTTGGGGCGTTTTCGGGCGTTACTTTGTTTCCATGGTAATCGACTGGTGTCGACCACTTCTTTTGAATCCAGAATGTCAATTGTGGCACGTTGTCCGGGACCAAAAGCGCTTTGTCTGGGCTTGGGAGCGCTGCTGTCAACCGTAGCAACAAAGGGCAGTTTGACACTGATGGCCCGACGTTGGCCGTGTGGCAGTGCTTGTAAAATTCTGGCTTCCGTCTGGCTGGTCATTTCGATGGCAACGATATGACTGATCAGTGGCCAGCCAAGTTGTTCAGAGACCATGTAAGGTACTAAGCCGGAAGCCTCGCCACGTTCTGCTCTGGCACCAGTCAGAATAATGTGGCTGTCGGATTGGCGTAACCAGGACACCAGGGCAGGAATGATATCTGCCTGTTCTGTTTGCTTGATAACTTTGATGTGTTGCAATCCCATGCCGAGATACATCCGTAATGCTTGAGACTGGGCTGAACCGGCATGTAAGAGAGTCAGTTCTACTGGTGATAGCGTCAGACCAAGCTCGATAGCACGTGCATCCTGATCGGCGCGCATTTCTCGGCCGGAGCGAAGGTGCTGACCGATGGAAACCAGAGTCGTAATCTTAAGCGACATCTTCGTGATCTCCTGAATTTCGACTTTGCACTGCATCTATCAATGCTTTCAGAATTGTCTGGCTGTCATCAATAATGCTGAGGTCGGCGCGTTTGACCATGTCGCAGTCCGAATCGGTATTGATGGCAATCACTTTGTTGCACTGACCAATGCCTTGTAAATGCTGGATTGCACCGGAAATACCGACCGCCAGATATACTTTCGCAGATACCCAGGTACCAGTGGCTCCGACCTGTCGAAAACGGGGCATATGGCCGTTGTCTACAGCAACCCGGCTGGCGCCTTCTGTCGCGTGCAGTTCCGTGGCAGCGCGATGAAACAAATCCCAGTCATGAATGCCATTGCCTCCGGCGATAATAAATTCGGCTTCTGCCAAAGCAATGTCACCGGGATCCACCTGTACCTGACCAAGGTCATGCAATTGTGGTGCAGGTGGATCAATAGCTTCCGTTTGCATTGGTCTGGCTTCATAACGTTGGCCGCTGACGGGTTCGGCACATTCTTCCATCAGCAGCAGTATTTTTTCGGTCGGGCGTTGGATGTCGATGGTTTGGTTGCCACCAAGACAGGTGACCGTTGTTCGATCCGCTTGCCGAACCCGTGTGGCAGCCCTGACCCCCAACCTTGCTGACAACCGGGAACCCAGTTCTGTTCCACCGTGTATGCTGTCTGGAAAAAACCAGAATGCCGGTGACCATCGCTCTTCAATGTCCAGTAATGCTGCGATTTTGGCTTCCGGGCAGTATCCCTGGTACTGTTTGTCATTAAAGTGAATCAGCCGATCCACGCCCGCCAGATCAAATTGATGCTCTCGACAATTGCCAAATACAATAGCAATGACGGCACCATTTTGTTCACTGACAAACTGACGGGCCAGTCCAAGAAGATCTTTATCATGGGCCGTCAATTGTCCTCCAACCATGTCGGGTACCACGGCAATAAAGTGATCGGGCTGGTCGATTGTGATCAATGGCAGGCTAACGGTTTGTTCGTGCGAATGTTTGACCGCATCGTATTGAACGTCATGTCCAAGCTGACGGTTAATTCTGCGAATGCCATTCGGGCCGATAAACCCTTTCGCATGAGGATTTTTCCGTTTAGGGCCTCCAGACTGGGCACCGCTACCAATAGTTTGCTGCATAAGCATTTGATGTTGTGGATGCAGACGATTACGGAGGATATGTTCCCGTCTGGGGTTGCGGCGGTTAATCTGATTCATGGTCATTGGCTCCGGTGTTACTCCACCCGTAAATGTTCCACCAGCAGTTCGGCGATATCCTTGACTGCGGGTCGTGGCTCGACCACACCTTCCAGCATCGCGGTACATTGCTGGCAGGCCACGATAACTGTTTCTGCCGATACGGCTCTGGCGTCATCCATACGCATATCGGGAATTCTGCGTTGACCGGGAATATCTGTGATCGGAGCTCCGCCGCCACCTCCACAACAACGTGACCGGAAACCGGATCGCTCCATTTCTTTCAGTTCGATACCCAGCTTGTTAAGCAAGGTTCTGGGGGCATCATACTCGCCATTGTACCGGCCCAGATAACATGGATCGTGATAGGTCATGTTACTGGCCGTTGCAGGTTCCAGTGGCAGTTTGCCCTGATTGACCAGTTGTTCCAGAAAAGTAGTGTGATGTAAGACTTCATAGTGCCCACCGACAAAATCCCTGTATTCATTTTTCAGACAATGAAAGGCATGAGGGTCCGTAGTGACAATCTGTTGGAAACGGTACTGGTTGAGCGTCTTAATATTCTGTCTGGCCAGTTGTTGAAAGGTTGCTTCATCACCCAGTCTGCGGGCAACATCCCCACAGTCAGTCTCTTCATCACCCAGAACGGCAAAATCGACACCAGCAGACCGCAGCAGTGTAACGAATGCTCTGAGAATCCGCTGGCTGCGGAGGTCAAAAGCCCCATCGCTGATCCAGAACAATACCTCTGCCTGTTTTACATCAGTCATGAGCGGCAGGTTCAGGTCGGCAGCCCAGTGGGTGCGGCGGGATGGGTCATGACCACCGGGATTGTCTGTTGCAATCAGGTTTTCCAGTGTCTCTGCCCCTTTGTTTGGTGTTTGACCGGTTTCCAGTGTCAGAAAACGGCGCAGATCGACGATGGCATCAACATGTTCGATCATCATCGGGCACTCTTCAACACAGGCTCTGCAGGTGGTACAGGACCATATAGTGTCTGTGCTCACCAAACTTTCAGTAATAATAGAGGTGGGCCCTCCGCTGGCTTGTCCGGAAGAACGGCCTGGATGGTGGTTGCCGGCATAACTGCGGTCATCTCCGCCAGCCATGCCGATGACCATATCCTGGATAAATTTCTTGGGGTTCAATGGCTGCCCTGCTGCGAAGGCTGGACACATCTGTTCGCAACGCCCGCACTGTACACAGGCATCAAAACCAAGCAATTGATTCCATTTGAAATCTGTCGGTTTTGCCACACCCAGCTGTGGCTGTTGCAAGTCCAGCGGCTTAAGGGCTGTTGAACGACCACCACCGAAACGCTCACTACGACGATGAAAAGCCAAATGCAGCGCCCCGGCGAACGCGTGTTTCATAGGCCCACCCCAGGTCATGCCGAACAGCATTTCCGCCAGTGCCGGAATGAGTGCCAGGGTTAACAGGGTTATTATCACAACTGAATAGGTGCCGGTCGGTAACAGTGGTGAACCTGCCAGGGTAATCACGAAGAACGTTGCGGAAAATAGCATGAGATTACGAGGCAGGCGCATCCAGGCACCTTTTGAAAGTCGTGACGGCGGGTGCTGGCGTCTTAACCAGACGAAGACCGATCCGGTAAACATAACTGCCGTTGTCAGCAGTAGTAACCCCGATAACCATTTGCTGTGTAGGCCAACCAGATGAGTCAGTATGATGACGACCATGGCGGCGACAAAACCGCCAGCAGTGGCGACATGAGTGTGGGACATTCGCCGGTCGCGGGCAACGACGTGATGCAGGTCTACCAGGTAACGGCGTGGCATCGCCATCAGGCCGGCTAATAATGATACTGGATCAGGTTGCCCGGTTCGCCATAGACGAATCCGCCGTACAGCACCAACGAACCATACCAGCAGGAATAATAATATGAGCCATGACATCAGTGTCATTGATCAAAGATCCTTGCACAGACGCAGAGCATCATAGATGGCGGCATGGGTGTTGCGTTGTGACACACAGTCACCGAGGCGCCACAGGATCATGCCATCGGCTGGGTGGCTCAGTATCGGTTGTGGCTGCGCAGCAAACAGCGTTTCATTATCGATTTGTCCCTTATTTATGGATTCTGCTTTTAGCTCATAATAAAGTGTTTCATCAGGACGGATGCCATTTTCAATCACGACCTGATCAACTACCCGTTCTTCGCGAACACCGGTGTATTCGTTTTCCAACACGGCCACGAGCTGTTGGTCTTCCCGATAGACCTTTTCGAGCATCAGATCCGATGTCATCACGACCTCTTTTTCATACAGACTGCGATAGTAGGTTGGGAACGTTGTTCCGCCGATGCCTACGCCGGGTTTGATATCGTCTGTTACGATTTCCACCAATGCACCTTTGGCTGCGAGGTAGTCGGCAACGGACAGACCTGAAAATTCGCAGATGGTGTCATAAACCAGAACATTTTTACCGGGAGCCACGTCCCCGTTCAGAATATCCCAGCTTGAAACCACGAGTCCGTCCTCAGCTCCCCATTCCGGATTTTGTTCTACAAAAGGGCGTCCGCCGGTGGCAAGAATACACACATCCGGTTGTAGCTCTCGGATCATGTCAGCATTGGCAGCTGTATTCAGCCGCAGATCTATTCCCAGCCGGTTCAGTTCCAGTACAAACCAACGGGTAATACCGGCTATCTGTTCTCGTTGAGGTGCGTTGGCGGCGATGTTGATTTGGCCGCCAAGAGCTGCAGATTGTTCAAACAGGATTACTTCATGACCGCGCTCAGCAACCACGCGAGCAGCTTCCATGCCGCCGGGACCACCACCGACCACCACTACTTTACGTCTGGGACCAGACGTTTTTTCGATGATGTGTGGCAGTCCCAGATATTCTCTCGATGTGGCGGCATTCTGAATACACAGAACATCCAACCCCATATATTGCCGGTCGATACAGTAGTTGGCACCGACACATTGACGTATCTGGTCCACCTGGTCCATTTTAATTTTGGCAATGAAATGTGGATCAGCAATATGGGCACGGGTCATACCGACAAAGTCGACATATCCGGCTTCCAGGATGCGCTGAGCCTGATTGGGGTCCTTGATATTCTGAGCATGAATCACCGGTACCGAAACCACTTCCTTGATACCGGCGGCCAGATGTAAAAATGGTTCTGGCGGATAGCTCATATTGGGTATCACATTTGCCAGTGTGTTATGGGTATCGCAACCTGAACCGACCACCCCAAAAAAATCCACCATGCCGGTGCTATCGTAGTATGCAGCTATCTGCTTCATATCATCGTGGGTCAGACCATCAGGATGAAATTCGTCGCCACAAATTCGCATGCCAACCACAAAGTCCGGACCGACTTCGGCTCGCACGGCTTTGATAACCTCCAGCCCGAAGCGCATGCGGTTTTCAAAGCTGCCGCCCCAATCATCGGTACGTTTGTTGACCCGAGGTGACCAGAACTGATCAATCAGATGTTGATGCACGGCGGATAATTCAATGCCGTCCAGGCCACCAGCTTTGACTCGGCCTGCTGCACGGGCAAAATCACTAATGATCCGCTGAATTTCCTCTTCTTCAATGGTTTTGCAGGTGGCTCGGTGAACCGGTTCCCGAATTCCGGAAGGTGACATTAAGTTAGGCCAGTGCTCCCCATCCCACCGGGATCTGCGACCCATATGGGTAATCTGAATCATGATTCTGCCGCCATGCCGGTGCACTGCTTCCGATAGCTTTTGAAAATGCGGAATAATGCGGTCCGTGGAAACATTGACGGAGCTCCACCAGCCTTGCGGGCTGTCTATGGAAACCGGACTCGAACCACCACAAATACATAAGCCACAACCGCCCTTGGCTTTTTCCTCGTAGTAGCCAATGTAGCGCTCTGTCGTCATTCCACCATCCGTGGCATACACTTCGGCATGTGCCGTACTGACGATACGGTTGCGAATAGTAAGCTGGTTAATTTTTAGTGGCTGAAACAGTGCATCGTATTGTGACATCGTTTTTTCCATGCTAACGCCATTAAAAATGGCTAAAAATGCGGTGTTTTTACTTTGGGAGTCTCTGGCTAAGGCTTCAGGTTCCCGCTTTGGATATTTATTTTCTGTCTTAACTTTATTGCTTCAGAGGGGACTGTAATTAATCGGTTGAATCGGGCCTGACTTCGAATACGCCATAGTCACATCCATCCTCAGCAGCAGATTGCAACTGTATGGCTCGGGTTCGAAGCTTGTATCCTGCTGTTTCAGCAATCTGGTCCATTGCTCCGGCAAACCATCCGGTAAACATATAATCAACTTTACGATTTACTTTTCCATACTGATAAACAAATGCCGAGTGCTCCAAACGAACTCTGGCAAGACCCTTTGCAATATCCAGTTCCTCAATGATGAAAAGCCCCCAGCCTCGTTGTGAGATTCTCTTCATATAATGTTCAAATACCTCTGCGCCGGCTAAGCCGTGTGCTTCTGCTTCTTTTTCGCACCAGTGCCGGGCTGATTTGTAACCGGCCTGATACAAAATTTCTGCGTAGCGCTCCGGGCCCAACTCTGCTTCGATAGCCATATGGTTATTTATAAAAAAATGTCGAGGAACATAAAGCATGGGTAGAGAATCAGTCGTCCATACTCCGGTTTGATCGTCTACACTGATAGGTACTTCCGGTGCATGTGCAGCCATGTGGCATCTCTCTTATGATTAAGTATCTGCTGGCAGTCTAGCGATTCGAATATCACGGCGGTGTCACCATTCGCGACAGCAGCGTTACCAAAAGCGCCAGGAGTAGAAATGTCCAGGCCGCTTGGTTGAGCTTGTTATTTCAGTTCAATAGAATGCGGCGCGTTGATGGTAGGTCTTTGGAGATTTACCTGTGTAGTCATGTTTTTTTTGGGTAGGTAGTATGAAAAAGCAGTGTTTATATTCACTTTTAGGCGTGGTCCTTTTCCTCTCTTGTTATTCTTCGGCAAAAGATATTGTACTTACTTCATTGGACTGGCCTCCTTTCACATCGCCCTCAATCGGTGGTGGTGGGATGACCAGTATTATTGTCAAACAGGCTTTTGAACGCGAGGGATATAATCTGAAGATTGAGTTCGAGCCTTGGGAAACTGCTGTTTCACGTGCAATGAATGATAGTGAGGTCGCCGGTTATTTTCCGGAATATTATTCCAGCGATCTGGAGAAACGTTGTGTTTTCTCTGACGCAATTGGCACCAGTATGGTGGTTTTTGCTCATAGAGCTGAGGAAGAAAAACCGTCAGCAACACTTAAAGACCTTGCATCTAGCAAGGTTGGAGTTGTTTCTGGTTATGTGAACGAAGAAAACTTTGATCATGCCGTTGCGCAGAAAAAAATTCCTGTGCTGGAATCTGTGGATGATGTTCAGAATATTAAAAATCTACTTGGCCATAAAGTGGATCTGGCGGTCATCGACAAGCGGGTGCTGTCGTATTGGGTCTCGAATGATAAAGACTTAAAACCCCGCAAAGGTGAGGTGAAATATAATATGGGCGGTCTTAAGCTGCACGGTTTGTATGTTTGTTTTACTGGTGCAGATGCCGAAGAGAATGCTGCAGTATTGGCGCGTGGTTTAAGAGCATTGGATCCTATGGGGTTCGGATTACAGAACGATCCCATGTATAAAGACAAAATGTGACCCAAAAAAGCCGGTGTGTTGGCAGACACCGGCTTTTCTCAATTGCTCCTGAAGAAATAACGATTTCAATATCTTACTCGTGTGTAACGACGACTATTCGCCCCAAACGTCTGCGAGTACGTTCACCCAATTTTTCCCCATAATTTTTTCAACCACGGATGAAGACAATCCTTTACGCAACAACGCTTCTGTTAGATTCGGGAATTCCCCCACGGTTCGGATACCTTCAGGGTTCACAATTTTTCCAAAATTGGTCAGGCGTCTGGCGTAACCTTTATCATGGGTGAGCCATTCAAAGAACTCCTGCCCATGACCCTGAGTAAAGTCAGTGCCAATGCCCACCTGATCGGTACCGGCAATATTAACGATGTATGCAATGGCTTCGACATAATCATCGATCGTAGAATTGATGCCGTTTTTCAAAAATGGAGCAAACATGGTAACGCCGATAAAGCCGCCATGATCTGCGATAAATTTTAATTCTTCATCGGATTTGTTCCGAGGGTGATCTTTCAATCCTGAAGGCAGGCAATGGGAATAACAGACCGGTTTTTTGGATGCCAGGATGACTTCCTGTGAGGTTTTTGAACCGACATGCGACAGATCGCACATTATTCCCACCCGGTTCATCTCGGCTACGATTTCATGACCAAAGCCAGACAGTCCTCCGTCACGCTCATAACATCCGGTACCCACCAGGTTCTGAGTGTTGTAGCACATCTGTACAATGCCCACGCCAAGGTCCTTGAAGACCTGTACGTAGCCAATCTGATCTTCAAAGGCATGTGCATTTTGAAAACCCAGAAATATACCGGTCTTGCCATCACTTTTGGCTTGGTGAATATCTGCCGTACATTTTACCTTGCTAACCAGATCGCTGTTGGCTTCGATCAGCTGGTTCATGGCCACGATGTTGTTGACAGTGTTCTGGAATCCTTCCCAAACGGACACTGTGCAGTTGGCGGCAGTGAGTCCGCCTTTGCGCATGTCTTCAAACAGTTCACGGTTCCATTTGGCAATAATAAGTCCGTCAATAATTATGGACTGTTGGTGTACTTGTTCGGCTTCGATGCTCATGGTGCACCTCTCGCATATATGAAAAGAAGTGCATTTGAGTGTATCGGCTCAAAATAACCAAATGGAGGTTATAAACGACAGCTGCCTTTCCAAAACCGTCAATGTTCTCTTGCCTCAGGCGCTGTGAAGTCGAATAGATGCATAGCTGGGCTCTGATTTGGCCGTTACCAGTGCATCCGCGACCCTGTCAGGGCAAAGTGCTTCCATCACCTCTTCGGCGGTGGAAATGTTGAGCATTTTATCATCTGGTCGGTCAAACCACATGCCAGCTCTTTCCTGGCGAGGGGAGAGACCGATGTGTTTGCGATAACAACGGCTGAAGTGTGGCGTAGAAACAAAACCGCAGGCAGCGGAGATCTCTATGATCGACATGGTTGTTTGCTTTAATAGCTGTCTGGCCCGATCCAGTCGTAATTTGAGATAGTAACGGGATGGTGTGCAGTCGAGATATTGGTGGAACAGTCGTTCCAGTTGCCGCCTGGATATTCCGACGAACGCGGCCAGGTCATCCAGTTCAATCGGTTCCTCGATATTGGCTTCCATTAATTCGACGATTTCCAAAAGCTTGGGTTGGGCGCTGCTGAGTACGTGTCTTAAAGGCACTCGCTGCAGGTCATTCTGACTGCGTACCCGGTCGCAGACAAACATATCCGAAATGGCGTTAGTCAATGACTGTCCATGTTGACGACTGATCAGGTTAAGCATCATGTCCATCGGAGCGGCTCCACCGGAGCAGGTTATTCTGTTACCGTCGATGGTGAATAAGCGGTTGTTACAGTTTACTTTTGGAAACATCTCTTTGAGTGTACCGATGCACTCCCAGTGAGCACTGCAATCATAGCCGTCCAACATCCGGGCATGCGCGAGCACATATGCGCCGGTACAGATGCCGCCCAGTTGAACGTGTTTACGGTCGAGGCTTTGTAGCCAGCTGAGTTCCCGTTTTGAGTAGCTGCGGGTAATGTCCACTCCTCCGGCAACGAACAACATATCAAGAGAGGGATGTTGCTGCATGGATGCATCGGGGGTCACGGAAATACCGTCGCTGGCGCGGACTGGTTCTCCGTCTTTGCTGATAAGATGCCAGCTGTACAGCTCTTTGCCTGATAGCTGATTGGCCATTCGCAAAGGCTCGAGAGCAGAGGCCAGAGCGATCATAGTGAAGTTTTCCAGTAGCAGAAAACCAATACTTGTGGATTTATTTTCCACCTTGGATGGATGCTGAAGAACATTGCTGACCGTCATTTTCAAAACCCTCGTGAATCACCACTCTGATTAGCTGGATTGGTTTAGCAACGATTGCGCCACCTGATGACCTGAATCAATGAAAATGGTGGTTGCTGATATTCGGGTTATATAAAATGAGACGTGGTTCAAATAGTTATAAAGTGGTCTCCTCCTCAGAGAAGGAGACAAATTGCCTAAAACATATCTATGACTGCATCAGCTCCTCGGGATTGTCCGAAAAAACGGCAGTTGCCCCCAGTCTTAAGGCTGTTTCGAACTGTTCGGGGGTATTCACTGTGTAAACCAGTAACTGGTAGCCGGTATCAATGACCTCATTGGCAAATGCATCGGTAAGATGGTCGTAGTTACAATTCACCGTTGAGGCATTAACACCTTCGGCCCAGTCTTGCCAATGATGGATCGGTTCATCGAGCAGTATGCCGAGTGGCACATCTTCGCGTAATCGGGAAAATGCCAGCAATGCTGCTGGATGAAACGAACTGACCAGACAGTGTTCACGCAGCCATGCGGTCTCTGGCAGGGTTGCTGCAATGCTTTCAACCAGTGCTTCCCAGGCTATGTTGGGGGCAACTTTGATTTCCAGGTTAAAGTACATGTCATGGGTGTGTAACCAGTGGATCAGTGCCTTGAGTTCGAGGATGTTTTCACCGGCATATTCTGGTGCAAACCAGCTACCAAAGTCTCCCTGTTTAAGCGTTGCCAGATTCTGCAGGGCCAGTGGTCCGGTTAAATTGCTGCAACGGTCCAGATCATCGTCATGAAAAATCACACACTGCTGGTCGCGGCACAAAGAAACATCAAATTCCACCCACCTGATACCATGTTGTTTGGCGAGTTTAAATGCGCTGAGGGTGTTTTCCGGTGCAGAGGCTGAAATACCACGGTGGGCAATAACTTGTTGAGGAATAGTAATCATAAGAATTCCCTGATGTACTGGTAAGGTGCTGTGGTGGTAACAATCAACTAAATCATTGGCGGCGCAATATAGCAGGAAAGTAAAACCGCGCGACATGAAAAATTGCCGGGCTGGTGTAGAGCACCATACCCACCGCAAATGTATATCTGCTGCCGGTCAATAATGGTTTTCTATGATTCATTACTCGACTGATCCCTTACGGGTGTTCGGTTTGATGATCGGTCGGCTGTGGGGTGAGGGTCAGTATCTTAACCTCTTCGGGGGTTTCAAAACGATGCCAGAGACCCTGAGGAACTACGATCATGCTTCCTGCAGTCAGGGTATGAGCTGCTTCATGGTCATCCTGCCAAATAAATAATGTGGTCTGGCCGTCGATCACCATCACTAGTTCATCACCATAACCATGACGTTCCCATTCGCTGTTTCCCTGATAATGGCCAACATACAGACCGCCATTCTGGAACTCGGACAGGCAGCTGAAGGCATCTGCTGTTTCTTCATCGGTGGAGTATGGCGTGCGACCAGAGAAAAAAGTCAGTTTATCGAGAGCATCGTGAATGCTAATCGGTTGTGCTTTTGGCATAAGGTGTATCCTGCTAATGTTAAACTGGAGTCACTATATAGGATGCTGCAATGAAACTTAACTGTGTGGAACCGTTGCGAGAGAGTTACCCGGCGGCCAGTGGTTGGGTTAGGGTCTTGCCGGCGCTTGAAACCCATTCCCGCTGTTTTATTGAGCAGTCTTCCATCATCATGTTCGCCACTGTGAATCAACAGGGTGAGGCGAGGAGCCGGTGTCGGCACTGTACTGAAATATCTGGCGATGTTCGCGGATATGCGTTGTATTGAGGTCGACGTGACGGAGGTATTTATGCATTGGGGCAAAGCACTGATGTGGTCAACGTTATGGGGGCCTGCCTGTCAGATGAGTCGCAGCAATGTTTCAACCATGGAACAGATCCTGAAAGATCCGCTCAAGGATGGTGAGCCACCTGAAAGCCAGGAAGCAATGGTGCAACGATATCTGGAGCAATTGTAGTTGGTCAGCTGTTCGGAGAATATTTTACCGCTGCCGTATCCGCTGATTGTCTTTGACGGCGTTTGTGTGTTGTGCCATGCCGCGGTACGTTTTATTGATCGCCATGATTCGCGTCAGCAGCTTAAGGTCGTTCCTCTGCAATCAGAGCTGGGACAATACCTGCAGCAGCGGTTTGGCATTAATCTGCTGCAAAACAATACCATTATGGTGATAACAGAATCGGGTGTGTTTACCCGCAGCTCAGCGTTGTTTGCTATTGCCGGTTATCTTGACCGTCCATGGCGCTGGTTGAGAGGATTCCGCTGGTTACCACGAGGGTTGACTGATTACTTATATGAGCAGTTGGCGTGGCGTCGTTATCGTCTGTTTGGTCGTTATGACCATTGCCCTGTGCCGGCCCTAACATTACGTACACGATTGCTTGAAAATATTGAACAGCTTGATGAGCTTTAGAGCACCACTCCATCTGCCAGGTCTGGCACGGTTATCGTCCTCATAAAAAAAATGATTGATCTGTGGAACCTTTTTTCAGTCCCCCAGTCTAAGTTTTCGAAGTAATTTTTACATCGTAGCAAATGAGGAAAGTTCCATGAATATCAATCAGGCACTGATTGCAGGTGTGGCTCTAGCTGTTGCTGGTTCTATGGCCCAGGCAAAACCTAATGCTGAACTCAGCATTTCACCTAAGGCTTCGGAAAATGTTCAGATGCAGTTTAAGGAGTGGCAGGCCGGGGAAAAAGTCAGTGGTCGTAAAGACAAATGTTTTGGTGTGGCATTGGCTGGTGAAAACGATTGTAAGGCCGGGGCAGGAACCAGTTGTGAAGGAACATCAACCGTTGATTTTCAAAGCAATGCCTGGACCTATGTTCCCAAAGGTAGTTGTGAGTACATTATGACTCCCAAGGGTATGGGATCGTTGGTTGAAATGTGATTGTACAGTACTGCTAAAAGGTATTTTTTATGGCCTCAACACCATGTTCTCCTGCAACGGCTGCTGTCACTATGGGAGCTGGCATTAACCTGAAGCCAGAGCACTATGAACAGGCGCTAGCCTGTCAGGCAGAGGGCTTGTGGTTTGAGGTCCATACTGAAAACTATTTTGTTAAAGGCGGGCCGAGAAGGCAGTATCTGCAACGTGTGGCTGAACAGTTTCCCCTCAGTTTTCATGGTGTAGGTGGATCGCTCGGCAGCCCCATGCGCAGTTCCGCGGAGCATTTGAGCAAAGTCGCCGAACTGGTGAAAACGTTCAATCCACAGCTGGTATCTGAACATGCAGCCTGGTCCGGTTATCAGGACCATTACTTTGCCGAGTTATTACCTCTGCCGAAAACCCGAGACGCGTTGCAGGCTTTGTGCGATGGTGTGGATGCTTACCAAAATGCCATTGGCCGTCACATTGCGATTGAAAATCCCAGTCACTATGTTTCGTTGATGACGGAAATGGATGAGCCCGATTTTCTGTTGGAGGTCTGCCGGCGTACTGGTTGTCGCTTATTGATTGACGTTAATAACCTGTATGTCAGTGAATACAACTGTGGTCAGAAAGCAGAAGACTATCTGCGTCAGATCGATCCAGCATTCGTTGAGGAAATACATATTGCCGGCTACAGCGAAGATCCAGGGCTAAAAAATGAACTATTGATTGACAGCCATGCTGATACGGTCAGTGAAGCCGTCTGGTCACTACTTCAATTTGCTTTGCAACGTTTCGGTTATGTTCCGGTCTTGCTGGAGAGGGATGACAATATTCCCGTATACGATGATTTGATGCAGGAGCGTAATCAGGCGCAAACCATGCTCGATCAGATACTCACCCAGAGTGGTTTCACATGCAGCAAACAGATCGCTACCTCCTAGCTTTTTCGGATTATCTAAGTCGCGGATATGCTGACCCATTGATGGCATTCGTTGCACAGGATAGTCATAAAAATGCTCGAACAGTCATGCAGCTGTATCGAAACGGTTTTTATAAGTCGTGTATCGGAGCTCTCAAGGCAAATTTTCCAGTGCTTCAGACATTGATCAGTGAAATGGAATTTAAAAATCTTGCGCGTCGTTATGTCGAGCAATGGCCACCAGAGCATGGAACACTGGTGGAGTATGGTCACCATTTTGCCGATTTCATCTCCGAGATGCTTCCTTCTTCAGTATATTTGGCAGACCTGGCGCGTTTGGATCTGGCTTGGCTGGTATGTCTGAACGAAGCTGATGGTGGTGCTGTAACGACTGAGCAGATCGCTGAACTGGTCAAACAGCAACAGGACCTGGGCGAATTGCTTATCGGGTTGGCACCATCGGTGCGGTTGCTGACGCTGCAATATGATGTATTGCCGTACTGGCAGGCGTTTAAGCAGGCGGAATGTCCTGCAATCCCTTCATGGCAACCTCAACTGCAGCATGTATTGCTTTGGAAACGGGATGGCTGTGTCCGGGTGCAGCCAATTACATCCGCTCAATGGTCTTTTTTGCATGAACTGGACACCCGCAAAAATTTGTATCGGGCTTCGGAAATAGCCTTGGCTGTTGATAGTGAATTTGAAGTCAGTGAATTTTTTTCACTGTCGATTGAACAGGCGCTGTTGATGTACATGGAGAATTAGTATGAATACGGAACTATTAGGTTCAGGTTATCGAGCAGTCTCAAGTCAGCTTCAACGGGTGCTAACTCCTGTCTTGCTGCTGATGTTGAGATTATTGGTTGCAAGAGTGTTTTTATTATCCGGCCTGACTAAATGGAATGGCTGGTTTGATTTTAATGCGGACAAATATGATCTATTCCTATATGAGTTTTTTTGCCCAGACCCGATTCGTCCGGGGGCTCTTTTACTGTGTGACCCGCAAACTTTGGATTATGCTGAGGGAAGTTGGTTAATCGGAGTAATCAAGGCGCTGGCGGTAACGGCGGGAATCATGGAGGTCCTTTTGCCGGTTATGTTAATAATAGGGTTATTCAGCCGGGTAGCGGCTCTGGGTCTATTGTTTATGGTCGGATTTATCCAGCTGGCGGTATTTCCTGAATGGGCTCACTGGTGGAATCCCGCTGCCTGGTGGGTGGCAATATTGGCGGTCATTCTGGTGATGGGCCCCGGTACTTTTTCGTTAGACCGTATGTTCAAGATGGAGCGATGATGGCCCGGAATTTTGTAATATTTGGATTTTCTTAATAACGGCAAAAGTGATCCTTTCTGTTGAGTTTTTACCCATTGTTTTGTAAGAAGCTCTGTGAACGAAGTCTCTTTTTTTAAATGAACAAAACTTTGGCCCTGGTTTACATTGTATATTGGGTTAAAGTTATAGGTTCTGACAGAGAGTCATTGGAATACTGATCATTCAGGAAGGTTTCTATGTGTTTATTGAAATTCCTGTGCTGTTCGATGAAAACAACAATCATAAAACCTGCATGGAAAACACTTTGGCGCTAAATGTGATAACTGGCGTCATTTATGAGTCGCCACATCATTGCCAGCCCGCCTGAATAATCTATCTGTTTATTGTGAGTGCCGTCAGATCCTGATCTGTCGGTATTATTGAACTGCTCCTTAATGTATTTCCTGCGCAGAGTGCGATAGGGAAAATAATCTCCATTCATTTGTATTTTGGCTTTGGTCAGATTAACAAAAACAGATGTTCGTGTTTCTTGTCACTCATAACTTATAACCACAATTAATCGAACACACTCTACAAATATACAGCATGGGAATTTTAATATGTTAGATAGGATATCCATTCGCCAAAAACTGATTACGATGTCTGTTTTTCCCGTGATTGGAATTGCTCTTATTGTTTTTGTGGCAATGGGACAGTTAGAAGAAGCCAGTCGTGGGGTTGATCGAATATACCGTGATCGTATTGTTCCGTTGGAACAGTTAAAAGTCATTGCCGACGACTACGCTGTTTCTGTCATAGACAGTATCAATAAGGCTAACAGTGGTTCTATTTCCGGAGGTAATGCCTTGGTGGCTATTCAGTTAGCCCGAAAGGAAATTACACAGGTATGGCAACAATATTTAGCAACGTCGCTGACTCAGGAGGAAGTACGTCTGGTCAAGCAGGCTGAAAACCTGTTTGTGATTGCCAATCGCTCATTGGATGAGGTTGAAAATGCTTTGCGAAGTACTGGTATGCGTGGGGATGTGACCGCTAAGCTGGGAGCCTACGATGGTCCGTTATATCGCAGCATTGATCCTATCAGTAATATCATTAATCAATTGATTGATTTGCAGATTTCTGTGGCACAAACTGAAAAAGATGCGATCAATGAAAGTTACTTTGCCAGCCGGTCGATATTTATTCTGATTGCCCTGGTGACTCTCTTTGTTGTCAGCGCGGTTGGAGTGATAACGTACCTGAGTATTAAGTCACCGCTGGATAAGCTTGGTCATTCGATTAATACGATTACTGAAAACTCAGACCTGTCGGTTGAGCTGAGACTTGAAGGTAAAAATGAGCTGGTGACCATTGCCAATAGTTTTGAAACCATGTTGGGTAAAATCAGAAGTCTGGTGAAAAATATCAACCAGTCGGCACAAACGCTTTCTTCCTCCGCTGTGGCACTTAACAATATCAGTGAACACTCCAAAACGAATGTTTTGCAACAACGTGATGAGATCCAACAGGTCACGACTGCCATGACCGAGATGCTGAGTACCGCAAGAGAAATTGCTGCGAATGCTGAAAATGCAAACCGCGAAACATCTGAAACGTCACAACAGGTTGAACTGGGGAATGAAGCTGTACGCTCCGCAACCCGGGCGACACAAGAATTGGTTGAAGAGATTCATCGGGTAACGGAACAAATTCTGGCGGTTGATAAATTCAGTGACAACATTGGTTCTGTCATTACGGTCATTCAGGGCATCGCCGAACAGACAAATCTACTGGCATTGAATGCCGCGATAGAAGCTGCACGAGCTGGAAATCAAGGGCGTGGGTTTGCAGTGGTTGCCGATGAGGTCAGGGACCTGGCTCAGAAAACCCAGGACTCGACTTCTGAAGTCAAAGATGCCATTGAAAAACTTCAAAATGGTACCCGGATGGCCGCTTCGGCAATGGAAACCAATAATCAAAGGGCGGCTAAAACCGGAGAAAGTGCTGTTTTTGCAGGTACCACTTTGGATGGAATCTCCAGAGCGATTAATTTATTGAGTGATATGAATACGCAGATAGCGACGGCTTCTGAGGAACAGAGCCAAGTCTGTCATGAAATTGAGCGTTCCATTATGTCCATCAACAACTCGGCGGTTGAATCTTCTAATGGTGCTGAAAAAATAGCGGTTGCAAGTGAAGAGCTTGCCAATATCTCTGAGGATTTGCTGGCACAGATCAGAAAATTCAAAACCTGATATCAGATCTTAATCCGGACATTGCCTGATGTTGATGCTCTGACTAGGGAAGCTTTTGAACATCAGGGACCATTATCTTTTTCGTTGGCCCCTGATGTTCTGTTGGTTAATTAATTAATGCCTTTTACTATAAACTCGACCCGTCGGTTCAGTGATCGTCCTTCAGCCGTTGCGTTATCAGCCACAGGGCTCGCCTCACCATAACCTTCCGCGGTCAGACGTTCCGCTGCGATACCCTGTTCAACCAGGTAGGCTTTGACGCCGTCTGCGCGTTTCTGACTCAGAGACAGATTGTATTTTTCGCGTCCGACATTATCAGTGTAAGCATTGATATCGATGCTGATATTGTCATAACTGTTCATGATGGAAACCAGTACCAGTAATTCCCGGCGGGCATCTTCTGTCAGTTCCGCTGAGTCAGTAGCGAACTGGATATTTGACGGTTCAATAATCGCAATTTTCTGTTGAACGGTTTGTTCATAAGTCAGAGGACAACCGATTTCGTTAACGCTTTGTTCCACTGGCGTATCTGGACATTGATCCAGGCGATTGACGACACCATCAATGTCATCATCCAATTCACAGCCATTCAGGTTGACCGCCAGGCCGGCAGGGGTGTCAGGACAAAAATCCATAGAATCTGCCACGCGATCGGCATCGCTGTCTTTGTCTGCTTCACAACCTTTGTCGTTAACCTTCACACCCACTGTGGAATGGGGGCATTGGTCCTGGTAATCGGGGTAACCATCCTGGTCGCTGTCAAGCGCGCAGCCTGTGCTGTCGACCTTAAGATCTGTTGGTGTGGCAGGACACTGGTCAATGGCATCTGATACGCCATCACCATCGCTGTCTTTGGCAACTTCGCAGCCCATGCTGTCTACGGTCGCACCTGGTTTGCTGTCAGGACAGTGATCGAGTTCATCAATGACTCCATCGTGGTCAGCGTCGGCAGGCATTTCCCGTTTTGCAGGCTGCCATTCAATGCCCAATGTCAGTGACTTTGCATCGGCGGAGTAGCTGTCAAAATCCGCTCGTAGATTGAATTGCTGGTTGAGACGATAAGAAGCACCAAATCCAAACCCGAGCAGTATGGTGTTGTCGTTATTGATCGGGATATCTTCTCCGCTACTGTCAGTTGAGAAGGTAGATAATTCGCCTTTGGCAAACAGGTTGTAAGGATGGTCATAGTCCCAAAGACGGTAGAGGACCGCTGCGCTGGTGGCGTAATAATTGATATCTGTAATGGTTTTGTCCGGATCACTGTCTTTTGCAATACCTGTTGTTCCCAGTGATGCAAACGACAGTTCACCAGATAGTTTTGGGGTTAACAGATAACCGCCATGAAGGCGGAAGGTAAAACCGTTCTTGTCGGAGACGTTATAGGGAGCATTATCATCAGGCTGTGGCTCCAGATGGGACCAGCCGAGTGATCCTCCAAAGTATAGCCCGGTGGGCTTTTCTGTCCCGGCAGCTAACCCATAGCCAGATAAAAGAGTGACACAGCAAAGCAGAGTTGTGTTTTTGAGCATTCAATGTATTCCTGACAAACAAAAGCCCAGCCGAAGCCGGGCTTATTAAGATAATTATTTTTTGGATCGCAGGCACGCGAGTAGTGGCAACATCAGTAATGCCCAGATCGGCATTGAACCGCCATTGGATACGGAGACATTCACACTGCCACTGCCACTGCCACTGCCACTGCCACTGTTGTCACCGTTATCAGGGCTTCCGGTTCCCGGTGCACCAGGTGTCGGGTTGGCCTCTGTAGGTGTGTCGTCTTCGCCGTCAATAATGCCATCGTTGTCGCTGTCGGGATCCTGGGAGTTATCCAGTCCGTCGCCGTCTGCATCTCCGGGAGCTTCATCGGCGTCTGGCAGGCCGTCATTATCATCGTCAGGATCCTGGTCGTTGCCGATGCCATCACCATCAGTATCATTGTCAGTACCCCAGGCGCCATCATTAAAATCAACATCATCAGCAATACCATCACCATCAGAATCAGTGGTGTTGTCGACCTGACCATCGCCGTTTTGGTCAAGTTCGCCGTTACCAGACTCATTAATATCCGTTATGCCATCGCCATCACTGTCTGTGTCCTGAAAGTCCGGAACGCCGTCTTGGTCTGTATCGACTGGATCGGTTTCCAGAATGTCATTATCGCCCAGGCCGTCATGGTCCTGATCGGTGTTGGCTTCGGTGGCATCAGGAATTCCATCATTGTCACTGTCCAGATCCTGGTAATCGGGGAAGCCATCGTTATCGGTATCCAGGTCGGTGATCAGGGTATCCAGTGTATTGTTAGCATCAGAGTCAATGGCAATCATGGTATCTGCGACACCATCGCCGTTGCTGTCGGTAATGTTGCTGTCAATGCCATGGACAAAATCTATATCAAAAGCGTCGTCGATACCGTCACCGTCGTTATCGAGACCAGACGCTCCGTTTTCAGCGCTGTCGGCAATACCGTCGTTGTCACTGTCAGTATCCAGGTAATCGGGAATACCGTCATGATCGGTATCTGTCAGCAATGTGCTGTCTTCAATGCCATCATTGTCAGCATCAATACCGCCGGCCACAAAGTCTGGATCAGCCTGGTCTGGAATCTGATCATGATCAACATCGCTGATACCCAGCCCTGATTCACGTGAGTCTGGTCTGCCGTCGTTGTCGGAGTCCAGATCAAACAGGTCAGCAACGCCGTCACCATCGCTGTCTCTCAGGGCAACGTTATCGTCGATGCCATCATTGTCGGCATCCACGCCAGCGGTGATATCCACATCCAAAGAGTCGTTAATGCCATCACCGTCGCTATCCGTGCTGGTAAAGCCACTTTCAAGTCGATCCGGTATGCGGTCATTGTCTGAATCCGGATCCAGGCTATTCACCAGGCCATCACCATCGGTGTCTTCAATGGAGGATTCCAGGTTGTCAGGGACGCCATCATTGTCGTCGTCAGAGTCGGCATGGTTGCCGATACCATCGTGGTCAGTATCGGTATCTTCCGCTGGGTCGGTTGGGAAGGCATCGTCGTCATTCAGGGTGCCGTCGCCGTCAATGTCATCGTCGGTGGCGTCGGAAACGCCATCGTTATCCTGGTCGGCCGGTACGCTTGAAGCATCCAGTGGATCGGTGCCGGCAGCATTTTCGTCGCTGTCGGTGTAGCCATCGTTATCGTCGTCATTGTCGGCATTGTTGCCGATACCATCGTGGTCGGTATCGGTATCTTCCGCTGGATCGGTTGGAAACGCATCGTTGCCATTCAGGGTGCCGTCGCCATCGATGTCATTATCGGTGGTGTCAGAAATACCGTCATTGTCTTGATCGGCCGGTACGCTTGAATCGTCCAATGGGTCGGTGCCGGCGGCAGTTTCGTCGCTGTCGCTGTAGCCATCACCGTCGTCGTCATTATCGGTATTGTTGCCGATGCCATCGTGGTCAGTATCGGTATCTTCTGCTGGATCGGATGGAAAAGCGTCGTTGCCATTCAGAGTGCCGTCGCCGTCAATGTCATCATCAGTGGCATCAGACACGCCGTCATTGTCCTGATCGGCTGGTACGCTTGAAGCATCCAACGGATCGGTGCCGGCAGCAGTTTCGTCGCTGTCGCTGTAACCATCACCATCGTCGTCTTTGTCAGCATTATTGCCGATGCCATCGTGGTCAGTATCGGTATCTTCCGTTGGGTCGGTTGGGAACGCATCGTTACCGTCCAGAGTTCCATCGCCATCCTGGTCACCGGCGGTAATGGTGAAGTCGCTGTATTCATAAATAAAGCCAGGTGCAACAGGTGCAGGTGCGATTGCGTAGACCGTAATGGTGTGTTGTCCATCGCTGAGTCCCAATAGGTCACAGCTCCAGTGGCCTTCACTGTTACTGGTGGTGGTGCAGCTTTCTACTCCATCAACATAAACAGCAATGTCTGCTTTGGCGCTAGCCGATGTTCCGGAAACGGGTACGCTGCTGCTGTTGTAGGTAGCAATATCGACTGACCCCAGAGCAGAAGGTTTATGGGTGAAGGGCACTTCAAGGGTATAGAAACCGGGTGTCAGATTACCATCCATGTAAAATGCGCTGCTGACATTGGCATCTGTACTGTGAGCACGGGTGTAATAAACAGTAAAGGAGGAGGTTTCCGAAAAAGCGATGGAAGCAGCTGCCTGAGGGTCTGTAACATCATGAGCGCCAAGCCCCTTTAAAACCATATTTTTTGAACTGAGATCCGGTACGATTTCGAGATCGTGACCGAGGTTGATGCTGGCGCTGGCAATATGTTCCAACGGCGAAAATACGGTTTCATAGTCGCCGTCACTCCAGCCATCAATGTCTTTGATCGTGAGCACGCTGGATAACGTAACCGGAGTCTGGTCGTCGTGGTTCACAAAGCTATAGCGGATTTGGGCTTCGTAGTTATCCTGACAGACAACGCAATTTGTGAGATTGCGATTGAGATAAACCACCAGATCGTCACCGGATATTCCCGTCTCAACGGTTCCTGGGAATGTGTTCATGAGTTCCACTTGAACATCGACGGCGACGCCTTCGCTGGTCAGTGCAACATTGCTCCAGGTTCTGGGCGTATGAAGCTCCAGAACTTCGGTGGCACTGCTGTTATCGGAGTCCTGGCTGAACGCAATATCCGTAACTGCGGCAGGTGTGTATATGGTCAGGCATAACAGCACACAAAAGCCGAAAAATTGGCGCACTTTACATCTCCTTTTTTAATATTTGAGAATGTATTTCACACTTCTCATTCATAAAGTCTATTGACAGATTGCTTTATAGATCAGTCGATTAGGGCTCCAAAGCAAAAATGAGACCGATTTGTGTCATTTTTTTGGATGAGCTGTTTTACGTATATACAAAAATTAACAATAAGGAAGAAAAAGACCTCAGAGGCCAGTTGATTGGCAAGCTTTGAGGGAATTTTGGTAAAAATTAAGAAATTGAGAGAGCGTGTATTTTTTTGTTTGTCATTGGTTGCTGTGATCAGTGTTTCATTGTGTGATTAAGTTCTCACTGATGTTTTGTAAAAAAAATCGACAAATGGTTGGTGCTTTTTTAGTCGAGGCTGACATTGAGAAATGTACGATCATAACTATGCTTATAAAACCGCTATTTAGCAGGATGGTGCAATTATGTATAAGAAAGTTCTAGCTCCTGTTGATCTCAAGGAGAATGGTTATTCTCCGGAAATTGCCAAAACGGCGTTGGCCTTGGCCAGGGCTGAAGATGCGGAAATATATCTGGTGAGCGTATTAAATGGGGTGTCATCAGCGTCGTCGGAATTCGAGCAGTTTGAAGAAAAGTTGATGGCTTTCGCTGAACAGCATATGGGGGTGGATGAGCGGGTATCTCTGCATGTTCTCCTGGGGAATGCCAGTGAGGAGATCCTGAAGTTTGCCAAGGCAAAAGCGTGCGACCTGATCATTATTGCCAATCACAAACAAACCACCAATATGCTGGGTAACCCGGGTTTTGGCACGATTACCGCGAAAGTGGCGGTTCAGGCTGCCTGCTCTGTTCTGATTGTTAAGGCCAGCGGTTAGTCGGCAATTCGATCAGGGCGTTCTGTACCGCAGGGGTGTCCCATGCTTTTGTGATGGAGCCGCACAGATATGGCTCCCGGATTATCGGAGGGATTCTCCGACATCAATGTTTTACCGTTTTAAAATCGTCGCTGCTGAGCTCATGCTTCTTCATCAGTTTATAGAAATCCGTACGGTTCCGGCCTGCCAGTTCTGCAGCTCTGGAGACGATCCCATCGGTCATTTTCAATACCCGAACAATATACTGGCGCTCAAATTCATCTCTGGCTTCTGACAGTGCGGGCCAATGCCCGGAGTTTTGCAGTAGAGCCTGTTCCACTAGTGATTCGCTGACCACCGGAGTGTGCGTCAGGGCGACGCACTGTTCCACCACGTTAACCAGTTGGCGGATGTTGCCGGTCCAGTTGGCACCGCATAGTTTCAACATGGCAGCATCGGCAAAGCGGGTCACGTTGACGCCGTGTCTATCTGCTGTTTTCAGCAGAATATGGCGTACCAGTAGCGGAATATCTTCCGGCCGTTCCTTCAGACTGGGTAGTTTGAGATTGACCACATTCAGGCGATAGTAGAGGTCTTCACGGAAGCTGCCGTCTTTCATGGCGGCCAGCAGATCCCGGTGTGTCGCGGACAATACTTTGACGTCCACCGGAATGCTCTGGCTGCTACCGACCGGACGCACCATGCGTTCCTGCAATACCCGTAGCAGTTTGACTTGCAGAGGTGCAGGCATATCACCAATTTCATCAAGAAACAGGGTTCCGCCTTCTGCTGCGCGGAACAGGCCTTTATTTTCACTGACGGCTCCGGTGAAAGCACCTTTGGTATGGCCAAACAGTTCTGATTCCAGCAAGTGTTCCGGCAGGGCACCACAGTTAATGGCCACGAATGGTTTGTCCGCCCGGTGACTGGCTTTATGAATTGCCCTGGCCAGCAACTCTTTACCAGTACCGCTGGCGCCGGTGATCAGTACGCTGACATCTTTCTGTGCCACCCGGTAGGCCTGATCCAGTACTGCTTTCATCAGCGGGCTGTGAGAAATGATTTCGCTGCGCCAGCTGTCTTCGACGGTACCGTTGCTCTGTAACAATGCTTTTCGCAGAGCCTGACGCAATTGTTGATGATCAATCGGTTTGGTGATGAATCCGAGTGCTCCTTTTTCCGTAGCATCCACGGCATCGGCGATAGAACCATGAGCCGTCATGATGATCAGCGGTAGCGACGGTATTTTTCGGGCCAGATAATCAAGCAGATACATGCCATCTTTACCGGGCATGCGCAGGTCGGTCAGTACCAGTGAAAACTGCTGTTTAGAGATACTGCGAACAGCTTCGTCCGCATCTGCTGCGGTGATAATTTCATAGCCTTCGCTTTCCAGACGAATGGTTAGCAGCCGTAATAGGCTGGGGTCATCATCCACCAGCAATATTTTGGGGCGTTGTTGTTGGATCAGATCTTCTGCCAGGTTACTCACTTTCCGTACCCTCCTGCGTATTGGATTCAACATCATTGAGTTGTTGTTCTATTTCTGTCAGTGCATCAATTTTTTTCTGTGTCTGTACCAGCTTGCTTTGCAGTTGTTTGAGCTGTTTTTGCTGTTGCTGGTTTTGAGTAACCAACTGACGGGTTTTGAGTTCCTGTTCGATTAGCCGTTGGTTTTGTGAGGCATACATAAAGATCAGGTTGCCCAGTGGATTGGGCAGGGTGGATGCCTTGTCGAATAAAAGAATCTGGTTATCAATCCGCTGCTGCAACGGTAGTGTCGGAGCGGTGTTTAACAGCAGTCGTTTGAGTTCGTCGGGGGATGACGCATTCAACGTATCCAGGCGTTGAATGCGCTGTTCTTCGCTGAGAGTGGGAATTTCCGCCAGATAGTTCTGCCAGGCTATGGTGTTGCAGAGGTTGGCCGACAGATCGATATCGTTCAGATCGTCATCGCAGTTCGTCACTGTTCGACCGCCATCCGCGGCGATGGATGAGTTTGCCACAGAGGCATCGTCCGTCTGTGTCGGTGACTGATGAATTGGTTTCAGGTCCTGCAGCTGACAGGAACATAACAGCCCCAGAACAAATAGATACCAGACTTTTCTCACACGGTTTTCCTTAAAGTTGTGGTAACGAAATGATGACACCAAACTGATACTGCTCAGATTCCAGCAACTCGGCTTTACCGCCCAGTAATCGGGCGCAGTCATGGACGATGGAGAGACCCAAGCCAGTACCTTTGATGGCATCCTGTCTGACGGCTCCACCCCGATGAAACGGTTTAAACAGCAGTGGTCCCTGATCAGCCGGAACTCTCTCACCGGTATTGGCTACTATGAGTATGGCCTCCCGGTTTTGTCTGCTTAAGCGAATCAGGACTTTACCATTCTGTTCGCCATAGGCTTGAGCATTACTCAACAAATTGTCGAGAATGCGTGTAAATAATTTGTGGTCGGAGTATATATCTGACAGGTCACATTCAACGGTAACCTGTTGCTGGCGTTTGCGAAAAGCCAGATCGTAAATGGACAGGCACTCCTGGATCAGGTCATTCGGATTCAGAGATACCAATGTTGGCGCTGTCTGTTGCAACAAATAGTTGTAGTCGAGCAACTGATCTGTCAGGTGCCGTAAGCGGTCGACGCCTTCGTCCAGTAGTTTGATGACCTCGATTTGTTGCTGGGTTAACGGACCGGCCAGTTGCTCAGATAGAATTGAACAGCCTTCCTTAATGCTTGAGAGTGGTGTCTTCAGTTCATGGGCGGCGTGTCGCAGGAATGCCTGACGCAGCGATTCCAATTGTTCCAGTCTCGCCGACAGCCAGTTCAGGCGTTCATAAATCAGTTGAAACTCTTCCGGACCGACGAACTTTTCACTCTTATCATGGTGAGCATTTTCGCCGGCTCCAATAAGCTTGATTTTTTCCTCCAGCAGTTTCACCGGTGCTGCCAGGCGACCACTCATTAAGACAATCAATGCAAAAGTGGCCAGTACCAGTGAGACCAGCAGTATATTCATGCGTCGCTGCTGCTGCTCAACATACTCTCGTTGTTGCTCAATGGACTGGTCAAGATAAGACCATACCGATGTCATCAGTCGTTGCTGTTGTTGTCGGGTCTGGTTAAAGATAGGGTCGAGTTGTTTGATGTCCATGGCAGTAAAATTACTGGTTAGCATGCCAATTTGTTGTTGCTGGGTGCTGCAAAACGCAGTCAGGTCCAGGGGGGATACCGCACAGAGCCGTTGTTGCAGATCCTGATATTTTTTCAGATGGGCATTTGCAAGTTCTGCCAGTGCGTCGGTTTTGACAATGGTGAATTGTTTGATGGCGCGCTCGATATCAATCAGCAGATCGTCCATGGTTTCGGCATTACGGACCAGATCGCTGGATTGTTGGGAATAGGCGATGGATGAGCGACTGATCTGCCGCAGAACCTTGGTGCTTTGCCAGAGCAACACGGCCAGAGGGATCAGTGAAACAAAAAAACCGATGAGAATCAGTTGGCGTAACGATGAGGGTTGAAAACGTATATTCATATTCCTTTGGAAGATACCTTTAAAAAAAATAAGATTTTTCAAAGGTATCTTAACAATGACAGGGCGGATAAGGCTTACCAAATTATGAGGCGTACATAAGATTTCTTTGGGTTGCCTTATCCTTGCCAGACTGCCCTGTAAACTAAAACTGATTAATTGGTGGTTTCACCGAACTGGCTGAACTCGTCTTCAGACAACATTCCGTCTTGGTCGGTATCCAGGCTGTTGAATTGTCCTACCAACGCGTCATAGGAAACAGCTTCTTCTGAGCTAATAAAACCGTCAGCGTTCATATCGATAGATTTGAAAGTAACATTGGCTGAAGCCACTTGATCGAATGCGAATGAAGTTGTAGCGGCCAGCATTAAAGATGACAATAACAGTACTTTTTTCATGAGTATTACTCCGTATTCATATGTTGAGTTGTAATTTCTATATTTATAATTTGCTTAATAGTTTCGTGACGTTTTAAGCAAGCACTCTACGTATATCAATCGCCGTGCCATCTTTAAAAAATTTATATAAATCAATGGGTTATGGTTATTTTTTGAGATGGCTCGACACGGACAGACGAAAATACTCCAAGTATCTGTCTGTTGCTGGCGACATGTAAGGAGGTTTTGTAAGAAAACCTTTAAAAATCAATAACTTAATTTGTCTCTTTTTCGCAACACTCGAAATTTTTGGGTGATTCAGGCCGCTCCTCCCGTGGGCTGTAGCGATTTTTTCGCTTGCCTGAAATTCAGTAATCACAGAGTTTCATCCTGGATTATTCACCCGATGGCGTACTTGTGTTTTGTTTTGTTGAGTGGAAAAACACTTTACTTGACGGAGGGCAATTACAAACATATGTTTCAAACAGTTGTTTGAATTCTTCAGTCGCCAACCATTATTCGAGGAAAACCACCATGCCAGAATACAAAGTACCGATGCGTGATACTCAATTTGTGCTGTATGAGCTGCTCCAAGGTGAAGCCCATTATGAAAAGCTGGGCGCATCCGATGCCACCCGCGACATGATCGATGCCATCCTGACGGAAGGGGCCAAGTTCTGTGAGCAGGTGCTTTCGCCTTTGTATCAGGCCGGTGATCAGGGATGTACTTTTAAGGATGGCGAAGTCACTACTCCTCCCGGCTTTAAAGAAGCTTATGCACAGTATGTGGAAGGTGGCTGGCCGAGTCTTTCCGCATCAGAAGAGTTTGGAGGTCAGGGGCTGCCCGAATCACTTGCAACCGTATTTTCGGAGTTTGTAGCGACCGCCAACTGGGCTTGGGGGATGTATCCCGGTCTGAGTCACGGTGCCAAACACACTATCGACAAGTTTGGCACTGATGAGCAGAAAGAGACTTACCTGACCAAACTGATCAGTGGCGAATGGACCGGCACCATGTGTCTGACAGAACCGCATTGCGGATCCGACCTGGGTATCCTCAAAAGCAAGGCTGAGCCAAATGACGACGGCTCTTACGCCATCACCGGTACGAAGATTTTCATCTCCGCCGGTGAGCACGATATGGCCGAAAACATTGTTCACATTGTATTGGCGCGCCTGCCGGACGCACCTGAAGGCACCAAGGGGATATCGTTGTTTATCGTGCCGAAGTTCCTGCCCGATGGTACTCGCAATGTGACCTGTGGATCGCTTGAACACAAGATGGGTATTCACGGTAATGCCACTGCAGTATTGAACTTTGATGCCGCTAAAGGTTTTTTGATTGGCCCGCCGAATAAAGGTTTGAACTGCATGTTTACCTTTATGAACCTCGCGCGTCTGGGCTCTGCCATGCAAGGTGTGGCTGCTGCCGAGCAGTCTTTCCAGGGGGCGTTGACCTATGCCAAGGATCGTCTGGCGATGCGGTCTTTATCTGGGCCGAAAGCACCGGACAAACCTGCCGATCCGATTATTGTTCACCCTGATGTCCGCCGTATGCTGATGACTCAGAAAGCTATTGCCGAAGGCGGCCGGGCGATGATTTATTATTGTTCGATGCTGGGTGACACCATTCATCGCAGTCAGGACGAAGCTGAGATTAAACAAGCGGAAGACCTGCTGAGCCTGTTGACCCCAATTGCCAAAGCCTTTCTGACTGAGACGGGTTATGAAGCAACCAATCTGGGTATGCAGGTATTTGGTGGTCATGGCTATATTGCTGAATGGGGGATGGAACAGATTGTCCGCGATACCCGTATTGCCACGATTTACGAAGGTACGACTGGTATTCAGTCGCTTGATCTGCTGGGTCGAAAAGTGCTCATGAGTCAAGGTGAGCTGTTGCGTCATTTCACCAAAATCATTCACAAATTCTGTCAGGCCGAAGCAGATAATGCTGATATGAAGGAATTTGCTGAGCCACTGGCGGCCTACAATAAAGATTGGGGCGATGTCACCATGCAGATTGGCATGAAAGCCATGCAGGATCGTGAAGAAGTAGGGGCGGCATCTGTCGACTATCTGATGTACTCAGGCTATATCACACTGGCATATTTCTGGGCTGCTATGGCCAAGACTGCGCAAGCATCCCTGGTCGCAGGAACGTCAGATGAAGATTTTTATAAGGCCAAGCTGGCAACCGCAAGATTTTACTTCCAGCGGATTTTGCCGAGGGCCGACGGGCATAAAGGGGCCATGCTCAATGGTGCCGAGACACTGATGGCGCTGGATCCGGAACATTTTGCGTTTCTATGATCATCGCGTGCCGGGCAGTATGCCCGGCACAACTGTCTGATCATTCTATTCAGTAGCCCGCTGAGCAATAACAATAAAACAGGTAATGATGATGGCTGAATTCAAAGCACCTATTCGTGACATGCAATTTGTCCTCAATGAAGTGTGGCAGGCACCGGAGTTGTGGGCATCAATGGAGAATACTCAGGAAGTAACACCCGATCTGGTCAGTGCGATTCTGGAGGAAGGTGCCCGGTTATGTGAGAACGAACTGGCACCGCTGAATCGTAATGGCGATGAGGAAGGCTGTCACTGGCAGGACTCTGTCGTGACCACTCCCAAAGGATTTAAGGAAGCCTATCGGTTGTATGCCGAAAATGGCTGGACCGGTCTTGGTGGCAGTCCGGAATATGGCGGTCAGGGAATGCCGAAGATGCTGACGGTGATGTTTGAGGAAATGCTGTTTTCCGCCAACACTTCGTTTGGTCTCTATACCACACTGGCCAGCGGGGCCAGTATGACTCTGAATAATCATGCCAGCGAAGCACTGAAACAGCAGTATCTGCCAAAATTGTATGACGGTACCTGGGCTGGTTCCATGTGTTTGACTGAGCCTCATTGTGGAACGGATCTCGGTATTATCAAGACCCGCGCAGAACCGCAAGACGATGGCAGTTACCATCTGAATGGCACCAAAATTTTCATTACCGGTGGTGAGCATGATCTGACGGAAAATATCATCCATCTGGTACTCGCCAAGCTCCCTGATGCCCCTTCCGGTACTAAAGGTATTTCATTGTTCCTGGTGCCAAAGTTTTTGGTTAATGATGACGATAGTCTGGGAGCCCGCAATGCCGTCAGCTGTGGTTCCATCGAACACAAAATGGGGATCAAAGGCTCTGCCACCTGCGTGATGAACTTTGATGGTGCTGTTGGTTACCTGGTTGGTGAAGTGAATCGTGGTCTGCAGGCCATGTTTACCATGATGAATTACGAGCGGTTGTCGGTTGGTATTCAGGGAATCGGTCTGGGTGAAGCGTCTTATCAACAGGCTCTGGCATATGCCAAAGACCGTATTCAGGGGCGAGCTACGAACGGCCCTCGCCAGCCGGAGAAAAGTGCCGATCCGATACTGGTGCATCCGGATGTACGACGGATGTTACTGACTCAGAAAGCTTATAACGAAGGCGCCAGAGCGTTTGCCGCATATGTGGGTATGCAACTGGATGTCGCCAAGAACCATTCCGATGCTGCGACCCGCGCCCGTGCCGATGCCCTGGTTGCGCTGCTGACTCCAGTGGCCAAGGCGTATTTCACTGATCGTGGCTTTGATGTCTGTGTGCTGGGGCAACAGGTATTTGGCGGTCATGGATATATTCGTGAATGGGGTATGGAGCAGTATGTTCGTGATGCCCGTATTACCCAGATCTATGAAGGTACCAACGGGATTCAGGCGCTGGATCTTATGGGTCGTAAAGTCGTGGCCAATGGCGGTGAATGGCTGAATATATATGTTGAGGAGATAGATCAATATCTGAATGGCCTCAAGTCGCCGGAGTTACAGCCATTTACAGAAGCATTGCGCAGCAGTCTGGATCTGCTCCGGCAGGCGACTGAGCAAGTGATTTCTGCCAGTCAGAAAGACCTGAATGAGATTGGTGCAGCCGGTTGTGATTATCTAAATCTGTTCGGGTTGGTGTCTCTGGGATACGTTTGGACCCGCATGGCCGAGCAGGCCATGGGTAAAGATGATGCTTTCTATCGTGCGAAACTGAAAACGGCTCGTTTCTTCATTCAGAAACTGTTGCCGGAAACCAGTGCCTACTTTGGCAAGATCAAAGCAGGCAGCGCGGTATTGATGGAGATCGACGAAGACGAATTTTGAACCTGAATCAGAGGCGCGCATGCGCCTCTTCTGTTTCACGGCAAATAGCTGTACCTGACTTTTTTATCCTACACAGTATTGCTGCTTTCAGGGAAGCCTTCTATGGCGGATAGAGGGTTGATCTGGTTAACATGATCGGCTCATATATCTGTCTATATGCCAACCACCATGACAGGGGAGGAGCATTGATATGGCCACCGAAACCCACGATGTTTTCAATCAACCAGAGCCTTTGGAAAATTATAATGCCTATACCAGTGACCGGGTGCTGCATCATTGGCTTCTGGTATTTGGCGGGAGCTGGGGTGAGGAAGCGCTGACTCAGTACGGTCATCGGGTTGGCCATGATCTGCTGGATGCCGGATTTCAAGCCAACAAATATAAGCCTGAGTTCCACAGTCATGATCGTTTTGGTCACCGTATTGATATGGTGGAGTATCACCCGGCTTATCATCAGCTGATGCAAGCGGCGATTGAGGCTGGTCATCATGCGCTGCCCTGGGTGAACTCGAAACCTGGAGCTCATGTGGTCCGGGCGGCCGTCGAGTATCTTCATACTCAGGCTGATGCTGGTTCGGGCTGTCCGTTGACGATGACATTTGCATCCGTTCCGGCTTTGCGGCAGCAGCCGGATATTGCTGGTGACTGGATTCCCAGAATCACTACCAACACTTATGATCCCCGAAATATCCCGTTTTATCAGAAGAACGGTGTGACAATCGGCATGGCCATGACCGAAAAGCAGGGGGGCTCTGATGTCCGTGCCAATACTACGCTGGCGCGACCGTTGGGGGTGCCAGGACCGGGGCAGGAATATCTGATAACCGGTCATAAGTGGTTTTGTTCCGCACCTATGTGCGATGCGTTTCTGATGTTGGCGTATAGCGATAGTGGCCTCAGTTGTTTTCTCTTGCCGCGTTGGAAGCCCGATGGCAGCAAAAACAGTTTTTATATACAGAGACTCAAAAACAAAGTGGGTAATGTTTCCAATGCATCCTCGGAAATGGAGTATCGAGATGCATTTGCCTGGATGATTGGCCCGGAAGGTCGAGGCATTAATACCATTTTGGAAATGGTGGCCATGACCCGGTTTGATTGTATGGTCGGGTCGTCGGCACAAATGCGGCTGGCAGTTGCCCAGGCCTTGCATCATACCGCAGGTCGCGCTGCTTTCGGCAAACCATTACATCAACAGCCACTGATGCAGAATGTGCTGGCGGATCTGGCTTTGGAAGCCGAAGCCGCGCTGGCCATCTCCTTACGCATTGCCCATGCACTGGATCACGCAGATGATGAGTGTGAGCGAGCATTGGTACGGATCGGTACTGCTGTTGGGAAATACTGGATCTGTAAGCGCACGGTTCAGCACAGTTATGAAGCGATGGAGTCGATTGGGGCGGTGGCGATGATTGAGGACAACGTGCTGGCGCGGTTGTACCGGGATGCTCCGGTCAATGCCATCTGGGAGGGCTCCGGCAATATTCAGTGTCTGGATGTGGTCCGGGTCATCAAGAAGGACCCGGCTTGTTTTGAGGGGCTGTTACAACAGCTTGAACCGGCAGCACAGGCTGCCAATGAGTTGCGGCTACTGATTGATCGGGTGATCAAACCGCTAGCCTCCAGTCCGGATAATCTCGAATATCAGGCCCGAACTCTGGTTGAGAGTCTGGCACTGGCCTGGCAGGCAGCCATGCTGATCGAGCACGGCGATGGACGGGTAGCTGACTTGTTTGTTCGCAGTCGTCTGGCGCTTAATCCTGGTTCTATGTATGGCACATTGCCGCCAGGCAGTGATTGTGCCTATGTGATCGAACGGGCACAGCCGAGTATTTCTGCTGACTGAGAGAGATTCATATTGCTCTGGCGACTTTGGCGATAGCCTCTATTTCTATCAAAATATCCGGTGATGCCAGAGAGGCAACTCCTACACCGGTCAGTGCGGGTCGGGATTTTCCAAGTTGTTCAGTGATAATCGGTACAATGTGGTCCATATGGTCGGCCACCTCTCCTCTGACATAAACACGCAGCTGTAGCAGGTTTTCTACAGATGAATGCGATTCTTCCAAGACGGTGACCAGGTTTTTTATGGCACTTTTGGTTTGGGAGGCAATGTCCTGGTGCTTCACGGCATGCTCCATATTCCAGTCTACCTGGCCGGATATAAAGACCAGCCCAAGCTCTGTATCAACCGTTGCCTGTGACATACCTGTTGCCGCACCATCATATAAACCGGTGGGATTGATCTTGCTAATACTCATAAAAACCTCGTTCGAGTTGACATGTTTACGGGTGTCAAAGAGTAGTGGCTGTTGCAACCGTTATCGATGAAGCTCTGCTTGTATCAGATACAAGCAAACATGATCAGTTGTCTGATAAATCTGTCGAGAGCGTGTGTCGCAGCCAGGTGATCAATGGGTCCAGACTACTGCTTGGATGATAAGCCATGACGACCTCAAATCCCGGTGGATATTTGTTAAGGGGTATCTCGAACAATCCCTCACAAGGAAGCAGGCGAGAAGGTATAAAACCTGCCATGTCTGAATGCCTTAATGCTTGTTTCGCAATATGAAAAGAGGGAACTGACAGCACCACATTGCGATGACAGCCTTGGCGTTGAAACCAGTCGTCGGCTGATCCGATAAAACTCCCCACTCCTGGTGATGTAATGACGAAATCATGCTGAATCAGTTGCTCCAGTGTGACCATCTGCTCAAGGCTGAGTGACTTGTTTGAGGTAACGCACAAGTACTTTTCGGTGAATAACGGTTCGGAGATCAAGCCTGCCGGTAGGTAACCATGACTGGTAAATACCACATCAATCTCACCCTGATGGACTTTGCTGATCAGATTGGCCGCTTCGATATTGGTTACGATAGCGTTGGTTTTGGGGGCAAATTTCCGTAGTTTTTCGAGTAACGGAGCAATAATAATTTCCTGGGTGTAGTCTGTGGCTGAAATGGTTAAGGTCCGTTCCAGTTTTTTGGGATCGATTGCATCAGATCGTGGAATTTCATTAAAGGCAGTCAGTGCTTTATAAATAAATGGTTCTATCAGCTTGGCATAGGGTGTCGGGGCCATGCCATGGCCGGTTCGCACAAACAAAGGATCTCCCAGGATGTCCCTGATGGTTTTAAGTTTGAGACTGATGGCCTGTTGGGAAACCCCTAACGATTCTGCGGCAGGTGAAATATTCCCAAACTGATACAAGGCTGCCAGTGCTTTAAGATGATGTATTTCCAGTCTCTCTATCATTCAGTGCCTCGAAGGGGTGTTCTCAAAAACAATTACGTGATGTGCCGGTATGTATATGGGGGTTAAATGCAATGAGTTGATGAAAAAAACATTGATATCTGAGTATCTCTAAAAAACATCTTTGCTGCGAATAACTCGTCAGCTCAGTCCGAAGGCGGAACTCTCTCGAATCCTTATTTATGATCTATAAACTGTGTGGTTCTGAATACGGTGTTCTCCCGTACTCATGAAAACATTTTACTTTGTGGCGGTGCCTATCTGTAAATTAACCTTTGAAGCTGTTGAAAAAAAGTATTGCATAGACAAAGAGTTTAGAGCCGGCATGCATGATGCGAGTCCAGATAGGCAGAGTTGTCGGTGAACATGTGGCTAGCGTCGACAAATGTACAGAACGCTTTTGTGTCGTTATGTGATGGATCAGCCTTAACTTATAAAACTCATTTGAAATACTGCTATTGCGTCAAATATTTCAGCCAATGACGAAGCTTTTATCAGGAGGTATATAGATTCAGGTATCTTCGTCTTGAGAAGTTTGAAAATAAAACAGTCTATGCTCTGTGATTGAAGAAACATTTGTCTCCAGGTTTGGCGTATCTTTTGATTGCACGGGTTCAATCTGGCGGGGTTCAGTCTGATGGGACGAAGTGTCGTTATAGTATTGCAGCCGTTGTTCGAGTTTTAGGTTTTCAGCTTTCAGATTTTGGCACTCTTCGTATAGTGCTTGAACCTGGAGTTTATCAAATGAACCTGCATCTGGTTCTGTATCAGTACTGTTATTTTTGTTTGGTTGGGGCATGGTTGGTTCCTCAGTTTCATGTTTCATGTATCTGGCGAGGGTGGAGCGAACATCCTGGTATATTGCGTTAATCTCCTTAGTCAGTTCTGATAAGGCATTTTGTTGATTCTGGCGTTTGAGTTTTTCTCTGCCACGGTCCCATTGATGCGATGCTTCCTGCGGATCTTTAATTGCCATATAAATATCAGATAGCAGGGTGTCTATGTTTGCCTGTGCTGCTATTAGCGCTTCTGCATTGGCAGTAAATTCCTGCTGATATTTACAAGTGCCGATGTTTTCAAAATTCCAGTAAGAGGTTTTATAGCGATAAAATTTTCGTTTCCAGTCTGACAGTGTCTCACGCTGGTCTCTAGACACATTTTCTGAAATAGCCTGAAAAAGTTTCTCTAGTTTGTAGTCATTTACCTCAGGCATCAAGACTCCTTAATCAGATAATCTGTTCTTCTTTTAGAAAAATAAAAAAAGTGTTCCGGTTGCTTGGAAATAGCGATTCGCTGTCATGTGAATGTGCCCGAATTTATCGATAACCGATTTTGCATTTTTCATAGGCGTCTTAATTCAATATAAGGAACTATTGGAAGTTCCTGAGAACTATCGTTGTTTTCAGTGTCTGTAAAAATATCTGAATAACGATGTTTTTAAGGTGGCAATTCATGTGCCACAGAATAAGGTCATGAAAAACACCGCTAAATCTATTTTGTGGGTCTCAAACCGGTCGAGAATGGCCAGTTGTGTTATGGAGGTTTACCAAATCGGCCATCGTCAGTTCTCTTGTCTATACATGACTTCTGTGAAATCAGTTGTTTTTATGCCTGGCATTCTTGTTGCTGATTCCAATCGAAGAATTACAACATTGAATTGTATTTGGGGGAGACGGAATGGATAGAGACTTTCACTATTATGGCACTTATTTGGCCGCCTGGACGGCAGGGTATAATAACAAACAAGCCAGGGCCATTGCGACCTCTGCTCAATACATCGACGACTGTACTGAAAAAGCAACCTATACGACTAACGCTTTTAAGATCAGTCAACAGGATGAATATATTTTCAAATCAAATGGAAGCAATAAGGTCTTCAGGCCCATGGTTACATCGGTATATGGAATGACCAGTTGGGCACCAACATCCAATTATGATGAAACCCGGCAGATCTGGGAACCATTTCATTTTCTACCAGGTAATTATCCGCATCAAAAATCGATAAGTGACGGCCTGCAGCTTAGGAATCCGGATTATCTTAATTCTTCCCAGGAAGAGTCCCAAAAGGACATCAGGGTTGATTGTGATACTGGCGATGGCCTGTTGACTAGACCAAACAGCGATGCTGCACAGAATATGGTGAATGAAACCCGAAAAATTGTCAGCCGTTGTTTAGATAACGAAATTGCCAATAATGCCGACAGTCAGAAATCCGCACTTAATCTTGCCGGTTGCTGCATGCATGTATTTGCAGATACTTACGCTCATCAGGACTTTGCCGGAACGTTTTCAACTCGTTTGAACGGTGTGTATAACTCAATCAGCAGTGATCCTGGAAAGTTCACAATATATGGTGAGTGGGAAAACGACCAGTGGAACCCCAAGGAAAACACCTATCGGGATATTGTCTGGCCAAAAAATGTGGTGAGTTGGGATCCATTGACGGTTTATTCTACCGTTAACAGCAGCTTCACCTCCCTGGGACATGGTCAAATGGGGCATATTCCTGATGTATCGACCGTTGCATTTATGTATCGACCTGACTGGCAGATTAAAACGGCAAAAGCGATCACACGTAATAATCCGACAACCTATCTGCAGGCATTTAAAAAAATGGTGATTGCTCTGTATTGTATTAAGAATAATGTTGAATTTAGCTGGGACCTGGAAGTTTCAGATTGTAATGGCAGGCCGCAAAGTCTTAACACCATACTGGATGCTGTCAAAAAACTCATTGCTCCTTCGATAAAAGACCGAAATGATACGCTTGTCTATGATAAAGGGCTTTGTATTGAAGGTAGTATCTGGTTCTTAACATCTGAACAGCGATGGGGGGAATGCCTGGCAGGGCTTTGCAATACTGAAAATGACAAGTATCGCGATGTACCGGGATATAACAAAGCGAAAGAAGGATGGGCGAGTAAGTTACGAACTGAGTATAAAAAAGGAGGATATAATGAAAACAATCCAATGGAAAAGGGTACTTTGATCAAGTATGACTTCGTTAACTGGAACATTGCTGCCAAAGCATTGTTCAGAATCAATTACCTGTTTTTAAGATACCAGCAGGAAGGTCGGGTGCGTATTTGCCGAAATCGATCATTATCAAAGTCGATGAATCCCATTTTTAATCTGGTCAACGAACTGGATGAGTTGTACCTCGATGACTCCGAAAAAGCAATCAATACCCGAGTGTTGGATGCTATGAACTCAGACCAGGTGGATATGGCACTCCGACCGGTTCAACAGGTTGAATATGCCGAAACCGCGATAAAGTATGGCGATCTGATCACCCTGAAAATAAACGACTTTTATGTGACTAATTCCAATACCGTGGTAAGTGATGCTGTCAACTACTACTACCCAAGACTCGCCGCCGAGGCTAACCATGCTCAGGCTTATGTCATCTATTCTGCCAGTAACGATGGCGCAAAGATTGGTACAGTCATTAAACATGGTGATGAAGTTGTCCTGCAAACGAAAGAGAATACGGTTGGTCCTTACCTGAGTTTAAGTTATGCGCAAAGAGCCTTGCAAAGTGCTTTTCCGGGATTTGATCGTTATCGCGGCTCAAGCGAAGGAAAATGGAAAATAGAAATTGTTGGTGAGAATAATGAACAGCTGCATACTAAAAAGCAGGTTACCTTTCAGAGCTTGAAAGATGGTGCTGCAAAACTGACGAATGACGGTACTACTTGCTTGAAGTTTGATACCCAGGCAGGCCGCTTCACTGTGAACCTTTATCTGATGAAAGAGTCATAGTGAAATGCCATTAATTCGCGATTGGAAGCAAGCGAATTAATGGCAGGAAATGATGAAGACGGGTTAAATCCGTCCTTCCTCTACGGCATGACAGGCGATTTGACTCTGATCATGCATGATCAGCTCTGGCACTTTGGTCTTACAGGTTTCATTGGCATACTGACAGCGGCCATGAAAGCTGCATCCCGATGGGGGATTCAGTGGAGATGGTAATTCTCCCGTGAGACGAATGCGTTCGATACGGTGCTCTTTTTTGATCCTTGGTGTTGAGGACAGCAATGCCCGGGTATAGGGGTGTCTTGGGTTGGCAAAAATGTCCTGTTTGTTGCCGTATTCGACCACCTTGCCGAGATACATCACCATGACCGTATCAGCAATATGTTCAACGATAGACAGGTCGTGACTGATAAACACATACGCCAGATTCAGCTCCTGTTGCAGATCCATCATCAGGTTCAGTACCTGAGCCTGAACCGAAACATCCAGTGCCGAGACCGGCTCGTCGGCGATGAGAATTTGCGGGTTCATCATAAGTCCGCGGGCTATCGCAATGCGCTGGCGCTGCCCGCCGGAAAACATGTGCGGATAGCGATTGTAGTGTTCCGGCCGCAGTCCCACTTTTTGCAGCATATCCAACGCTCGTGCGCGCCGGTCTGCCTTGCTCATATCCGTATTGATGATCAGCGGTTCTTCCAGTATATAGCCGATTTTTTTCCGTGGATTGAGCGAGCCATAAGGGTTTTGAAAGATGATCTGAATTTTCTGTCGACGTTCTTTGGCGGCTGCTTTGCTGACGTTTTCCAACAGGTTTTTGCCATCGAACTCCAGGGTCCCTGCCGTTGGTGTTTCGATTGAGGTCAACAGTTTTGCCAGCGTCGATTTACCACAGCCTGATTCACCAACGACAGCAAGAGTTTTTCCTATCTGGAGGTCAAAGCTGACACCATCTAGGGCTTTGACTATGGCTTGGGGTTGCCTGAAGCCCTGATCAACCTGGTAGTGTTTTTTGAGTGCTTCCGCGCGCATTACGGTGGTCATGCTGCAGACCCTCCCGGATAAAAACATTTAACTTGATGCTCAGCTGAGCCCACCATGGCGGGTTGCTGGTGTCGGCATTGATCGGTCGCATGACGACAGCGGGGATTCAACAGGCAGCCCTGAGGGCGGTCATGAGCGCCGGGCACTACGCCTGGCAGTGCCCGCAAGCGTTTCTCACCCAGTGATGATTCCGGCAATGAATTGAGCAATGCCTGCGTGTAGGGATGCTGTGGATGATTGAAGATTTGTTCGGCGGAGGCCAGTTCGACGATTTGTCCGGCATACATGACGGCCACGCGATCCGCGGCTTCAGCGACCAGAGCAAGATCATGGGTGATCAGAATCAGTCCCATGTTCTTTTCCCGCTGCAACTCCAACAATAAATCAATAATCTGTGCCTGAATGGTGACATCAAGCGCCGTGGTTGGTTCGTCTGCAATCAGTAGTTTTGGATCACAGGCAATGGCCATGGCGATCATAACCCGTTGGCTCATGCCGCCGGATAATTGATGCGGATATGCTTTCATACGACTTTCTGGTGCAGGTATACCAACCTGGCGTAGCAGGTTGATGGCTTTTTCCCGACGTTCTCTGCGAGACCCGCCCTGATGGATTTTCAGGGTTTCAGTGATTTGATCACCAACGGTGAAACAAGGATTGAGGCTGGACATCGGTTCCTGAAAAATCATGGCTATTTCGTCGCCAGTAATTTTTCTGCGTTGTTTTTCACTGATGGTCAGCAGATCGATATCGGCGAACTTCAGTTCTGTGGCAGAAACCCGACCAGGAAAATCGATTAACCCCATGGTGGCTAGTGAACTGACACTTTTACCGCTGCCGGATTCACCGACAATACCGAGTACTTCTCCGACCTCGATACTAAAACTGATATGATCCACCGCTCGAAACGGTGTCTCGTGGGATCCGAATTCGACGGCCAGATCCCTGACTGTTAATAGACTCACGTTTGCTAAACCTTCATTGCTTGAGTTTTGGATCAAGGGCGTCACGCAGACCGTCACCCATCAGATTAAATGCCAATACCGTACTCAGGATCATCAGACCTGGAAAGGTAACTACCCACCAGGCGCTCTGGACGAACTGGCGTGCATCCGCCAGCATTGATCCCCACTCAGGCAGTGGTGGCTGGGCACCCAACCCGACAAAGCCGAGCGCGGCCATATCGAGGATGGCGTTGGAAAACCCCAGGGTGGCCTGCACAATCAAAGGAGCCAGACAGTTTGGCAGAATATTGATGAACATCATGCGCAGCGCTCCGGCCCCGGCCACCCGTGATGAAATCACATAATCCTTGCTCATCTCACTGATGGTGGATGCACGGGTCAGGCGGATGTAATGGGGCATTGAAACGATGACAATGGCGATGCTGGCGTTCACCAGACTTGGGCCCAGTATTGCCACCACTGCGATAGCCAGTAACAGACTGGGAATCGATAACATGATATCAGCTACACGCATGATGAACGTGTCGACGAAGCCCCGGAAATATCCTGCCAGCAGGCCGAGAATGATACCGATGCACAAAGACAGGGTGACGACCAGCGCCCCTGCCAGCATGGATAGTCTGGAACCATGTATCAGCCGCGACAGAATGTCTCTACCAATATCATCCGTCCCCAGAACAAACCGCCAACTACCTCCATCAGCCCAGGCTGGCGGTAGCAGCAGTGAATCTCGAAACTGTTCGTGAGCGGCGTGAGGGCTGACTACATCTGCAAACACCACCAGAAACAGAATAAACAGAATATACACAAACCCCAGTAAGGCACCGCGGTTAGCACTGAAATATAACCAGAATTCCATCAACGGAGACGGCGGGTTCTGATTGGTTTGAACGGTCATCAGAATACTCCTTAACCACGGGCATGACGGATGCGGGGATTGACAATCCCGTACATCACATCAACCAATAGATTTATTACAATAATAATCGTGGCAACTATCAGAATGCCGCCCTGAACCACCTGATAGTCACGGCGGTGGATGGATTCGAGCAACCAGCGGCCAACTCCCGGCCAGGCGAAAATAGACTCCGTCAGAATGGCTCCGGACAATAAAATACCTACCTGCAGACCGATGACGGTAATCACTGGAATCAAAGCATTGCGCAGTGCATGTTTGGCAATGACTTTCCAGCGACTCAGGCCTTTGGCTCGTGCAGTACGAATATAATCCTCTCCCAGTACTTCCAACATAGAGGAGCGCGTCATTCTGGCAATAACTGCCATGGGAATTGTTGCCAGAACAACTGAAGGCAGGATCAGATGTGACAGAGCGGATATAAAGGCTCCCTCCTCATCGGACATGAGTGTGTCTATCAGCATAAAGCCGGTATTCTCGTCTATCCACATGGTGGCGGATATCCGCCCAGATACCGGTGTCCAGCCCAGAGTGACAGAGAACAGAATAATCAGTAATAGTCCCCACCAGAAAATCGGCATTGAATAGCCGGCCAGAGATACCGTCATCACGCTATGATCGAATATCGATCCTCGTCGCACAGCGGCAATGACACCGAGGGGAAGACCGATCAGAATGGCGATGATGGAAGCGCAGAATGCCAGTTCCATGGTAGCGGGAAAGAGTGTGAAGAATTCACTGAGGACGGGCTCTCTGGTGACCAGGGATTTACCAAAATCGCCCTGCAACACACCTTTAATATAGTGCAGGTATTGGATTGGCAATGGTTGGTCCAATCCCAGTTGAGCTTCAAGTTCGGCTCTGCGGGCATCGGTTACTCCGCGTTCTCCAGCCATCACTGTAATTGGATCACCGGGGATCATGTGAATTAATGAAAATGTGAGCAGGGTTATGCCGAAGAAGGTCGGAATGACCAGCATCAGGCGACGAAATAAAAACACTAACATAGATTTACCAGGACATCAGTTGAGTCGAAATGTTCTAATTGTAGACAAAGGTCATCCTCAAAATAGAACAAATAATGATGCTATCACGTCTGAAGTGATTGGGGTGCTGTATGAATTGATTGGATGTGTGCATCAAAGCTTTCATAACACAAGTAAACCGGCCCGACAGGCCGGTTTAGATTGAAGTGCATTACTTATTTCAAGTCCACACCGTAGAAAATATGCCCACCAAGAGGGTCAATTTTAAAATCAACCACTTCCGGACGAACCGGTTTATACACGACTGAGTGAGCAATGGTTACCCATGGTGCTTCTTTCTTAAACAGCAGCTGGGCCTGTTTGTACAGCTTGGTTCTTTCTGCAATATCAGATGTTGTCTGTGCCGCTTTCAGCAGCTTGTCAAAATCGGCATTACAGAAGCGGGCACGGTTGCTGGCGCCGACAGCGTCACAACTTAACAATACATACAGGAAGTTATCCGGGTCACCATTATCACCCGTCCAGCCGAGCAGTGCCGTGTCATGCTCACCTTCTTTAGTGCGCGCCAGATATTCACCCCATTCATAGCTGACGATCTCTGCTTTCACCCCAACAGCGGCCCAGTCAGCCTGAATCAGTTCCGCCATACGGCGGGCATTGGGGTTGTAAGGACGTTGTACCGGCATTGCCCAGATATTAGTGGAGAAACCATCTGAATACCCAGCTTCTGCCAGTAGTTGTTTGGCTTTTTCAGGGTTGTAGTCGTAGTCCACAGTGTCGTTGTTGTAAGACCAGATTGTTGGCGGAATCGGGTTTTTCGCAACGGTTCCTGCGCCTTGGAAAATCGCATCCAGAATTGCCTGCTTATTGATGGCGTAGTTCAGAGCCTGGCGGACTTTGCGATCGTCAAATGGCTTTTTCTCAACGTTAAAAGCGAGAAAACCAACATTCAAACCTTCTTGAGACAGCAGATTGATGTTTTTATCCGCACGCATTTTTTCCAGATCTGCCGGATTCGGGTATGGCATGACCTGGCATTCATTGGCCTGCATTTTGGCATAACGAACAGAGGCATCAGGTGTGATTGAGAAAACCAGACGGTCGATTGGCGTTTTCCCGCCCCAGTATTTGCTGAACGCTTTATAGCGGATCTGGCTGTCCTTACGGTAGTCGACAAATTCGAACGGACCGGTGCCGATCGGCTGGTTATCGACTACTTCTGGTGTGCCTGCCTTCATCATCTTGTCGGCGTATTCGGCAGACATGATTGATGCGAAATCCATAGCGAGGTTGGCCAGAAACGGTGCATTGGGCTGATTCAGGGAGATGCTCACGGTGTAGTCATCAATCTTTTTGATATCCTTGATGGTTTCTGTCATCGACATACCGTTCCAGTATTCATAGTTGCCGCCAGACACTGTGTGATAAGGGTGATCTTTCAGACGCTGACGGTTCAGGCTGAACAGCACATCATCGGCATTGAAATCACGATGAGGCTTGAACTTTTTGTTGGAGTGGAATTTAACCCCTTTGCGCAGCTTGAAGGTGTAGTTTGTGCCATCATCAGAAATGGTCCAGCTTTCGGCCAGCCCTGGAATAATTTTGGTGCTGCCACGCTCAAACTCGACCAGTTTGTTAAAGATATTTTTTGAAGTGGCATCAAAGGTCGTACCGGCTGTATAGAAGGCGGGGTTAAACCCCTCTGGACTACCTTCTGAGCAATAAACTAACGTTTTTGCGGCAGATGCATTGATGGTGACTGACGATGCAAGTACAAAACCTGCAATCAGTGTCAGAGCTTTGTTCATTATTATCTCCTTCATTGTCCGATTTTCACTGGACATGGTTGAAACATGTTAAGTATTTCAGAGCGATATCATTTATTGGGCAACCGAGCACGCCCTTATGGCCCATGACAAATACTTTTATCCTGTACAGAGCGAAAGTATTTTGGCTCAGTAAACAGAGCAATCAGCAGGCCAGGGTTATTTCTCAAATATTTGAGTAACCTGCACTATAACGGTGACCAAAATGCACCGCAACTGATGCTGTCAAGATAGTTTTGTCAGGTGTAACGGAAATTTTCGCCATACAGGCGTTCGATGATTCCAATGGACAGTTGCCTGCGGGTGTGTATCGTGTTAACAAATGGTGCGCAATGGCTTTTTTGTGGTGCGTTTTGTCTGCCGCCGTATATTAAAACCATTTGCTCGTGAGTTTTGCCGCGAATGCGTTTTCTGCCGGCATGATTGAGTAGATGAATCTCCATATCGGGTCAAGTATGTTGGGCTTGAATGTACGATCGTTGGCTGCCAGTCAGTATGAAAGTTGATGTCAGGGAATGTGGAAACTCTGGCAGGGTCTCAAAGTGCTTTCCAAAAAAGTTCCGGATAGCCCTTTTGCCAGCCGGATGAATCGTACTCACGATGATCGAATTGCTTCGCTATAGTTGAGTGATTGGATCCAGTGCTGACCGGAGTGTAGCCATATTGGCTTAACAATTGCTGATTGGGCAACGGATAGAATCCGATGCGATAACAGGCAGTTTATAATGGCAATTTTTCTGTACAATAGGGTCTATTTTAAATTACAGGAGAAGTGAATGGGTCCAGATACCCCACAGTTATTGGCAACCAATATTCATAAAACCTTTGGTAGCCATGAAGTTTTAAAGGGGTTATCCCTGGAAGCCCATAAAGGGGATGTCATTTCATTGATCGGCTCCTCCGGTTCAGGCAAAAGTACTTTTCTGCGCTGTATAAACTTACTTGAGATTCCCACGATAGGTGAGCTGACGGTACATGGCGAAGAGATCCGTTTTCGCGAGATCCGGGGTGAAAGAGTGCCGGTCAACAGTCGCCAGGTACAGAGGATCAGGGCAAGACTGGCAATGGTATTCCAGAGCTTTAACCTGTGGTCTCACATGACTATCCTGGAAAATGTTATTGAAGCACCTGTCCATGTTCTGGGTAAAAATAAGAAAGAAGCTATAGAGCAGGCAGAAGCATTACTGGATCGGGTCGGACTGCATGAGCGTAAACACTATTATCCCGCACACATGTCTGGTGGTCAGCAACAACGGGCTGCAATCGCCCGGGCATTGGCTATGGATCCGGAGGTGATGTTGTTCGATGAACCTACTTCGGCACTCGATCCGGAGTTGGTGGGAGAGGTGCTTAAGGTGATGCGCAGTCTGGCCGAAGAGGGAAGAACGATGATTGTTGTTACCCATGAAATGGATTTTGCCAGAGACGTTTCCAATCATGTGATGTTTCTGCATCAGGGGAAAATCGAAGAACAAGGCACGCCTGCCAAAGTGTTTGATAATCCTGATTCAGAGAGAATGAGACAGTTTTTGGCCCCCAAATATTGATATTGGATGGCTATTAATCCTGCTGTTGTCATCATGCATTTTGAATAAAAAGAAAAGGTCAGTCCCAAGGATCTGACGTCTTTTTTAATGGTAAAAAAATAATCTAAATTTGGAGTGAAGCCATGAAGAAAATCCTGTTAACACTGTCCGCTTTGTTGGCAATGGCCAGTTACAGTCATGCTGAAGAAACAATTCGTATTGCTGTGGATGTTCCGTATGAACCTTTTGAATATAAGGCACCCGATGGCAGCCTGACGGGTTTTGAAATTGAATTGGGTAATGCTGTGTGCGCAGAGATGAAGGTGAAATGCGAATGGGTTATTCAGGCGTGGGATGGCATTATCCCTGGTTTGCTGGCCTATAAATATGATGCGATCCTGTCCTCCATGTCGATTACGACCGAGCGGGCTCAAAAAGTCGCGTTTACCAATGGTTACTACAACACTCCGACCGGCTGGTTTGCCAAGAAAGGCAGCCATTTCGACCCTAACGATAAAGCTTCTATCAAAGGTAAAAAAATCGGTGCTCAGCGCGGAACGATTCAGGACAAATTTGCAACAGACAACCTGAAGGATGCTGACGTGGTGCGTTATGGGACGGCTGATGAGCTGGTGATCGACCTTTACAACGGACGCTTGGATGCCGTCATCCTTGACTATCCTGTCGGTGAAACCACCGTTCTGGGCGGTGATCAGGGTTCTGAATATGAACTGATCGGCAAACCATTCCAGTTGGGTGACGGTGCCGCAGTGGCATTGCGTCCTTCTGATAAGGAACTGGTAGAGAAGTTCAACAAGGCACTGGATGTTGTTAAAAACAATGGTGTCTATGATGAAATCCGGAAAAAATATTTCTCTTACGACATTAAAATCTAAGCACTAAGACGGACAGAACGGTATGTTTGATTTTCATGGTTATGGGCTATCCATATTCAAGGGGGCCTTCCTGACACTGGAAGTGGCTGTTCTGTCCATGATAATGGCGGTATTGCTTGGTTTGGCTGGAGCATTGGCCAAGCTCAGCAATAAGCGTTCATTGAGGGTTGTTGCCACGGTATATACCACGGTTATCCGTGGTGTTCCTGACCTGGTTCTGATGCTGCTGATTTTTTTCGGAGCTCAGATTATCGTTAACAAAATTGTTATCTGGTACAACGTTCAGTTTGGTACCCGGCATTTTATCGATATAGATGCGTTTGTGACGGGTATTCTGACGATCGGTTTTATTTTTGGCGCTTATATGGCAGAAACTTTCCGTGGCGCATATATGTCTGTTTCGAAAGGACAGATAGAGGCAGCAGTCGCCTATGGGATGGGTAAGTGGCGGATATTTATCCGTATCCTGTTTCCACAAATGATGCGTTTTGCATTGCCTGGTTTGGGTAATAACTGGATGGTATTGCTAAAAACCACTGCTTTGGTATCTGTGATTGGCCTTACGGATATGGTGCGTTTGGCGAAAGAAGCGTCGGGTGCGGTTCATGAGCCCTTCAAGTTTTTTATCCCTGTTGTGATTGTCTATCTTGCGATTACTTTTATATCAGAAGTGTTATTGAGTTATTTAAAACGCAAATTCAGTGTTGGGTTTGTGAAAGGGTAAGTGCATGTTTGACAGTCTTTTGCAGTTATTGGAACAAAATCAGATTTTTACTCCCGAAACACTTATGACCTATTGGGGTGGATTTGTCACTACCATACAATTGGTGTTTTTATCGTTATTAATTGGATTGTTTCTATCTGTGCCTTTTGCAGTGCTGCGCACATTGAAAAATCCGCTTATTGTCTGGCCGATCTGGTTTTATTGTTATGTGTTTCGCGGCACGCCTTTATTGGTTCAGCTATATATTATTTATTATGGAATTCCATATATTAACGGAATTCAGGATACATTCTGGTGGAGTATCTTCAGGGAACCGTTTTATCCTGCTTTAATTGCATTTGTGTTGAATACCGCTGCCTATACGACCGAAATTATTTATGGTTCTATCGTTGCGACTGATCATGGCGAGCTTGAAGCTGCACAGGCTTATGGAATGGGATGGTGGACAAGAATGCGCCGTATTATTCTGCCAGCGGCATTTCGGCGCGCATTGCCGGCTTACTCCAATGAGGTGATTTTCATGTTGCATGCCAGCGCTATTGCCAGTGTGGTGACTATTGTTGATTTAACCGGCGCGGCCCAAAATGTTTACTCCAAATACTACGCCCCTTTTGAAGCATTTATTTTCGTCGCTTGTATCTATCTCTGCATCACGTTTTCTATTGTGTTCATTTTCAAAAAAATTGAACAGAGAGTGTTAGCCTATATGCGTCCTCTAAAAACATGAACAGCAACCTGTTTTTACCCGGCCATGATTTTTTAGCCCATACTCTGGTCACAGACGATTGTTCTTTTGAAGTGGTCCAGCAGGATGGGATGCAGATATTGTTTCATGCAACCGGAGTGCTTGAGTTCAGTCCGAGTCATTCTGCCGGGCATGCGTTGGTGCTTTCTGCAGGTGTTCATGGGAATGAAACTGCTCCGATCGAAATCATAAATAACCTGGTCACAGCAATATTGGCAGGGCATATTCAACTGCAGTGTTCATTGTTGATCATTCTGGGACATCCTCAAGCGATGAGGCAGGAGCAGCGTTATATCGAAACCAACCTGAACCGCTTGTTTGTCGAACCCCTCCGTCGCAATACGTATAAACCCTCCATTGAGCTAAGTCGTGCCAATCTATTGTGTCGTCTGGTGGATGACTTTCTGATGCGTCACGGTCAGGCAGAAAAGTTACACCTGGATTTGCATACGGCTATCAGGAGGTCCAGAAAAGAACGGTTTGCCATTTTTCCTTATGTGGAAAACAGGGCTTACCTGCAACAAGATATTCAGCTGCTACTGGCGATGGGTATTGAAGCCACATTATTGATGCACAAAGCGGGATCCACATTTTCTTCTTATAGTGGCCTGCAGCATGGTGCCCGCAGTTATACTCTGGAGCTTGGCAGGGTACGTCCGTTTGGCCAGAATGATCTGACAGCTTATCAAAATGTGTATGATGCTTTGGCAGCATGGCTGTGCGAGCCTGACAGCATTGTAACGCCTGATCGGCAGATGGAGTTTTACTCCGTTCGCTCAGAGGTCATCCGCACAGGCGAGCATTTTGAATTGATGGTCGCGGCGGACCAGGAGAATTTCTCTGAGTATTTGTCTGGAGAACTGGTTTGGCGGGATCATGAGCAGGAATATCGGGTACAGGGGCGGCCGGAGTTGATCGTGTTTCCAAATCCAAATGTGGAGTTTGGGCATCGGGCCGCTCTGTTGGTGCAAAAAAACGATTAGACCTTTTCGCCTGCCATTTGATGGATCTCGATCCATTCATCTTCTGCGACTTTGGAGATAGATAGGCGGCCATGGGTTAGCAGCATCATTTTGCTCAGTTTTGGATTGGCTTTGATATCGGTTAAAGGCACGCTGTTTTTGAATTTACGGACAAAAGTAACATCGACCATTACCCAGCGTGGATTGTCCGGATCGGATTTCGGGTCGTAATATTTTGAATTTGGGTCGAATGCGGTATGGTCAGGATAAGCAGTGCTGGTGATTTTGGCTCGACCAGCAACGTGTGGAGGCTTAGCATTGGAATGATAAAACAGAACTTCGTCTCCTACCTGCATACTGTCGCGCATAAAATTGCGGGCCATATAGTTTCGAATGCCGTCCCAGTGGTCGGTTTCTTTGGGACAGTTAGCCAGGTCATCGATGCTGAATACGTCAGGTTCACTCTTCATGAGCCAGTAAGTCATGATTAAATTTCTCCCAGAAATTCATGAAAGATTGTTCTTGATCACGGAATGTTATAATACTTGATAGCAAAATGTGCGGCAAAACGGGCATGGTGCCTTAATTGCCTGTTTTTATCCAAAAAAAGATAATCCAAAAATGTTCAGGAGTTTCTATGCAGCGCCATAAGCCGGATATGATTATAGTTCTGGTTATTGTATTTGGGCTTAGTTTGGTTTTGAGTGGGTTTACCAGTCAGCATGACCATCGAGAGAGTTCTTCTGCTAAAGCGGCAGTTGCGGCAGTTAATATGTCATCTTCACTGGTCAGCACTGACTGAGCATTAGTTTTTCACTTCATACCAGCGTTGATCGGTAATAATACTGCTCAATGGAATATCCCAGTCCTCTTTCGGTACTATCTCTACTTCCTGACATTCATGAGCCATTCCCCACAATATTGGCGTTGCGCATGATTCCTCTAAGGTAAACGAAAAGGTTCGGTCGTAAAAACCTCCTCCCATTCCCAGTCGCCCCCCTTGAGTATCAAATGCCACTAGCGGAAAGCAGACTAAGTCCAGTGCCTGGGCCTCAATTGTCTCGTTGGTAACCGGTTCCGGAATTCGAAACCTGTTAGGCTCAAATTCACTGTCAGGTAGCCATCGCTTGAATATCAGTGATACTCCGGTGTTTGCATTGAGTACCGGCAGATAGAGTTTTTTGCCCTGCTGCCAAGCGTATTCGGCCAGAGGTTGAACTGAAATTTCTCCATCATTGGCAAGATAGAGGGCAATAGATTCGCTTTGCTGATAAACGTCGTGGGCGCGCAGTTGGTTTACCAGGCCTTCGCTGGCATGTTGCTGCTGAGAGGGGGTAAGTTGCCGCCGGAGTGATCGTATGTGTTTACGAAGTTGATCTTTTGAATTCATAAGCGTTCAGAAAAAGAAGAGAAACCCCAGACTACCGCTGCCGAATAAAGCCCTTGAACCATGGAGTTCAAGGTGGCGGCCCTAGTGGCGCAAAAGGCTTTCCAGTACCCGCGGGCCATGACCGAAGTCAGGGGGCCGTTAAGGTTTGGACATGCTCACAGCGCCAGCGCAGGAACCTCCGAAATTCAGATTATCGGCTCGAGGTCTTAATCGCTGGCGAATAGCCCAGGGTGATGACCATTATAAGAAAAAATATCAGAATAACAGGTCTTGACTTTGCGAAAACAAAAAACTGGTTAGATAGATTTGTTTTCAAATATCAACTTCCAGAATATCGTGTCATATGGCTTGACGGATGATCGTGGTGATGTTGAAAAGCCATCAAAGTTCCAGCTGGCGACCCGCTCCCAGTGCCTGATCGATTTTTTCGGTTATTTTTTCAATTTCCACTGATTCGCTGCTGTCCATTTCATCCTGATGCAGCAACTCGTGAGTCAGGTTCAAAGCCGCCATTACGGCAATGCGCTCCATTCCGAACACCTTGCCGCTGGATTTGATTTCCTGCATCTTTTTATCTAGGAAGCTGGCGGCCTTTTGTAGCTCGTGTTCCTGCCCATCAGGACAGGCAACATTATATTCTCGATCCAGAATCGTTACAGAAATAAGCTTGGCAGCAGGCTTCATTATTCAGACTCCATTTTTTTTAGCCGCTCGATCATGGCTTCCACTTTTTGTCTCGCAAGTTCATTTTGCTGAATCAGGCGTTTGCGTTCGGAATGCCAGTGCGTACGTTCAGCACGTAGTAATTGGTTTTCTTTTTCCAGGCTTTGGTAGGCTTCCAGCAGCTCTTCAACTTTGGACGCCAGTGTTTTCAGATCAGTGTTGCTCATGAAATTTCTTCTGCTCAAGACGCATGGGACTGTTGTGTTTACAGTTTCTTGAACAGAACCTAAACGACAACAGACCCTCAGTACTATAAAAGCCGACACCTGGATAATCAATCAGCGCAGACATCAGTTATGACCAGTGTTAGGATTTATTCAGGTCTGTTCGGTTGTCTCACTGACTGTTTTTTGAACCGTCCAGAGTTTTGCCAGCAGCAATGACGATGAATACTTGGAAGAATGAATGTCTGAACAATTTGATTATGAAAGGGTATTGCACCTATGTACCCGCCTCGGAGCCAGAGCCACACCTGCAATGATTCATGGTGCCATCGCGGGACATTTGTGTGCCGGAGGTCGGTTTACGGCTGAGCAGTTTATCGCTCAGGCAATTGAAGTGATGGAAACCGATCAGAGTGCTGATCCGGACACCAAGGTAGAGTTGATTGAGTTCTACGACAATATGCTGGAGGTTCTGCAGGACGAGCAGATGTTATTTCGGCCGGTTTTCGTGGCAGATGGTCAGGAGATCCCTAAACGGCTCGCTGAGTTGGCATCCTGGTGTTCTGCTTTTATCAGTGGCTTGGGGCTCAGCGGGCGGGATTTGTCGAAGATGACGCAGGAGGCCGGAGAAATTATTTCGGATCTGTCTGAAATTTCGTTACTGCAGGAGCAGGATGCTGACGACAGTGATGAGGCAGACTGGATGACGGTGTTTGAGCATGTACGTCTTTCTGCTCTGAGTCTGTTTCTGGAGTTCAATGAATTACCGAAGTCTGAAGAATCCGATAGTACAACCCATTAATTGGTGCGTGAGTGACCAGAGTTGCCAAGGCTGAGTTCCGTCGTCGCAGACAGCGTCTAATGTCAGAGATGGCAGATAATTCCATTGCCATTATTCCATCTGCCAGTTTGACGGTCCGTAACCGTGACATTCATTATCCGTTTCGACAGGACAGCGACTTCTATTATCTGACCGGCTTTGAAGAACCGGACAGCTGGTTAGTGTTATGTCCTGGACGGGAGCAGGGGACTGAGCTGATATTTTGTCTTGAACGTAATCCGGACTGGGAAGAATGGCATGGGCCGTTGACTGGTCCGGAGCATGCGATCAGCCTGTTGGGCGTGGATGATGCCTTCCCCATTGCTGATCTGGACGAAATTCTGCCGGGTTTGATCGAAGGTCGCAGCCGTGTTTATACCATCATCGGTGCCAATCCCCGCCTGGATCACATGCTCATGGAATGGACCCGGACAATTCGCCAGAAGCAGAGTATCGGGGCATTACCGCCTGAGGACTTTTCTGATCTCAGACACTTGCTGCATGAACAGCGGCTGGTGAAATCAGCTGCTGAAATCAGCTTGTTACGCAAGGCTGCCGATATTTCCGTAGCAGCTCACAAACGTATGTTGAGTTGTGTTCGTCCGGGAGTATTTGAGTACGAACTACAGGCTGAACTGGAGTATGAGTTTATGCGTTCCGGTGCGCAGCGGGTTGCGTATCCTCCCATCGTTGCTTCCGGGGCCAATGCCTGCATATTGCACTACAGTCGTAATGACAAAAAACTGGGCAAAGATGGGTTGCTGATGGTGGATGCCGGATGTGAATACCAGTACTACGCCATGGATATTTCCCGAACCTATCCGATCAGTGGGCATTTCAGTGCTGAACAGCGACAGCTGTATGAACTGGTACTGGCAGCCCAGACCGCCGCAATTTCGGTGATTCGTCCAGGCGTGACATTTGATCTTCCCCATCAGACAGCGACGAAGGTGATGACTGAAGGGTTGCTGGCGATGGGATGGATAGCCGGCAGTTATGAAGCTGCAATGGCGCAAAACCTTGTTCAGCCATTTTTCAAGTACCGTACCAGTCATTGGCTGGGTCTGGATGCGCATGATGTTGGGGATTATCGGATTGGTGGTCAGTGGCGGATACTTGAACCCGGCATGGTGCTGACCGTGGAGCCCGGTATTTATATTCAGACTGATAATGACCGGGTGAGTCCTACGCTTCGTGGCACCGGGATACGGATTGAAGATACGGTACTGGTTACCCGTGATGGTCAGGATGTTTTAAGCAAGCAGTTGCCGAAAACCGTTGAAGATATTGAGGATCTGATGGCGGGACGGCAGTGGTCATTATTGTGAATTAAGGAGCAGACATGCGAGTGCCTCGTATTTTTACACCCCAACCACTGATGCTGGACAGTGTGGTTGAACTGGAGACTGGTGCTTCACAGCATTTGTTAAAAGTATTGCGGATGAAGCCGGGTCAGGAGCTGGTACTGTTCAACAATAGCCAGAACGAATTTGTTGCCGTACTGGAGACATCTGACCGGCACAGTGCCAAGGTCAGAATTCTGCAAGTGGAAGCTGTGAATCGTGAGTCTCCTCTGCATACCCATTTGGGCATTGTCTTATCTAAGGGAGACCGGTTTGAGTTTGCCCTGCAGAAAGCTGTAGAACTGGGCGTCACGGAAGTGACACCTCTGACGTCAGAACGCTGTGAGGTACGCTTGAAAGGTGAGCGGCAAGAGAAGAAACAGCAACACTGGCAGCAGATCTGTGTCAGTGCCTGTGAGCAGTGTTTTCGTCATCAGGTACCAGAGGTACATGCCATCACGCCGTTGTCTGCATGGTTATCCGCTCGGACAGAGATGCTGAGGTTGGTATTACACCCTAAAGCAGCGAAACCTATACGTGAGTTCAATCGACCCCAATCTGTTGCGTTGCTGGTTGGGCCGGAGGGCGGGTTATCCGATCACGAGATCATCGAAGCAGAAAAAGCCGATTTTAATGCCACCTTGATTGGTCCACGGATACTCCGAACAGAAACTGCGCCTCTGGTTGCTTTGACCTTGTTGCAGGCGCAGTGGGGGGATTTTTAAGAGGCCTTTGACTGTTGATCGTGATCCGGCATTGGCAATTGGGGCAATGATTCGGTCATTGCCACATACTGTTGCAGGTGCTCATGACTGAGCTGTTGTTCGCCCATGGCGGCGTAGAGCCTTGCCAGTTCAGCATGACCTAATGGGCAATGCCCAAGCGAGACTGCCATTTTGAGATACTCCAGCGCTTTGCCCCAGAGTTGGTTTTTGAGGCTGAGGCGTCCCAGGGTAACGAGTAGCTCTATATTGTTGGGGCGTTCCCGTAACCAGCCTTCAGCCGCGAGTAATTGTTGTTTGGCATCGGCGTTCAATTCGCCATAAGCGAGAATGGATTCCTGATCATATTGCTGGCTGATGTGTTTGCGCAGCAATGTTTCGGCCTGTTGCTGACGTCCCTGTTCCGTTAACCGGTGGCAATAGGTCAGTAGCATCACCGGTTCCTGTTTATGGGAATTGCTAATGGAGTTCCATACCTTATCAAGTGTCTTGGCATCGGCCTGTTTCAAGCGGTTGATAATCAGATGCTCGGTTGAAATACGAACTTCGCTGGACTGACTGCGACCAATTTTATCCAGGCGTTTCAAAATCTGATCAAGGTTTTCCCAATCCTGAAGATAATCATATGCCTGACGCAACAACTCCAGTTTGAACGGATTCTTATCCTCGCCCTTGATACGGTTCAGAGTAGCCAGTGCCTGTTCATAGTCTTTACGCTGAATCTGCACCATTGATTGCAATAGCCCCGCCATCACTGGGTCGGCTTTACCGGTGGTTTCTGCGGCGGTCAGGCATTCGTCGCATAAGGTGTTATTGCCCATATGGTGAGCGGCATAGGCTGCCAGGAGATAATTAATGGCCGGAATGTTGGCTCGTTTGGCTGAATTGGTCAGCAGCTTGTAAGCCAGTTTGAACTGGCCTCTAGCCAGCGCCCGCAGACCGTCGTTCATCATTCTACTGGCGCGATTGGCCAGGCGGGCATGGTTCCAACGCGACAGTGACCGATAAATTCTTAACCGGCCAATTAACCACACGCTGCCATATACAATGACCACACTCAGGCACCAGGCCGCTGCGGCAAGCCAGAAACTGGTTTCCAGGGTATAGCGGCCAATGGAGACCAATACATAACCAGCATCACGACTGGCGACCTGTCCCGCCAGAGCTGCAAGTGTCATCAGTACAAGCCATAGCAGGATCAGAATAAACAGCCGCAGAATCCTGTAGTTCATTGCTCTGCCCCTGTTTTTTCTGCTGGAGCTTCACGCTTCAAGGCGTAAACCTGAGCGATATAGCCTTTGAGGAGCTTGAGTGACTGGCCGATTTTGGGCAGGGCGACGTTTAGCTGAGTTTGCGATAGTTCAACGAGCTGGTTGTCTATGCTTTGAGCTTGTGGACGCTGCATAAAATAGTTTTCCAGCCACAGGCTTGCCTGAGACAGAGCCAATTCAAATGCTGGCTGGTTCTTTTTCAATAGCGCTGCCTGAGCTTGCTCAAGTTTGAGAATCAGGATGGTACGATTCAGTTCGAATTGTCCCAGAGTTGCTGGCTGGAAATTCTCAGTATGTTCTCTGATTCTGATGAACTGAGTCAGTCCACTCATCCAGCTGCTGTCCTGTTCCGGCGCTGCTGGTGCCGGTTCAAACTGAGGTATCACCGGCCATTGTTGTATCTGTTTCGACAAGGACGCGAGTTTTAAGTAAATGCCTCCGGTATCGACCGGGGTGACAGCCGCAAGTGCAGTCATTTCATCTGCCAAGGCTGCACGGACGTCCAGTAATCCAGCGTCGCGGGAATCGCGCAATACGGCATCCGCCGATTGCAATATAGAGAGGGCGCCGGCAGCGTCCTGTTCCAGTTTCAATCGCTGCTGGGACAGTCGCATGAGATATTCTGCTTCGGCCAGCAACCATTCGTAGCGGGTTACTCCCTGACTCTCTGTCATGCGCCTGGCGGTGCTGATCAGTTCAGTCTGAAGGTTGCTGATGGCTTGCTGGTTGTTTTCTTTCAAGGCGGTCAGCTGTTGACTGAACTGTTGGGTCGTCGTTTTCTCTTCGTTCAGGGCTTGCTGCAGATTCCGGATATCGGCTCTCAAAGCGGCATTGTTGGTTTGCAGCAGCTGCCATTGTTGAAAGCCCAGCCAGCCACCAGTGGTAAGCGCTGCAAGCAGGACTATCACCAGGAACAGGGTCAGAATGACCAGTTTGCTGGCTTTATGTTTGGGGGGCTGAGAGGGAGGCGCAGATGCCGGCTCCACCTCATCAGGGCTTGCCGGCAGTTCTTTGGGGTCTTGGGATTTTGTCACTCTTCCTGTCCGTCAGTACCAGGTTCATCCAGCTTCAACAACTCCTGTAGTATCAGGGTATCGCTGGCTCCTTTGGCTACAATTATATCTGCCAGACCTCTTTCCTGGACCATTTGCGCCATCCTGCTGGATGAAACGATAAAGGTCTTGTCTTTTAGCAGTTCGGTGTCAACCAGTTTATTCAGGTTATCCAGCGCTTCTCCAGAGGTCAGTATCAGAGTATCGACGTCAGCAACCGCTTTAGCAGCATCGGCTTTAGTGATTTCCGGAGCACTGCGCTTATATACAGATAACACGGATACTTCCGCGCCACGATCCTCGAGTTCCTGCTTGAGCAGATCTCGGCCACCCTCTCCTTTGATAATCAGCCATTTCTGACCAATGATCTGATCCAGTTCCGGTAATTCCAATAGGTCTTCAGTGCGCGTTCCTGTCTCCGGAAAGGCCACTTCAAGACCGGCATGCTCCAGCACTTTGGCGGTTCCATAGCCATTGGTCAGCCAATATTGCCGGGCAGGAAACTGTGGCCAGTATTGTTCGATCAGGTCCAGTCCATGACGGGCAGCATTCGGGCTGACCACAATGACGCCAGTAAACTGATCCAGATTCATGATCAGCTCTTTATCTGCCTGTGCAGTTTCCTTCGGAGCAATTGAAAGCAGCGGCAGATGAGCGTAATCAATGCTCTGCCCCTGAAGTAACTGTGCCAAAGAGTGTTCTTGTCCGCTGGGTCTAGTAATTAGTACCTTCATTGATTTCCATACAAACGTTGCAAAATACCTTCAGCACCTCCGTCCAGAAGTTGCTGGGCGACATTCTGACCTAATTGCTCCGCGATTAGGGTTTGCTGTTCTATATTGCCTTCGAGTAATCGTTCGGCCGTTTTTATGATGAGCCGAGAACCATCAGTTTCACCAACACGACCTTCAAGCGCAAGAATATTATCTGAGTCAAGTTTTGCAAACCCCGCAATTGGGACCTGGCACCCACCGTTCAGTTTCTTATTCATGGCTCTTTCGGCTGTCACTCTGAGCCAGGTTGTTCCGTGCATCAGAGGACGGATCAGCGATTTTATCCAGTCATCATTGCTGCGACATTCAATTCCCACCGCGCCCTGACCACAGGCCGGGGTGGATATTGATTCTGGTATCAGCTGGGCGACGCGTGACTTTAATTCCAGTCGGATTAATCCCGCTGCGGCCAGAACAATGGCGTCGAAATTACCCTGATCAAGCTTTTCCAGCCGGGTGCCGACACTGCCACGCAATGATGCCACCTGCAGATCCGGACGCCAGTGTTTTATCTGACTTTGCCGGCGCATGCTGGATGTTCCCACCAAAGCCCCTTGCGGGAGCTGATCGATACTATCGTATCGGTTTGATACAAAAGCGTCATGGGGATTTTCCCGTTCACAGATCACCGCCAGTTCCAGTCCGGGAGGCAGTTCCATAGGAACATCCTTCATGGAGTGCACGGCAATATCTGCGTCACCATTGAGCATGGCATTTTCCAGCTCTTTAACAAATAGTCCCTTTCCTCCCACTTTGGATAGAGGAGTATCGAGAATTTTATCTCCCTGGGTGGTAAAGGTTCGCAACTCCACCTCAAGTTCTGGGTGATTTTTAATCAACGCCTGTTTGACGAATTCCGCCTGCCAAAGTGCCAGCGGGCTTTTGCGGGTTGCGATTCGAACAGCTTTTGTCATGGTGACTCCGGTATTTTGAGTCTGTTGATGGTAACCGAATGTAATGGTGGGAAACAGATCTGTGTGTCAGTCCTGAGCAATTCGTTGTATTGCCAGTTTGTGACAGAAGGTGATCATCCAGACCTGTTTGTTTTTCCCAGAATACTTAACTGTCTTTGATCAGGATAGACAGTCCAAGGTTGGTCTGCTTGGAAAACAGGCAGAAGTCGTTGAATTGAGTGCTGGTGAGTGGATCACCGTTGCCATCGCCATAAAGCACACCAATGTTACGGTTACGGTAAGTGATGGGGGCAACAAAACAATCTCCATCGGGGAGGATTTTGCGCAGTGCCTGGTAGCGCAGTTTTTCCCGTGATGGATCCTGTCCCATCCAGATTGGTTGATATTGGTTGAGGGCGACAGAAAAAACGTCCTTGGCATAGTCTGAGTCCATGACCGGCATGCGAAATTGTTCTTTCCAGAGTTGAGTATTACGTCCGGCAAAATATCTGGCTTCAAGATACTCCCGTTGCATATCGAACAGTGCAACTGCACAACGTTTGATCAGCACTCCACGGCTCAGGCCTTGGATAACAGTCAGAAAAACCCGGTTTATATCGGCTTTTTCAAGAGTTAGATCGGTTAGTTCATGTAAAAACTTAAGTTGTAGTTGCGTTGCGCTTTCGCTGCTTTCCGGTTGTATATCCCGAAGCTGACTGCCGGAAGGCAGCAAATGGCATATTTTTTCTGCACCATATGATTTTGCCACTGCACTGGCTTCATCGGCTCCTGCGACAATTAAGTCCTCGGTCTTGTCATCGTTTAATCCGGTAAAGCGACTGACCTGGCTGACCAGTCGGCGCATTTCCCTGGATTGCCAACCTTTGGTGACAGTTTGGCTGATGGCTTCGCCCATCAGAACTGCGGCAACGCTTCGGGTCGGATGTTCCGGGCGATCCAGGGCCTGTATGACCAGTGGTCCCAGATCCCACTCCTTACACAAGGCTTTGGTGATGGAACCAAAACCGACTCCCAGAATGTCGAGGCAAATCGCGGCCTTATCCTGAGGGGTCTCATTGACTTGCTGAATATATTCATCCACCTGTGGTAAATGACAGGCCAGAAAGGCCATTTCTCCAAGGTGATACAGTAATGCTGCAATGAAGATTTCTTCACGCTTCTCTGGCGCCAGGTTGTAGGCTATATTTTTCGCCTGTATGGCGGCGTGAAAAGATCGGGCGATGGTATCCAGCAAAAAATTATCGTTGTGGCTGTGTTTCAGTAAAGTATCAATGATCAAAACCGTCGTACTGATGGCTTTTATTTCATTAAAACCAATCTGGACGATGGCCTTACTGATGGTATGAATGGTTTGACCGCTGGGATTGAACTGAACTGAATTGGCAACCCTTAACACCTGGGCTGTCATGGATGCATCTTTAAGGATGACATCGGCGAGTTCCTGTACACTCGATTGATGGTCATCGGTAATGCGATTAAGCTCCTGTAAAATATTGGAAAGAGAGGGTAATTCCATCTGACTGATATGTTTTACCCATGATTTTAGTCCGCGCAATGGCTTATTCATTACTGCTCCATATGAATCGGCGCTACGTCAATAGTAGTAATAAATATAGTCGCTAAACGTAAAAATGCCGGTGGTTTCATTGAGTTATTTTCCAGAAGTCGATCAACCCTATTATTTGAGTAATTTTCACACGTTATTGCAGTGGGTCGAGCAGCGCTACGACGACTTACTGTTGCCAACAGAACATGACTTTCTGGAGATATTCCGTCAACTATCTGTCGCCAGTCAATGCCTGTTGGTTCGAATGTTAATGCGGACTAAGCAGTATTTTCGTTGTTCCAAGCTGGTATATCCGGAAGTCGATCATATTGATGTTGCGGTTAAAGAACTTTGTCTGCATGAACTGGTGGAGATAGATCCGGTCATTGATATTGAAATTGTGACCGGACAAATGCTGAAAGCGGAGCTGCTTGCATGTTTTGGTCATGAACTGGCGTTGCCAAAAGCCAGTAAAAAACAGTTATCAGAACAATTATATGAATGTTACGGATTGCAATCGAAAAAGCACTGGAGTCAATGGGCGGCGGAACTCGATGATCCTTTGATCCAATTACAATGTCAGGACATGTTTGACTGTTTTTGTCTGATGTTTTTTGGTAATCCTTATCAGGATCTGACTGAATTTGTATTAACTGATCTTGGGTTATTTCGTTATGAAGTGATTCCTTTCGACGACAGCACTCGTGCATTTCAGACTCGTCAACAGATTGAGTTTTACCGCCAGCTGCTGATTAGTCGAGAGTTTTTGGAACAAGGTCTTACCGATCAGGCTCTTGATAGTCTACCTGAACCGATTAATAGTGATTGGTTGAACCAGAAAAGAGATAAGGCTCTGTATCGTATTGGTTACGACTATGAACGCAAAAGTGAGTTTGATCAGGCGCTAGACTGTTATCTTGATAATGATTATTGCCGGGCACGTGAACGTCACATTCGTGTACTCGAAAAACAACAGCGATATGAAGAGGCTTTTCAGCTGTGTGAGTTGGCATTGGCGGAGCCGTTGGACGAAAATGAACAGCAGAGCTGTCAGAAAATGATCAAGCGACTGGCCCGCAAGGTGGCTCGTAAGGTCAGTGTTGCTGTGATGGCTCCGATTGAACAGCATACTACTCAATTGGATTGTCGTCCTGAACCAGTCGAACTGTTGGCCGCAGAAAGCCTGACATCATCGAGTCGGCAGGCAGTCTATGTGGAGAACAGTCTGTTTAATGGTTTGTTTGGTCTGACCTTTTGGGAGGCCATTTTCAAGCCTTGTCCTGGTGCATTTTTCCATCCATTCCAGTCAGCACCTCGTGACTTATATACAACCGATTTTGCCAGTACCCGGGCAGGTGAAATTGCTGCTGGCTGGGAGCGGATGCAGCAACCCGGTTATCATAAGTGGCTGGCAGGTCGTTACCAGGAGAAACATGGAATTGCTAATCCATTTGTAAACTGGTCGGTCATTGACGAAACGCTGTTGCAGTCGGTGCAAAGGTGTATTCCCATTCAACATTTGAGAACAGTTTTTGAACGGATTTTGTTTGATATAAAAAGTAATAGCAGCGGATTTCCAGACCTTGTTGTGTTTGATTCTGATCGACCTTGCTATCGATTGGTGGAAGTCAAAGGTCCAGGAGATCGTTTGCAGGATAATCAAATACGCTGGTTTAACTATTTTATACGCCATCAGATTCCAGCATCTGTGCTATATGTTCAGTGGTTGAATGATGCAAACAGTTAGTGTCCGCAATCTGGCCGAGTTCTGCTGTAAAAGCGGAAGTTTGGATCTGCGTTTCACGCCTGCTCCTTCTGGTCTGGAAGGTATCGAAGGTCATCAGGCAATCTATAGCCGGCGTTCGGACAACTACCAGTCAGAAATTTCTCTGGTTTATCAATATCAACAGCTGCTTTGTGTTCGCGGGCGGGCGGATGGTTATGATCGAGATCGTCATCGTATTGAGGAGATAAAAACTTATCGTGGACAGTTAACGCGGTTGCCTGATAACCATAAAGCATTACATTGGGCGCAGGCACGACTGTATGCTGCGATTTATTGTGAGCAGCACAGACATTCTGAAATTGGTGTGGCGCTGGTGTACTGGCACGTGGACCAGAAAAAGGAAACCATTGAAGAGAAATGTTTTAGTGCCGAAGAGCTGAAATTGTTCCTGGATGATTGTGTTCGAGTATTTATGGAGTGGTCGCGGCAGCTTGAGGTTGCCATGCAGCAACGAAGTCAGTTATTGGAGCAACTGAGTTTTCCTTATCCGGAGTTCCGAACAGGGCAGCGGGATTTTGCGGAAAGCGTTTATAAGGCTTTTCGACTGCAAAAAAAACTGATCATTGAAGCGCCAACCGGAATTGGCAAGACGCTGGCCGCGTTGTTTCCGGCTCTTAAGGCCATGATGTCTGGCAAGTTTGATAAGTTGGTGTTTTTAACGGCCAAGACGCCTGGCAGAGTATTGGTCAGGGAGGCTCTTAAAAAGTTACAACTGGATCAGTCACGTGTTTTGCGTGTTGTCGAAATGAAAGCCCGGGATAAAGTCTGTGAACATCCTGATCTGGCCTGTCATGGTGATTCCTGTCCCCTCGCCAACGGTTTTTATGACCGTCTTAGAGAAGCCCGGCAGGCTGCTTTTGCAAATGCCTGGTTGATGGCTGATGATGTTGGAGATATTGCTTCTAGGTTTCAAGTATGTCCTTACTATCTGGCACAGGAAATGCTCAAATGGAGTGATGTTCTGATTGCTGACTATAACTATTGGTTTGATATATCAGCACAGATCTACGGTTTGAGTAAAGCCAATGAATGGTATACAGGCTTACTGATTGATGAAGCTCATAACCTGCTCGACAGAGGTCGTAGCATGTATTCAGCTGAACTGAGCAGAAAGGAGTTGCTGGCTGCCAGAAAAATACATAATCATGCCGGCAGAAAAATTCTCGAACGACTAAACCGACGGTGGCTGAAAATTGAAAAACAGTGGCCGGAAGGGGTTCACATCAGTGGCAGTCTCGATAAAGACCTGATTGGCTGTTTATCGCGTTTTGTGTCTGACTATAGTGAATATCTGACTGATGAATATGAGCATGGAGTTCTACCTCAGCAGCATCTGGAGTTCTACTTTTCTGTTATCCAGTTTATGGGAGTGGCAGAGTTATTTAACCATCATTTTGTGATGGAAACGGAGGTTGAAAAGACACATGCCGCTATCCGGTTATTGAACCAGATTCCGGCAGAACTGCTGAGGGAACGTTTTGCTGCTGCACAATCCAGTGTGGTTTTTTCCGGTACGCTGACTCCCTTTGCTTTTTTTAAGGATACTCTCGGTCTTGGCGAGGATTGTCCAGTCCAACAGATAGCCTCTCCTTTTTCAGCTCAGCAACTGAACATTAAGGTCATTACTGATATTTCCACTCGTTATCTGGATAGGGAGCGTTCAGTGGATTCGGTCATTGATATTATTCGTTGTCAGCTACAAAGGTGCCCAGGTAACTACCTGGTTTTTTTCAGTTCGTTTGCATACCTAGAGCAGGTTGGTAGTCGTTTACAACACGTTGTTAAGGATCATCGAATTATCCGGCAGGCAGCCAGTATGTCGGAATCTGAGCGAACGGAATTTATGGCTGCATTTGATCAGAAGATCAATACACTCGGGTTGGTGGTGTTGGGCGGTGCATTTGGGGAAGGGGTGGATTTACCAGGTGAGCAATTGATAGGTGCGTTTATTCTGACACTAGGACTACCACAGCTTAATCAGCGCAATGAAGCGCTGAAGAAAAATATGCATCAGGTGTTTGGTCATGGGTATGAGTATGCTTATTTATTTCCAGGATTGCAGAAAGTTATTCAGGCTGCAGGTAGAGTCATTCGGGGCGTTAATGACTCTGGTTATCTGATTTTAATCGATGATCGATTTTTCCGGGCAAATATTCAAAGATTATTGCCGGATTGGTGGCGTATTAACAATGTGACTACACAACAATTTCTCAATCATCAGTGAATTTACTTCTGGTCTCCTCATCCAGGCCCTGAGCTTCAAAATTAGTGATTTCTGAGAGTAAAGAGTCGTATTCTTTTCGAGTGTTATCAAATAATGGGTCTTCGGAAATGGTTTCTACCATGTTTTCCAGTTCGGTCCAGTCGTCCTCTTCCAGGTACTCATCCGCCAGTGGAAAAATATCGCTTTCTTCAACATCCAGATGTTCTAACTGCATATCCAGATAGAGATGTGCATCGATTTTCAGTTGATCCATTGGCATGGCAATGTCCATGGCCACGGCGTTAAAATCATTTTTTAGCTTTTGAGTGATCTCCTCCAGCTTGGCATGCTGGGCCAGCACGCCAGTAATAATATCCGGGTCTGGAATCGACTTACTCAACAGTTTTTTAAAAATAACATCTTCAACCGGGTGGTGGTAACGCTCCGGAAATGTATTGATATAGTCAAGCATATCCATAATCAGGTTGATATTTGCGTCCTGATCCGGGTCGCCAAAACCTTGTAACTGATATCTAAAACAGTAAAGAAAACGAGACAGGTTTTTATGCTCGTTGTGTAAGTGTTCGAGTAGTTTGGCAGCCATGACACAAACCTCATAAAAGTGGCAGATAATCAAAACATAGACTGATTGAGATAGAATGTGTTGACATGTATCAAAGTGAAACAAAAACAAGGCGTTCTATGCAGATTATATTGATGCAATACCATATCCGATTTCACGGTGTGGAATCGTTAAAGGATAAAAGTCAACGTGTCACCAGACTGGTAAAATTTTTAGGTGGTCATAGCGATGTTGCAGCCAGTGAAACGGAGCTCAAAGAAGAGCTTGATCATTCAATACTGTCGGTGCTTGTTGTTGCGCCAAACCGAAAGCTACTGGATCAGCGAAAGCAACAACTTGAAGTGGCGTTGAATGATCGTCTTGATGCTGAAATTCTTGATCTACAGCAACAGTTTTTGTGACATATTGTACGCCAGGGAATCTGTCAACTGACAAACAATAATAGACATACGGATGATGTAACCAGGATCATACCTGTCCATTCGTTGTATGAGATGCGTTCACGAAAGTAAAAGGTAGTGATCAGAATAGACAGAACAAACTCTATCTGTCCGAGGCCTTTTACAATTGCCGCTGTCTGAAATGTCATGGCAGTGAACCAGCCGATTGATCCGACAGCACTGGTGGCGCCAACAAATATACATGCTTTCCAATGGTGTTTTAATTGTCTGATGCTATTTGCAGGGTTCTTTATCATGGGAATCGCAGAGATAAATACCTGTAGTGAGACAATCGTCATCAGAGTTGTGGCGGCTGAGTATATATAGTTGCCATGTAGTGACAGGCTTGCCTGTCGTAACCAAAGCGATGCAAGACCAAAACCGAGCCCGGCTCCAAGGCCATAGATAAGCGATGGTTCTGTCAGTATTGTTCTGTAAGGTTTGATCAGGCCCGCTAAAATTGTTCCCGTCGCGCCAATAAAAATGGCAATGCCTGCTAACAGGCTGAGAGGTTGTTGAAAGAATAGAAAGCCCAGCAGTGCCGTAAAAATAGCTTCTGTTTTCGCAAAAGTGGTTCCAACGCTGAAATTACGAAGTTTGAGCGCATGTACCAACAGAAAAGTAGCAACAATTTGAGCGATGGCTGCAAAAAAAGAATATTGGAAAAATGTTGTATTGAGGTCCAGGTATGTGTCTTTGATGATATATGACAGATACAGCCAATAAACTATGGTAAATGGCAGTCCAAAACCGAAACGAACCCAAGTGACCAATATTGGGGATATGTGTCCGCCAAGTCGTTTTTGTCCGGCTGTTCTGACAGTTTGCATGCTGACGGCAAGAAATGTGAATAAAATCCAACTCATAGTCTGAAGCTCCAGTAATGACAACCAGAGTATCAGTATCTGCGGATTTGAAATAATTCGTTTTGGAATGATGCCGATAGCGAACAGCTATGTGACAAGATACGTCCGTGTATCATTGCTGTCATCAGGTTCAGTTAATACGCTGCTGAATGGCTTGAAGATATTCTGTTGACTGCGCGTGTTTGGCAATAATCTCAAGCATCGTCTGACCGGCTTTGTTTTTAGCTTGGAGATTGTGATTTCTGTCTACAAATATCTCCAGAAACTGCTCAAATAATGGAACAGGCATGGATCGATAGGCTTTTTCGAGAATGACAAAGTCGCGGTCGGTTTCGTCATGGGATTTTAACGAAAAAAACACCTCAAAACGTGTGGTATCCCATTCTTCTGATTCTACTCTTTGTTTGTCTTTTTTCATTATTCTATCTCTGTCTTCTTGAATATTAAGTCCCAGACTCCGTGCCCCAGGCGAACGCCTCGACGTTCGAACTTGGTTTCTGGCCGATAAACCGGTCGTTCAGAATACTGTCCTTCACCGGCTGTATTGCTAAAGCCTTGGGTTGATGTGAGTACTTCCAGCATTTGTTCTGCATATGGTTGCCAATCCGTCGCCAGATGCCAGATACCTTCCGGTTTAAGTTTACGACGGACCAGGTTGGCGAAATCAGCTTGTACAATACGACGTTTATGGTGTTTCTTCTTATGCCAGGGATCCGGGAAAAACAGCTGCAGTCGTTCAATGGAGTTGTCGGCAAAACAATGCTTCAGGACTTCCACCGCATCATCTTTATAAACCCTCAGATTGCTGACGCCGGTTTTATCGGCATTATTCAAAAGGCGTCCGACACCGGATAAGTGAACCTCAATGCCAATAAAGTTGTAGTTGGGCTCTGCCATGGCCATTTGCAGTAGCGAGTCGCCCATACCAAAGCCGATTTCGATCACCAGTGGGTGGTTGTTGCCAAATATTTCCTGGCTGTTGAATACGGTCTCAGGGTTCAGTCCCAGTCTCGGATATACCTCATCCAAACCGCGTTGTTGCCCCTCGGTCATCCGTCCCTGGCGCATGACGAAGCTGCGAATTTTTTTCAGTTGTTTATCTGTTGTCATATTTTGTTTGCTTTAAAACCGTTGTAAACCAGTAGACCCAGCCGGATAGCATGAGAACTCCACCAACAGGAGTTACAGCTCCCAGTATAGAGATATCTGTCAGACACAAGGCATACAGTGAAAGGCTGAATACCAGTGTCCCTGCCAGAAACAGTCGCGCGCATGTTTTCAATGCTACTGTTTGGGGTGACCGGATCTGGTGTTCTGCCAATATCAGCAGGGCAAGGCCATGCCAGAATTGATAGCGAGCTGCAGTGTGCCAGGTATCAAGGCGTTCGGGAGTCACCATATCTTTGATGATATGGGCACCGAAAGCTCCCAGAGCTACCGCTGTTCCCAGCAGACCAAGGGCATATAATTGGGTTTTTTGACTGACCATGACGGGTATTAGTTTTAGTGGGTTAACCAGAGTGTAGAGAGATTCTAACTGAATGTTGCAGACAATAAAAAAGCCGTGTCGAATCTGTTTCGACACGGCTTATCAATTCATCAGCGTTGTTATACTTCAATGCCACCTGCTTCAAGCACTTTCCGTACTTTCTTCATAGCATTTTTTTCCAGCTGTCTGATGCGTTCCGCAGATACGCCATATTTAGCAGCCAGATCATGCAGAGTGGCTTTATTCTCACTTAACCATCGCTGCATCAGGATGTCCTTGCTGCGCTCGTCAAGATCTTCGAGTGCAGACAGCAAACGGCTGTTGGCATCATCCTCATAATTCTCGTTTTCAGCCATAGTGGCAGGGTTGTAACGAGTATCTTCAATCGTATAGACCGGAGCCTGAAAGGCGCTCTCATCGTCATCGTTGTCAGCATCAAAGCCCATATCCTGAGCAGTCATGCGGCCTTCCATTTCATAAACGGTCGATTCTTTGACACCCAGTGTTTCCGCGATTTCTCTCGCTTCTCTCTGGTTTAACCAGCCCAGACGTTTTTTGGAGCTGCGTAAATTAAAGAATAGTTTTCTTTGGGCCTTGGTGGTTGCCACCTTGACGATGCGCCAGTTACGCAAAATGAATTCATGGATTTCGGCTTTAATCCAGTGTACCGCGAATGAAACCAGTCTGACTCCGACTTCGGGATTAAACCGTTTGACCGCTTTCATCAGTCCTACGTTGCCTTCCTGAATCAGGTCTGCCTGATTAAGGCCATAACCTGAATAACTTTTCGCAATATGAACGACAAACCGTAAATGAGACATGACCAACTGACGGGCGGCTTGCAGATCGCCTTTATAATACAGGCGCTCAGCTAACTCTTTTTCTTCCTCAGCAGACAGTATCTCAAAACCGTTGACGACCTGAATATATGCATCAAGATTCTGCCCTGGAGCCAGATTCTCGAATGCAACTGCTGGTAAGCTTTTAGTCATATGTTCACCTCGAATGTGTGTTGTGAGCCTGCCCTATCAGTTAAGGCGCAGACACATGCATCGGTTAGTATAACATGAAAAATATCGATGCAATCGGGCTTAGCCCTCAATGGCTTCCCTTATCAGGGTATTATTTATCGTTAACTGAGGATTGAGATCAAGTATTAGCCGCTTTTTTTACCTTTGACTGACAGTATCAGATTTTACTAATTTAGGTTGGTTCTATTGCCCGTATATGGCGACTGACCGCCATGATGGTGCCAAACATACTGATGCTGATGGATGTCGCGATAACCAGCAACGTTCCCCACCAGTGAATGGATTCAAAGATAAATCCTGCTGATAGCGTATTGATTAGACGAGTAACCGGCTCGTGCAGATACCAGTAACAGGTTGTAACGATGATGACGGCAAAGATCCCTCCCGCCAGACCATACCAGAAGCCCATGTACAGGAATGGGCGTCGTACAAATGCATCAGTTGCGCCAACCAGTTTGATGACCAGAATTTCATCCCGACGGGACTCAATAGCCAGGCGGATGGTATTGCCAACCACTAGTACCACCGCCATAGACAGAATCAGCCCCAGAACGCCAACTACCCGCTCTGCAATCCGACTGATCTGGTTTAGTCGCTGAACCCAGATCAAATCCAGCTGTACCGTATCTGCCTCGGGCAGTGCTTCCAGCATGATTTTGAGGCCTTCCACCGTGGCCGCTGTTTCTTCCATCGGTTGAATCACGATCAGTGCGGGCAGTGGGTTGTTTTCCAGACTGTCGATAATATTGCCCAGGCCGGAAAATTCTTTGAACTCACGTAAACCATCATTTGGGCTGATATAGCGAGTGCTTTTGATTTCCGGTCGTTGCTTCAGTTCTCTGGCCAACTTTTCTGCCCGGTCGGTAGATACGGATTGATCAAGATAGAGGCTGAGTTGAGCACCTTCGTTGAGTGGGCCGGTAATTTGTTTCAGGTTCAGCAATGCCATCACCATCAAGGTGGGCAGAGACAGGGCGATGGCAATCACCATCCAGGTAAGGGCCGCTGAAAGCGGTCGCTTAAGCATCTGCCTCATGCTATCCATGGCCAGATAACGATGGTGTCGCAGCCAGGCGTCCCGTTTTTCGGCGAAGTGAATCTTACGGGCCACAGCGCCTTTTTTAATTCTGGGCACGTTCACCTCCATCGGCACCTCTGACCAGTTCTCCATTTTTCAGAGTCATAACACGGAAAGGCATGCGGGCAATCAGGCCAAGGTCATGGCTGGCAATCAACACAGTCGTTCCCACTCGGTTAAAATCCGCAAACAAATTCATAACCTCGCGGCTCAATTTGGGATCAAGGTTTCCGGTTGGTTCGTCTGCCAGCAGCAGTTTGGGTTTGGTGACCACTGCCCGAGCGATTCCAACCCGTTGTTGCTCTCCACCGGACAGCATAATGGGTAGATAAGATTCACGTTCAAGCAGGCCCACTTTGTCGAGAGCCGCCCTGACTCGGCGACCGATTTCGCGTGGTGACTCGCCTTCGATCAGCAGGGGCAGTGCGACGTTGTCGAAAACAGACCGGTCCATCAGCAGGTTGTGGTTCTGAAATACCAACCCAATCTGGCGGCGAAAAAAGGGGATCTGACGGCGATTCATACGATTTAGTATCTGTCCGGCGATGCGGATATGACCGCTGGACGGTTTTTCGATCAGCGCAATCATTTTAAGCAGAGTACTTTTACCTGCTCCGGAATGTCCGGTCAGGAACGCCATTTCGCCTGGAGCCATATTGAACGTCAGACTTTTGAGCGCCTCATGTCCTCCGAGATATCGCTTGGAGACTTGTTCGAAGTGAATCATTCCGGGCTGTCTTCACTGACAAACAAGGCATCGGTAAAGGATTTCGCTTCGAATGGCCTCAGATCTTCGGCACTTTCTCCAACTCCAATAAAACGGATCGGAATTTGAAGCTGCTGAGCCAGCGCGAAAATAATTCCACCTTTGGCTGTTCCGTCCAGCTTGGTCAAACACAGGCCGGATACGTTGACAGACTCGCCAAAGATCTTCGCCTGACTCAAAGCATTCTGGCCGGTGGCGGCATCAAGCACCAGCATGGTCTCATGAGGAGCCTCGGGGTCTTGCTTTTTCATGACCCGGACAACCTTTTCAAGCTCACTCATAAGGTTGTCTTTGTTGTGCAGGCGCCCGGCTGTGTCTGCAATCAGAACATCAATGTTTCGGGATTTGGCGGCAGCAACTGCATCAAAAATGACCGAGGCACTATCGGCGCCGGTATGTTGAGCCACGACGGGGACATCATTGCGTTCCCCCCAGGCTTGCAGCTGCTCGACTGCGGCTGCCCGAAAAGTATCACCGGCCGCCAACATGACTGATTTACCCTGCTCCTTGAAATAGCGTGCCATCTTGCCGATGGTGGTGGTTTTTCCCACGCCGTTTACGCCGACCACAAGAATCACGTATGGGTGTTGGGTGTCTGCAATGGTAAGGGGTTGTTCGACAGGTGTCAGGATGGCCTGCAGCTCAAGTTTGAGTGCTTGGTACAGAGCATCAGAATCCGACAGCTCCTTGCGTGATGCTTTGGCAGTAAGGGTTTTGATTATATGCTGGGTGGCATCGATACCGACATCTGCCATTAACAGCAATGTTTCAATTTCCTCGAACAGCTCATCATCAATATTTTTTTTCCCGAGTAACAGATTGGCCAGTCCGTCGGTCAGGCCACTGCGGGTTCTACCCAGCCCCTGTTTCATGCGGGCAAACCAGCTCAGTCGGGGTTTTTCCTGAGTGGCAGGCTGCGGAGCAGGCGTTGCTGGAGTAACATCAGGTGCTTGTTGTTCAGATGCTTCAACGCTTTGTGATGATGCTTTCTTCGCTTTGTTTTTTTTTCCAAAACCGAACATATATGAAAAAATCCAGAAATAGCGGTGGCAATACGGGATGGCGATTATGCCATAGCCGGATTGTAACAGATTGACGTAATAGATAAGGATAATAAACGCGTGTCCGTCAAACGAAAACAACTGGGATTCATACAATTGAGTCGCACGACATTGTGGATCCTGATTATTGTCCTGATTCCACTGGTTGTGGTGCTCAATAATATGGGCTCTAAAACCGAAAAACAGTCGGTACCTGAAACGATTTATAAATTTGATATCAGTTCCCTCGCTATTGGCAGGTTAGGGGCTGATCGCTGGGTGAACCTGCCTGGTAGTGGTTTGATTGCACTGTCTGTGGCACAAAAGCGTATGCCTGTGAATCGGGTTGATGTTCCAGAACATCAGGATTTTTCCTTTAGTTTTCGCAATGGCATGGCCGTAACCAGGGTTGTCATTCCGGCTACCCAAGCCCAGCTGGAGCTCACCCTGGACTTTCTGGATCAATGGCTGTCACCGGTTATGCCGGATGATATTCTGGTGATGAGTGGCGAAGTGGATGCCGGCATGCTGGAAAGTGTCCGCACGGAGTTACATAAAGCCAAAGGCAAAGCCGTGGATGTTGCTATTCCTGCGCCGACAGCATTGAGCGTTATTGCCAGTCCACCATTTGGCAGCCCTGACCAGCTGGCCATGATTGTGGCGGCAGATATATTGTCCCACCGTATGGCGGGATATGATTTGCAATTGCGCTGGGACCATCAGCGTACGACCAGTTATTTGACGTTGAATACCACAATACAGCCTGACTGGCTACGCGCTCCTAGTGAACAGGAATATGTTGCAGCACTACAGCCACTGAAACAATTTGCGGACGTGTCCCTTCGTTCGCCCGCGCAGATACACCGCTATCTGACAGCAATGGCGATATATCATTTGCCAGACACTTTTATCAGCCACCAGACAGAGCGACTGGAGGCGCTGACTCTCCAGCAGGTGCAGCAGGTTTTGCAAAGTTTCAATCAATGAAGAGCACGATGAAAAACAGAAAAAAAACGACTCATAGTGGGCGCAACGAATTCAGGATCATCGCCGGAGATTGGCGTGGCCGGAAGTTTTCATTTCCAACTGTGCAGGGGCTCAGACCGAGTCACGACCGTATTCGGGAAACATTGTTCAACTGGCTGGCCGTGGAGGTGGTGGGCTGCCGATGTTTGGATTTGTTTGCTGGCAGTGGTGCTTTAGGGCTGGAGGCTTTGTCACGAGGGGCGCAGGCGACAGACTTTGTCGAGCTGAATGCTGCGGCGAGTCGCAGTTTGCAACAGCATTTGTCCGTATTGAAGTGTGAGCACGGTAGTGTTGTTCAGGGAGACGCATTAAGTGTTTTAAATCAGCTGCCAGAGCAGAACTATGATCTGGTGTTTTTGGACCCGCCTTTTCACCAGGGGTGGCTGGACAAAATATTGAATCACCCGCGTTTCCTGTCTCTGTTAACGGTAGATGCTCAGGTATATATAGAACGAGAGACGGATGTCCCGTTACCGGAAGGATGGTTGCCGGTGAAAGAAAAGAGCACTTCAACACTGGTGTACGGTCTCTACCGTAATAGCGGCGATTCCCAGCCTTCTTTTTAATAATGAATATGGATGTGCAGTTGTTTGTGAGCACAAGAGCTGTTCCATTGTGTTTGATGCTGCATCGTGATTGATTCTGTTTTTTTCGATAACCTTGAGAGAGGTCAATGGCGTGCAGCAAGATTTAACGGTTGGTTTGGAGCAATTAACGACCGCATATACTGGTCATCGTTATCCGACACTGAACGAACGTAGGCAGTGGCTGCTGACATTAAAACGATTGCTGGTCGAGAAACAGGATGAGATTGCAGCTGCTATCAATGAAGATTTTGGGCGGCGATCACTGGATGAGACCCGTATTCTGGAGATACTGCCGGTAATCAGCGCGATTCGTTTCAACCTTCGCCACCTGCGTCGATGGATGAAACCTGCCCGGCGCTCCAGTGGTCTGCTGTTCTTCCCTGGTCAAAGTCAGGTTCTTTATCAGCCACTTGGCGTCATAGGGGTTGTGGCACCCTGGAACTATCCGTTGATGCTGTCTGCCGGACCGATGGTTTCGGCCATGGCGGCAGGTAATCGAATGATGATCAAGATGTCGGAATATACCCCTAACTTTGGTCGTTTGTTTGCTGAGCTGTGTCAACAGTACTTTGGAAATGATCTGGTCCAAGTGGTTAATGGTGATAGTCAGGTGGCACAGGCGTTCTCCAGTTTGCCTTTTGATCATCTGTTGTTTACCGGGTCGACGAATATTGGGCGTGCTGTGATGAAAGCGGCAGCCGAAAACCTGACCCCTGTGACGCTGGAGTTGGGGGGGAAGTCACCGGTGGTCGTGGCGCCGGATTACGATATCCGTGAAGCCGCCAGACGCTTGCTATGGCCTAAAATTATGAGTGCTGGACAGACCTGTGTTGCGCCAGATTACGTGTTATGTCCTGAAGGCAAGGTTGGTCAGCTCGTTGATGAACTCAAGGCGCTATATAGCCAGCAGCTGCCGGATGCGGCTACCAATACAGACTGCACTTACGTTATTAGTGACCGTCAGCGGACGCGTTTGGATCAGCTGCTGGCGGAAGCGACCAGCCTTGGGGCCAATGTGATTAAGACGCAGGAGTACTTGGCAGATGCCAGACACCGGCCTCTGATATTGGTAACCGGAGTGACATCAGAAATGCGTATCATGCAGGAAGAAATCTTTGGGCCACTATTACCGATAGTCGCGTATCGTGACTTGCAACAGGCTGTGGATATGGTGAATAGTGCACCCAGGCCGCTGGCTCTTTATATTTTCAGTAATGACGTAACAGTACAGCGTCAGGTAATGGAGCAAACCCATTCCGGTGGTGCGATGGTGAATGATGCGGCCATTCATGTCGGGGTGGACAGTATTCCGTTTGGGGGAGTGGGGCCGTCTGGCATGGGGCACTATCATGGTTGGGAAGGTTTTCAGCAGTTTTCCAATGCCAAAGGGATTCATCGTCGCGGCCGAATTCACCTGACCCGGCTGTTCAATCCGCCATATGATCGTTGGCTGGTGAAGTTGATGCAGAAAATATTTATTCGTTAGTGAATCGGCAAAATTTGTGAGCAACGGGGTTTTCGGCTACCATTCGCGCCCCGTTTTCTTGAGCTGGCACAGGTGTAAGCTTATGAGTATCGCTGTATATCCTGGAACATTTGACCCGGTTACCAATGGTCATACTGATCTGGTTGGCAGGGCAGCCAAACTTTTTGATCACGTTATTGTTGCGGTGGCGGCCAGTCCAAAGAAAAAGCCATTATTTCCTCTGGATATCCGCGTACATCTGGCCAAACAGGTATTGGCTACCTTTCCCAATGTCGAAGTGATCGGTTTCCGTAACTTGTTGACGGATTTTGTCCGTGAAAAGCAGGCTACTGCCATCATCAGGGGATTGCGGGCAGTATCTGACTTTGAGTACGAATTTCAGCTGGCCAATATGTATCGACAACTGGCTCCTGAGGTGGAAAGTTTGTTTTTAACCCCGACAGAACATTTATCATTTATATCGTCTACCATGATCCGCGAAGTGTCGTCACTTGGTGGCAATGTTACCAGGTTTGTTCACCCTGAGGTGGCAGCGGCATTGGCAGAAGTTCATGGTTACAGTCAGTAAGAGGTAAGACTCAATGGCATTAATGATTACAGATGAATGCATCAACTGTGATGTGTGTGAACCCGAGTGCCCGAACAGTGCAATATCGGAAGGTGAGGAGATCTATGAGATTGATCCGAACCTTTGTACAGAATGCGTGGGCCATTACGATGAGCCTCAGTGCCAGCAGGTATGCCCCGTCGATTGTATTCCCAAGGATCCGAATCGGGTTGAGAATCAGGACCAGCTGATGGAAAAATACCGGATTATTACGGCTGCCTGATTCCCTTCATATTATTAATCTACGCAGGTGTTTTTTGACTTCGCTTAAATGACGCCTGCTGATTTTAAGCGGTTGTTGCAGTCCCTGCAGATAAATCTGTTGTTGCCCTTCATTGGTTCGTTCGAGTCGTTCAACATATCTGATCGCAATTAGTGCGTTACGATGAATTCTTAAAAACTGGTCCACAAACTCTTTCTCAAGCTGTTTCAAAGGCTCATCCACCAGCCACTCCCCCTGGTCTGTCACAATTGCCACATACTTCTGTTCTGCCCGAAAACAACGAATTTCAGAAACCGGAATCAACTCCAGCCCCCGATGACTTGTAACGCTAAGATGTGAACGCTGATTGAGCTCCTGTTGTTGCAGCTGCATGGCATTGAGCTGAGCACGATTCAGGCTGCTGGCTTTCAGAATGGCGTTTTCAAGGTCTGCCAGGCGGACTGGTTTGACCAGGTAATCCACTGCATTGACTTTGAAGGCCTCGAGGGCGTAGTCGTCATAGGCGGTACAGAAGATAATGGCTGGACGATGATCCAGGCGGCTTAAGTGCTGGGCAACTTCAATGCCTGTCATACTTGGCATTCTGATATCCAGTAACAGAATGTCTGGAGCGAGTTTGGAAAACAGATCGATAGCCTGAATACCGTTTTCGGCTTCACCGATAACTTTGCAATGGTTGATTCCACTAATAAATCGTTTCAGGCGTTCCCTGGCCAGATGCTCGTCATCGACAATCAGTACTGTTATCGCGTTTTCTGTAGAGATCGATTGTTTATTCGCGGCAGGCTCAGAATGCATATGTATTCTTTCTCTGTTTTTGTTGCTGATATTCTAGCTGTATCTCCATATATAGATTGTATTCGATGTTCAATATTTTGCAGTGCTATACGATTACCTTGACGGGATTGTGATTGAGTCGGGGTTTTTTCTGGCAGTGGATTTACAATAGTAATTTTCAGCGTTTTGTCGGATTCGTAAAGGCGAATATTTATGGTGCCGCCCTCAAGGCATTGTTGAATTCCGTGTTGGATAGCATTTTCCAATAGTGGTTGCAGAGTCAGTTGCGGTATCCGCCATTTTTCCGGTCGTGCCTGGATGTCCCACTTTACGCTCAGACGTGAACCGAGCCGAAGTTGTTCGATAAATAAAAACTGTCTGGCGAGGTCGACCTCTTGCGCCAGGCTGACCTGCTCATCAGTCTCTTTGAGACTTGCCCGGAATAAGTCTGACAGATTTTCCACTGCCGTTTCTGCTGTCGCCGGATCGCTTGGTATGAGGCTGGCAATGCTGTTCATGCTGTTGAACAGAAAATGAGGTCTTATTCGTGAGTGCAGGGATTGAATACGGGCCCTGAGCTCTGCTTGAGAGCGATTAATGACCAGTTGTTGCAGATAAAAATATCTTAGTATCAACGCGGCGATGAGGCCGGTCATGAGTGTATGCAGACCTACCGTACTGGTTTTAAAGGTTGCATAAACGAGCGCTTGGCCGGCGCAACTGACAATGAAACCAACGCTGACAAAAATGCACCAGACGAACAGAATGCTCATCGGTGTGGATAATTTCATCAACCGTTGACGCAGCCAACAGGTAATCGCGGCACTGACAATACAGACCCATTGCACATGTAAGGTCATTAGCGACAGGCGCTGCCAGTCAAACGGGCGTACTCCAGCATCCATTAATGCGAGCAGAATAACCGCAGTCTGTGCTGCCGCAATCAGAAAAAAAATGGATTTATCCTTACAGAAGTTAGGTAACAAAAAAGCATTGGTCTGTGGGTTGGGGTTTTGCATTTTTTGTCTATGCTTAGGTTGAGGAGAGTATCAATTTAGCAGACTCAGTCAGCGACGAAAAATATTCCTGCTGACAAAGTAAGAGGAACGGTTTCTTATGGCCTGGTTTGGTCTGACAAGATATCAGGAAGCATCCCGCTTGCGACAAGAGCAAGAAGTATTACGACAGCAGGTCCGACAGTTACAGAGTGAAAACGAGTTGCTTAAGTCCATTCGCAAAGTGGCGGATATGCGTGGTGACTACATTGTGTCGCAGTCCCAGCAGAACCGGAGGTTGCTGGAGTTGATTTTTCAGGCGATAAAGCGATCCTCATCGTTTCGGGAAATGGTGGCGGGTAAATCGGATGCGTTGGAGCAGGACCGCATTCGCTTGAGTGAAGGTGAAGCAACCTCCAACCAGATAGGGGCGATTCTGCGGCAGATTTCAGCGGATCTTAAGGATATCGATCAGTTGGCGAGTTCCAACTCCGATACCATGAAACAACTCAAAGTAGCCTCTCACGACATTGATAAATTTGTCGACATGATTCAGTCCATTTCTGATCAGACCAACCTGCTGGCACTGAATGCTGCAATTGAAGCCGCACGTGCGGGGGAGCAGGGGAGAGGGTTTGCAGTCGTGGCTGATGAAGTGCGCAGCCTGGCGCGCAGAACCAGTGAAGCGACGCATCAGATTGCCAGTCTGATCAGCCAGATCATTAATCTGACGGATCAGGCAGATGATGGTGTGGACGGGATCAAGCTGGAGAGTAATAAGTTGTCAGAAACCACCGAAAGCGTGTTCCAGACTGTTGGTGAAATTACTGACATTTCCCGGGATATGCTTGAACTGATCAACCGCACCAATCATGAAAGTTTTATTCAGTCAGTGATATTGGATCATTTTGTTTGGAAAAATAAGGTCTATACCTCTTTCATGGAAGCCAACGACCATCTGACAGAGGAGCAGATATGTGCTCACAATCATCAGGAATGTCGGTTGGGAAAATGGTACTACGATCAGGAGAAGTCTCAAAAGTATTCGCACTTGAAGGCTTTCCAGGAGTTGGAGGGCCCTCATATTCAGTTTCATGAAATTGCATCTGATACAATCAGGCTCTGTCTCAAAGGAGATATTTACCAGGCGCTGGAAAAGCTTGCGGATATGGAAGAAACGAGTGAACAGGTATTTATCTTACTGGTTGAGCTGCTTCAACAAATGGAGCAGGTTCTGAGTCAGAATGTATCTTTGTCAACGGATCAGAGTATAGACGACATCTTGTTTTGATCTCTCTATAATTGCGCACTTTGTTGTGAATGTACCTGCAATCGAGAGTGAAATATGTCAGATCAGACCAATTCCGCATGGGGCGGACGTTTTGCCGAAGCAACTCATCAATTTGTCGCAGAGTTCACTGCCTCTGTCGGGTTTGATCGTCGGATGTATCGACAGGATATCCAGGGCTCCATTGCTCACGCCACCATGCTGGCCGCGGTTGGTGTATTGAGTGAGTCGGAGAAACAGCAGATAGTCGACGGACTTCAGGAAATCCTTGTAGAGATAGAAGGTGGGCGTTTTAACTGGCGGGTTGAGCTGGAAGATGTCCATATGAACATTGAGTCAGCTCTGACTGAGAAGATCGGGCTGATCGGCAAAAAACTGCATACCGGACGTTCCCGTAACGATCAGGTGGCTACAGATATTCGATTGTACCTGCGTGATCAGACGGATGTCATTGTTGCTGAGCTCAAACGTCTACAACTCGGTTTGATTGAACTGGCGGCATCCAATACTGATACCGTGATGCCGGGATTTACGCATCTGCAAACGGCTCAGCCCGTAACTTTTGGACATCATCTACTGGCCTGGAATGAAATGTTGCAGCGGGACTCTGAGCGTCTCCAGGATTGTCGGAAGCGGGTTAACATTATGCCATTGGGGGCAGCTGCTCTGGCTGGGACCACTTACCCCATAGACAGAGCCATGACAGCAGAGCTGCTTGGCTTTGATATGCCATCTGAAAACTCTCTTGATTCTGTATCAGATCGCGATTTTGCGATTGAATTTGCCAGTGTGGCTTCACTGATCATGATGCATTTGAGTCGCATGAGCGAGGAGCTGGTGTTGTGGACATCGGCGCAGTTTGATTTTGTTTCGTTGCCGGATCGTTTTTGTACCGGTTCATCGATTATGCCGCAAAAGAAAAATCCCGATGTGCCAGAGCTTGTGCGTGGCAAGAGTGGACGAATATTCGGTCATTTGGTAGGCCTGCTTACTTTAATGAAATCCCAGCCGTTGGCTTACAACAAAGACAACCAGGAAGATAAAGAACCTCTGTTTGATACCATAGACCACCTGTGGGGGAGTCTGCATGCGTTTGCAGAAATGGTTCCCCATATCAGTCCGAAAAAGGAAAAAATGCGTGAAGCCGCCTTGCAAGGTTTTTCGACGGCGACAGATCTGGCTGATTATTTGGTGAAAAAAGGTATGCCCTTCCGGGATGCCCATGAGGTCGTTGGTAAATCCGTTGCATATGGTATTGAAGTTGGGAAAGACCTGGGACAAATGTCATTGACTGAACTGCAGAGTTTTTCTGATTTGATTGTAGAGGATGTCTTCGATGTTCTGACATTGGAAGGTTCTGTTGGCGCCCGAGATCATTTGGGTGGTACTGCTCCGGCTCAGGTTGCTGCGGCGGCAGAGCGGGCCAGAAAACGGCTTGAGTAATGGTGTTTACCAGAAAGGGCCTATGGCCCTTTTTTTATGGGAGCATCTAAGAATAGTAATAGTTTCTATTCTCATCGGAAAGCAGTACTTGTGAAAACGCAATTGGCGTAAATAAGGGTTTTTGCTGGGTAGCGTGTTTTGGGTCAGGCTGGTAAAACCCATTCAGTATCGGCGTACATTTTTTTGATGGCCCTAATTGAGGGCCATCAAAATACTTGTGTCAGAGGAGATCCCATGCATGGTTGGTGAGACTCAAACCATGGCGTGGTTGTACTGTCGGGAGCTGTTAATTCTTATTGCGTTTTCTCTCTCTGGCCACTAACACAACACCGCCAAGCAGTGCCAGTGCCAGTCCGGCTCCATTCGCATTTATTTCCGGGACGGATGTTGCTGGAGGTGGTTGGTCAGAGTCATCGTCACAGCTGTCATGCCCCCATTGGCCCCATCCATTATCACATTCCCAGTTCCAGTCACCCCAGTCCCAATCACCAGGACCCCAGCCTCCTCCCCACCAGCCAGTACTAAAAGCAGATGGTGCAACTGTCAGCAGAGTCAGTGTAAACAAAGGTGCAATGATTTTTTTCATAGCTGATATTCCTTGGCTTATTTTTATGATAACGGTTTCTTTGACCATCCTTAAAAGTTGATCAAGACTGCTGATATTCATAATTATTAAAATATCGATCATCCATAGGCAAAATTGATACCAACAAATAAAAACGCTTATAAAATAGGGGTTAAGTTCTCTATGAGTGAACGTCCTGTCTATTTTTTGTAAATAACTTCGACACTAATTAGTTATCTTGATTAATAAAATTGGCTGCTACATAAATTTACGTACATAGCCGCAGGATGCAGAGATGGTGAAACCCTGGTGTCGGGCCCACGATAAACCTTCTCGGACCAGTTTTTCAGCAATTCCCTGACCACGGAGAGATTCCGGCACCAGAGTATGAATAAAATCAATATGGTAACCATGTAGTGTGTAGCTGAGAAAGGCGTGTTGACTAGAATCCAGCTGGCAGGTAAAGCATTGTTGTTCGGTGTCATGTTCAATTTGCATAATGATTTGCTGTTTCAATGATTTATATAATTTTAAGTTACTACACAACCAATTATTCATATTCAGACTAAACTTGTTTATTCAACCCGGCAATTCATTGTGTCGGTATTGGGTGGATTCAGGTGCTACATAAAAAGTGGAATGTAGCACCCTAACTGAAGCGGCGAGCTTTGTAATGGTTCTAAAAATAACATATTGTTACATTTGTGACTTGGTGTACCTGCTCTGTATAACTTCGTGAATTGAAGAGTGACAAAGAGCGCTTTTAAAACGATATTTTTCGGGAGATAAATATTCAGCGATGTATCGACTTCCGTCTTCTGTTTTTATGGTACTGGTCACTGTATTGCTGATGATATGTCTGGCGTTTGGTGTATTTTGGCTGAATGCCCGTGCAGTGGAAAAAGCTATTGCTCAGGATGCCATTGTTCGGATAACAAGCTGGGTTGAATATGTTTCCACCGCTTTTCCAAAAATCGAGTCAATATTAGTAAGTAAAGAGCTGAGTGACGCAAAATTGGACTTTATTCATCAGCTTCAGGGAAGAGGGAATATTATTGGTTTCCGGGTTTTTGATGAAAGTGGTAACCAGGTATTGTCTGATATTGAAAATACAGTCACTCTCCAGGAACACAGTCAGGAAGCGTACCGGGCTATCAGGTCTCAAGAGGCTTATGCGCAGCTGAATCATGGACAACCCGATAATGGCTATCCAAAATTATACGTAGAGGTTTTTTTTCCACTGATATCAGAAAACGGCAAAACTCTGGGAGGAGTCGAAGTCTATCTCGATCAGTCCGAAACCGGTTCAATTTATCGTCAGGCTATTACCGATGTATCTATCTACATTTCTCTGATATTAACATTTGCGTTTCTGGTACCTGCGCTGGCTTTTTATTGGAGAAGCCAGCAGGCTCGGGACTCCCACAAGAAATTATCCTATTTAAGTTATCATGATCCTTTAACCGGAGCATATAATCGTGAAGGTTTCTTCGGGGAATATGCCTGGCGGGAGAAAAGCCTTCTGTCTGAAGGCCGTTTCTACAGCATCGTGTTGATGGATATTCGGAACTTTAAATATGTTAATAAAGAATATGGGCAGCAGACCGGTGACATACTCCTGACCCGGGTCATCAATCGCCTGACTGAGTACCTTGACTCAGAGTCCATTGTCGCTCGTTTCGGTGCTGATAAATTTCATATCGCGATACCGCTAGATGATCATCGTGTACTCCAGGAAGTTATTGTCGATTTAATCCACCGGATTCAAATGCCATATCATATTAATGGCCGGTCGATTTCCATAAATATCAATGTAGGGGCCTGTAATTGTCATGAAGAAGCACAGGGAGTGGACATCAATATCCAGCGTGCAGAACTGGCGCTGTTTAGTGCTGGGGTGTCGGTGGGTGAAAGTTATTGTATTTATCATCATGATATCGAAGACCAATTGCTTCGTCGCAGGATGATTGAGAGGTTGTTGCGGACCGGGCAGGAACAAGGGCGGTTCGAAATTTATTATCAGCCGGTGCTGGATGCTCGGCAGCGCTCGTTAACTGGTGTTGAGGCGCTACTGCGGCTAAAAGATGATCATGGCAACCTGATTTCGCCTGCTGAATTTATTCCTATGGCAGAATCGATTGGACTGATTGATAGTATCGGTAAGTGGGTGATCAAAGAAGTGTTGCTCAAGGCGGTGTCCTGGCCAGAGAGTATATTTGTAGCAATCAACCTTTCTGTTGTTCAGTTTCAAACCGGCCATTTAGTGGATTACGTGCGTGATGCGCTGGCTACTTCGTCGATTTCCCCTGAACGTATTGAGTTTGAAGTGACAGAGTCGGTTATGATCGATAACAGTGATCATGTGAAAGAGCAGATTTATGTCTTGCAGTCATTGGGAATCCGATTTTCTGTTGACGACTTTGGTACAGGCTTTAGTAGTTTGAATTATCTCTGGATGTTTCAGTTCAATAAGTTGAAAATTGACCGTTCTTTTGTCAGTGCTTTATCTTCCGATAAGGAAAAAGCTATTCAGATCTTGAGTACCATAATTCTGCTGGCGCACAGACTTAAGTTACAGGTAACTGCTGAAGGTATTGAATCCGAGCATCATGTCGAAGTACTTGAAGATCTGGGGTGTGATCAGTTTCAGGGATATTGGTTTTATCACCCGTTACCAGCATCTAAAGTGGATCAATTGATTTATGATCTCTGAGTCATCGTTGATTCGTGGTCATCAATTGCCAAGCTAATCACCAATCGTTATTTTTAAACCTGATAATATTCCGGGCATTTTAATCGCTCGGTGATAATGCGAAGGCATTGCCCCCCCCACTGGAATCAGGAAAGAAGATTTATGGTGCAGAATCCATTTAGAGCCTCTCTGGGGGTATTGTTAACGGTTGTATGCCTGGGTATATGTCTTATCTGTCTTTTGTATTTACCGGCGTACTTACCAGCATGGTTTATGGATACCTATAGCCGTCGTGTTTATCCATTCTGGCAATATGTGTGGGGTGAACTTCACCCAAACAGTCGCTGGTTGCTTGCTGATTTTCTCTGGCCGACTACCGCGTTGTTGTTTTTGGTCCGCCTGATCTGGTTGGGTTTCAGGTATGTATGGTGGTTCTGGCCATTTCGAGCGGTACTGGAGGTATTGTTATGGGCAGGTGTACTGACTTTATTGTTTATGGTTAGTTGGGGGCTGAACTATCATAAACCCTCCTTATACCACCAATATGTATCTGAACTGGACTCAACGAAACTTTCTCCTGTCGACTGGATATTTGCCATTCAACAAAGCCGTGCTGCACGACCAGCGGAGATCAGTGATACCTGTAAAGATAAATTGTCTTACAGTCTCGTCGCTTTTCAGCCGGAAACTGTCGTCAATCAGTGGCTTGGCAATAAAGGTTTACCCGAGGCTCCGGATATAGCGGTCAAAACCTCTTTGTGGAGCCCGGTGTATACACGCTTATCCATTGCCGGCATGTTCACTCCGATTACGGGTGAGGCAACGATCAGCAACAGTATTTTTGTGATGGTGCAGCCATTCACGAAAGCCCATGAATTTGCTCATTGGGCTGGATATGCCTTTGAGCAGGATGCTGACCTGATCGCATATATGGCTTTGTGGCAGGCGGAGGATCCCTGGATCGTTTATGCCGGATGGTTGCAATGGTGGCACAGCATTGGCGCTCCTGAAGAGTATCGGATATTGTTGGGTAAAGAGGTCAATCAGGATCTCGATTGCTATAGCCGTTGGCAGGCAAATAAGCCGCGCTGGCGCTTTCAACATTTATTTTGGCAGGCCTATGACAAGCAGTTAAAGGCGCAGGGTATTGTTGAAGGTATCGCCAGCTACCGGCTGGGTGAAGCCGTAGCGTTGAAGGCTCTGAGAGCAGCTAGATAACAGGTGGGATGATCAGCAGGCCATGGAGCGATGCTCCATGGCCTTTAGGGTCGATCAGGCTTCTTTCCGGAATTCCAGAGTTTGCCCATTGTTACCATTGATCGTGATGGTTCTCGGCTTCATTGCCTCAGGAATTTCACGAACCAGATTGATTTTCAAAAGCCCGTTAGTCAGTTTTGCATCGACTACTTCAACATAATCGGCCAGATTGAACTTTCTTTCGAAGGAACGATTGGCGATTCCGCGATACAAGTACTTTTTCTGCTCTTTGTCAGCTTTCCTGGCACTGACAGTCAGTAGGTTTTTCTCAACCTGAATATTCAGTTCGTCTTCCTCGAACCCCGCAACCGCGATGGTAATTGCATAGCGGTTATCATCGACCACTTCGATGTCATAGGGAGGGTATCCTGGTGAAGACTGCTCACCTCTCATGGCACTGTCGAGTAAGTTAGCCAGGCGGTCAAAACCAATACTGCTGCGATATAGCGGAGATAGATCAATAGTTGTCATGTTTGTATCCTCTTTAATTAAGCAAGATCAATTTGCCAGCGACGCTCTTTTCAAGACCCATCACTGGTATACCCTTATTTATGATCTCAGGTTTTTTTTTCAACCCTGGGGCATGAAACTTTTATGGCCGGGTACGGTGCTGAGCGGTTGATCCGTATCAAGTTGTTGTTAATTACTTTTGAATCCACCATCCATCATTCTCTACTATGGAGGCCCAGGCACTGGCATCGGGCTCTGTTGGTAGGTACCACGATTTAGCAGGTAGCCTGTGCTCCCTACGAAAGTCGTATATGCATCATACCTGGAGATGTTTCAGGATGGCGGACCCAAAATCACCATAGATCCGGCCTACCGATGCAGTTTGACTTTTATTGATTGAATACACAGTTGGAAAGAGTGCCACTAGCCGGGTCTGTTTAGCGTGAAAAGAGCAAAGTTGTTGCCTCCCATGAATGCCATTCGGTGACTCAATACTTCGCTAAAGAATTCGAACAAAAACTTAAATGAGGTACCTATGTCATTCTCACTGATACTGATTAGTGTTGTTTTTACGCTGGGTTATACCGCCATCGTACTGGAACATAATATCAAAATAGACAAGACCGCCTCGGCGATCCTGACGGCCATCATCTGCTGGACGTTGTACATTATGTTCTCCCATTCCCTGGTATCGGTCGCAGATCTGCCACACTGGTTTTTGGAAGAGCAGTACGTCGAGAAAACCGATGCTCAACTGATCAGCAGTTGGGTGGGTGAACATGAATTGCTGGGTGCTTTGGGAGAAATTGCCAGTATTCTGTTTTTCCTCCTGGGTGCTATGACAATTGTAGAGTTCGTGGATGCTCATGGCGGATTTGCGATTATCACTGATCGCATTCAGGCATCAAATATGGTTACCTTGTTGTGGATTATTGGCCTGATTGCATTTTTCCTGTCTGCAGCTCTTGATAACCTGACCACTACAATTGTCATGATTTCCCTAATTCGCAAACTGATAAAGGAGCATGAGGAGCGACTGTTTTTTGCCGGCATTATCGTGGTAGCGGCAAATGCCGGTGGGGCCTGGTCTCCTATCGGTGACGTCACGACAACCATGCTCTGGATTGGAGGTCAGATCACAACCGGAGCGATTATTAAAGGGTTGCTGGCTCCGTCACTGATTTGTCTGATCATTCCGTTGTTGTATTTGAGCTGGCGTCTGAAGGGGCGGATCATTCATGCCCCGGATCAGGCTGTTGGTTCTGATCATACCAATATTACCAGTGGTCATCGTAATATCTTTTTCCTGGTTGGTATTGGTGGACTGCTGTTCGTACCGGTTTTCAAGTCCGTCACGCATCTACCACCCTTTATGGGGATGCTGCTCAGTATGTCGGTGCTATGGATTATCAGTGAAATTCTGGCTCAAACCAGCCCCACCAAACCTGATCCGGCGCTGCGTATTACCAGAATTCTGCGTCAGATTGATACCCCCAGTGTATTGTTCTTCCTGGGTATTCTGTTGGCTGTAGGGGCATTGGAAGCGGTAGGTTTGCTGGATATGCTGGCGCACGGGCTGGATCAATCCGTTGGTAATATCGATGCCATTGTGTTTCTGATCGGGCTATTGTCATCCGTCATCGATAACGTTCCCCTGGTCGCAGCCTCAATGGGCATGTATGACATGGCCACTTATCCAACCAATGCCCATATCTGGGAGTTTCTGGCATTTGCAGCCGGGACTGGTGGTAGCTGCCTGATTATTGGGTCTGCTGCGGGTGTTGCTGCTATGGGAATGGAGAAAATCAACTTTTTCTGGTATCTGAAAAATATTAGTCCGCTGGCGCTGCTGGGCTATGTATCTGGTGCGATCAGCTACCTCTTTCTGTTCTAAAGCGTTTTCAAGCCCTGAAGCTGTATGGTTATCAGGGCTTTTTTGTCCCCCAATTCCACTTTTGCGTTAATCAGCAAATTTCTTGCCTCAAAACCGGGAATACGGCCTATTCTGATTATGGCTGGCAGGTTAACTATTTCCTCACCACAAAATCTAGACAGATATTCGATAGCAGATGTTCTTTTTTGAATATTAGTGTATTCTAATTTAAAAACATCCATGTGCACAGGAGTCTTACATGAGTACTCATACGGCTTCAAAAGAGGAAACCATTCCGCAGTCACGGTTGTTAAACTTTCCTGTTTCCATGTTTGCGATAGCGATGGGGCTGGCTGGTTTTGCGGTTGCCTGGAAAGCAGTGACTGCAATGTGGTTACCGAAGCTGGAAAGCTGGCGATATCTTTCCTGGCTGGCGGCAGTCGTGTTTGCTGTTGTTCTATGTCTCTATCTGTTGAAATGGATGAAATACCCAGCGGCAGTTCGGGAGGAAATTAACCATCCGGTCAAACTGAACTTTTTTCCGACCATGTCCATTGCGATGTTATTGTTTGCCATTGCCTGGATGGAGCATGTCTTTATTGCCAGAGCGCTGTGGATAGCCGCTTTGGCAATTCAGTTACCTCTGACGCTGTTTGTGCTGAGTCATTGGATTTATCAGCCTCATTATACTCATGGTCATGTGAATCCAAGTTGGTTTATTCCCGTCGTGGGCAATATGGTTGTGCCGATTGCGGGAGTACCACTCGGTTATCATGAGATCAGTTGGTTTTTCTTCAGTGTCGGTCTGCTTTTCTGGCTGGTATTGCTGACGATTGTAATGCAACGGCTGTTTTTTCTGGAAGCATTGCCCGCCCGTCTGACTCCAACCCTGTTCATACTAATGGCACCGCCGGCCGTAGGAGTGGTTGCCTATCTGGCGTTGAATCACGAGCTGGATAACTTTGTCCGGATACTGTTCAACGTCACGATATTTTTCGCCTTATTGTTGTTTATTAATGCCTGGCGGTTTTTCCAGTTACCGTTTTTTATTTCATCCTGGGCTTACAGCTTTCCATTGGCAGCAGCAACTGTTGCCTGTGTGAAAATGGCGCACATTATGCCGGGAGTTTTTACATATTCAGTTGCCATACTTCTGTTTGTTGCCCTGAATATCATCATTGTATGGTTGCTTTATAAAACATTATTGGCGATTCGAAACAGAGCGATATGCCAGCCGGAATAACAATCTTCCATTCAGTCTTAAGCGAGACAAATATGACCAAGAACTACACGGAAATTAATCAGGACCAACACCTTCTGGGATCTGCTTATCGAAAAGCCAGTCCCGACACTATGAATGCATTTTTAGGGTTGCATAAAGCTGCCATGGCAGAAGGGGTTGTACCTAAAAAATATAAAGAAATGATGGCGTCTGCGATAGCCATTGCCATACGCTGTGATGGCTGCATTGCTTCTCATATCAAAGCAGCAGTGGTGGCTGGTGCCAATCGTGAGGAATTGGTAGAGATGATCAATGTTGCGGTGTTGATGGGGGGTGGACCGGCCATTATCTATGGAACGCAGGCATTGGCAGCGGTCGATGAGTTTCTCGGGAAATAATTTTCCTATGCTGGTAACAGTCAGGAAGCACCCTTAGAAAGCCCAAATACAGGTGTAAATTGGGTGCTGCTCCTGATATGCCTGGTCATATTTCCCAGGCTGTCTTCTGATTATTTATCATCACCTGAAACCTGGCATCCAGAGCCAGTAAGGCAGTTATCAGCAACCGTGTCAGTTTGGGTGGATGCCATTGTCTGTAGTCTGGCCATAAATGATCAGTCAGATGAATGCCCGTCAAGACCTGGATTAATAATGTTGCCATGGCGATGCGGTCAAACACTGATTCAAAGCCCAACAATTTCTGCAGTGTTTTCCAACAAAGAACGTCGGGCAAAAATAACGTTTGCCAGTATCATGTGACCTTCCGTCTATATGGTTGCTGCCAATAGCAAGACTATTCCGTATTTCACCACTGTGTTCCTTCCCGCAATGGTTGGTTTGTCTGAATTCTGGTGCTGATCATCCACCAGACCCTGCTAAATTCCTCCCACATTGACCTGTGACAACTCCCGTACCTCGCCAGGGGTACGTCCATTCCATATCCGCTTGACTAGAATAAATTCATAACAACAAAGCGAAAATATGGAGCAAGAGATATGTCAGAGCAGCAGCCGAGTAAAGGCGATGAGCTGAAGTTATTTATCTTTTTGACTGTATTCCTGGCCCCGATACTGAGCATAGCAATTATTGGTGGCTATGGGTTTGTAGTGTGGATGCTGCAATTGCTCATGGGACCTCCGGGCGTATAGGGTGCAAAATGTCTGTTGATCTGGCCAGGCGATCATGGCTCATACATGGCCGGTCGCAAAAGAAACCTGTCAGGCCTCCATGGTCTCTGCCGGAAGCACTGTTTACTGATCACTGCAGTCGGTGTGGTGCATGTGTAAACGAATGTCCAGAACAACTGATTTATTCAGGAGATGGTGGTTTTCCTGAGCTGAAATTTGACCAGTCAGGTTGCGACTTTTGTGGTGCCTGTGCACGGTCTTGTCCGACCCAGGCCATATCTCCCGATCTGGTTACCAAGCCCTGGGAACATCATTTCACCATCCATAATCACTGTCTGACAATGCAACAGGTATTCTGTAACAGTTGTCTCGATGACTGCAGCGAGCAGGCGATTGTATTTGACTTAACCTCCGCCGTAGCCAGACCGCATATCGACCCAATCCGTTGTAGCGGTTGCGGCTTATGTGTATCGGCATGTCCGGTATCAGCCATAGGAATCCAAACATGAAATCAGCAATCCATGAAGAACAAATAGCCAGCCTGGTGGTGCACTGCCGGCCTGAACAGATGAGTTTGTGCAGACAGCAGATTCAGTGCATCCGGGATACTGAAATCTTTCACAGCACCCGGGAAGGAAAAATAGTGGTGGTGTGTTGTGCAAAGACTCTGAAAGAGCTGATGGATAACGTCGACCGGATCAGAGAGATCCCCGAGGTCATAAACGTGGCGTTGGTCTATCACCAGACCGGCAGCCAGGAAGAATTTGATCAACAGGCCGATGTTGATCAGGAATTGGAAACCTATTTTGAGCAAGTGCAGTCAGGCGCATTTTCAGATTTTGGAGAATTCAAATGAAATTAACACGTAGACAGGTTGTCAAAGCACAGGCTGCTGCTACTGCAGCTGCTGTCGCAGGTTTGTCCGTACCTGCCGGAGCCAATAATCTGATTGCCTCCAGTCAGGACAGTGAATTGAAATGGTCCAAAGCGCCTTGCCGGTTTTGCGGTACTGGGTGTAGTGTCAGTGTGGCGACGAAGAACGGCAAAGTGGTGGCTACCCATGGAGACGAAGCTGCACCGGTTAATAAAGGGCTCAACTGTGTTAAAGGATATTTTCTGGCTAAAATTTTATATGGTAAAGATCGCCTGACACAGCCATTGTTACGGAAAACCAATGGCGTATACGATAAAAATGGCCAGTTCACTCCTGTCAGTTGGGATGAAGCCTTCGATATCATGGCAGAGAAATGGAAAGCGACTTTGAAGGCCAAGGGGCCGGATGGTGTTGGTTTCTTTGGTTCCGGTCAGTGGACTGTCTGGGAAGGTTATGCGGCTGTCAAATTAATGAAAGCCGGATTTCGGTCAAATAATATCGAACCGAATGCCCGCCATTGTATGGCGTCAGCGGTTGCGGGTTTTATGCGCACATTTGGTATCGATGAACCCATGGGCTGCTATGATGATTTTGAAAATGCCGATGCATTTGTTCTCTGGGGCTCAAATATGGCCGAGATGCATCCAATTTTGTGGACTCGTATTACCGACCGGCGTTTGAGTCATCCGCATGTGAAGGTTGCGGTTCTGTCCACTTACAAACATCGTAGTTTCGATCTGGCTGATATTCCCGCAGTATTTACTCCGCAAACAGACATCGTCTTGTTGAATGCCATTGCCAATTACATTATCCAGAATAATGCGGTGAATCAGGACTTTGTTGCCAAGCATGTTAACTTTCGTAAGGGTATGGCGGATATTGGTTATGGATTGCGACCGACTCATCCGCTAGAGCAAAAAGCAAAAAATGCCGCTAAAGCCGGCGCCTCCGAAGCCATTGACTTCAATACTTTCGCTGAGTTTGTTAAACCCTATACCTTTGAATATGCCGAAGAAATGTCTGGCGTTCCAGCACGGACAATAGAACAGCTCGCTAAGCTGTATGCTGACCCTGAGGTTAAGATCATGTCGCTCTGGACCATGGGTGTGAACCAGCATACCCGCGGTGTTTGGGTTAATAATCTATTGTATAACATTCACCTTTTGACAGGAAAAATCTCTGAGCCGGGTAATAGTCCATTTTCATTAACCGGACAACCATCTGCATGTGGCACCGCCCGTGAGGTGGGTACATTTGCGCATCGACTGCCGGCGGATATGGTGGTCAATAATGATCAGCATCGGGCAATTGCCGAAGAAAAATGGAAACTGCCAAAAGGGTTGTTAAACCCGAAAGTGGGAGCCCATGCCGTTTTACAGAATCGTAAGCTTAAAGATGGTGAAATCAATGCTTACTGGATTCAGGTGAATAACAACCTTCAGGCAGCGGCCAATATGAATGAAGAAACTTATCCGGGGTATCGTAATCCGGAAAACTTCATTGTGGTGTCAGATGCTTATCCAACAGTCACTGCTGAAGCGGCTGATTTGATATTGCCGACGGCTATGTGGATCGAGAAAGAAGGCGCTTATGGTAATGCTGAACGTCGTACTCAGTTCTGGTATCAGCTGACAGATGCGCCGGGAGAGTCTAAATCGGATCTATGGCAGGTGATGCAGTTTTCCAAACGTTTCACAACGGATGAAGTATGGCCAAAGGCGATACTGGATGAGAATCCTGAATATCAAGGCAAAAATCTGTTTGATGTGTTATTTGCCAATGGCAAAGTCGATCATTTTCCACTGAGTGAAATCAGCCCAGAGTATGGAAACCATGAATCCAAAGACTTCGGGTTTTATGTTCAGAAAGGTTTATTTGAGGAGTATGCATCATTTGGTCGGGGCAAGGGTCACGACTTGGCACCGTTTGAGGAATATCACAAAGCGCGTGGACTGCGTTGGCCGTATGTGAATGGCAAAGAAACTTTATGGCGCTTTAAAGAAGGCTCTGATCCGTATGTGCAGCCGGGTACTGGCTGGCAGTTTTATGGCAAGCCAGACGGAAAAGCGGTGATTTTCGCGTTGCCTTACGAGCCACCAGCGGAATCGCCTGATGAAGAGTTCGACATGTGGTTGTCTACCGGCCGGGTATTGGAGCACTGGCATTCCGGATCCATGACTCAGCGGGTACCTGAGCTTTATAAGGCATTCCCGGATGCCGTGGTATTCATGCATCCAGAAGATGCCAAAGCAAAGGGACTGCGTCGTGGCGATGAAGTTAAAGTGGAAAGCCGCCGTGGTTATATTCTGAGCAGAGTGGAAACCCGTGGTCGCAACAAACCGCCAAGAGGGCTCGTATTTGTCCCATGGTTCGATGCCAGTCAGCTGATAAATAAAGTTACTCTCGATGCTATCGATCCCATTTCCAAACAGACGGATTATAAGAAGTGTGCCGTCAGAGTCTATAAAGCATAGGAGATACCGAAATGAAAAGATTGATCGTGTTAATGGTGGCATTCGTTTCGGTATTTTTACTTGCCGATAATCAGTTGGCTAACCTGCGTGGTGATACACCATTGGATGCAGAGGGTGAACCGCCGAAAATGAAGGCTGTGGAAAACAGCGATTTAAAACGTGAGCGCGCTTATCCTCAACAGGCACCAACCATTCCTCATGATATTACCGGTTATCAGGTGGATCTGAATTTCAATCGCTGCCTGGCCTGTCACTCCCGCAAGAAAGCCGATGAAGCGCAGGCACCAATGGTCAGTATCACTCATTACATGAACCGGGATGGGCAGTTTTTGGCTGATGTATCGCCGCGAAGATTCTTTTGCACCCAATGCCATATTACCCAGCAGGAGACCAAGTCTTTGATCGAGAACACCTTTGTCGACATGGATACCCTGGTTAAAGGTGAGGAGTAGGGCATGATGCAAATGATTCGGCGCGGTTGGCTGATCCTACGTCAGCCCAGTGTGCACTTTTCTCTAGGGTTTTTGGTAGTGGGTGGTTTTATCGCTGGTATTATTTTCTGGGGAGGATTCAATACCGCCATGGAATTTACTAACACGGAAGAATTCTGTACCAGTTGCCATGAAATGCGTGACAATGTTTATCAGGAGTTGCAGACGACCATTCACTACAGTAATCGATCCGGGGTTCGGGCGATTTGTTCCGATTGTCATGTGCCCCATAACTGGACGAATAAAATGGCCCGAAAAATGGCGGCTTCAAAAGAAGTCTGGGGAAAAATATTTGGCACCATTAATACTCAGGAAAAATTTGAACATAAACGGCGAGAACTCGCTGAACATGAATGGGCCCGTCTCAAGGCCAATGATTCCCTAGAGTGTCGTAACTGTCATAACTTTGATTCCATGGATTTTACCCGTCAAAGTGAACGCGCTGCGGAGCGGCACTCAACTGCACTGGCATCGGGAGAAAAAACCTGTATCGACTGTCACAAAGGAATTGCTCACCGCTTACCGGATATGACGGGAGTGGAGTTGTATTGAAGTACCCTTAAGTGTTTGTTCGCCCGGCAAATAATACTGCCGGGCAATCACGCACTTGTTTATATATGAGCGCTTGGGGGAACGGGATCGGAGGGGTTTTAGGTGCTTGTGTTTGTGGCAACGTAATGATCTTTGTCGGTCACCATCTTTGGGCTGCCTGCTCGTCACTGTCCTTGGCATCCAGCCATTGTTCACCTTGAGTGCCCGTTTCTTTTTTCCAGAAAGGAGCTTTGGTTTTTAAAAAATCCATTAGGTACTCACAGGTCTGAAACGCATCCTGACGGTGAGCACTGCTGACGCCTACAAACACGATCTGATCGCTGACCTGCAACGCTCCAACGCGATGAACAATCCGTATCTCTTCAGCGGACCAGCGCTGGCGTGCAGTCAGAATAATCTCATGCAGAATTTTTTCAGTCATGCCGGGATAATGTTCAAGGTACAGGCCGGTAACATGCTGTTGTTCGTTAAAATCGCGAACCCGGCCGACAAAAAACACCACTGCACCCGCGCTGTTGTTTTGAGCGACCATGGCTTGGTAGTGTTCATCCACTGAAAAATCATTTTCCTGTATTAATACCAGATCAGTCATGTGCACTACCCTCCCGTGACCGGTGGAAAAAATGCCAGTTCATCTTCGTTGCTGACCTTGCTATCCATTTCTGCCATGGTCTGATTAATGGCCACCAGTACTGGTTTATCGAATGCATCCTGCCAGTCCGGGTGATCATTAAGCAGTTGTTTGATGACCTTATGAACCTGGGTAGGCTGAGGTACTTCCAGTGATGTCTCTGCACAACCGATACTGTCCCGCAGGCGGGCAAAAAACAGTATTTTCATGTTTCCTCCGGATGGAGCCAGTGTCCGGTTTTACCACCCTGTTTTTCCAATACCCTTAAACCACTGATGGTCATGGCCGGATCGACGGCTTTGCACATGTCAAACAGCGTTAGTGCTGCAACCGAAGCGGCGGTCAATGCTTCCATCTCGACGCCGGTCTGACCGGCCAGTTTACAAAGCGATGTAATGCGAACGCGGCCAAGCTGTGGTTGCAGCTCAAAGTCCACAGCAATTTTGGTTAGCATCAGCGGGTGGCATAGCGGAATCAGCTCAGGGGTTTTTTTTGCTGCTTGTATGCCAGCAATGCGGGCAACGGCAAAAACATCCCCTTTGTGGTGGTTACCCTGTTCTATCATGGTCAGGGTATCGGCAGACATATAAATAAATGCTTCTGCCTGTGCCAACCGTTGACTGCTATGTTTGTCGGTAACATCCACCATGTTGGCGGAGCCGTGATGATCGATATGGCTGAATTGCTTTTCCATTAGCCCCGACTCTCGCATGTGGGTGCCATTTTCAGATGGGCAACAAAATTGCAGGGTTTGCAACGTGCATCCAGTTGTTCTTTGATGATGCCGTTCCAGCCGGTTTTGCAGGCCCCGGTGGAGCCCGGCATGCAGAAGATGACTGTGCCATTGGCAAAACCTGCCAGAGCGCGACTTTGTATGGTCGAAGTCCCTATTTCGTCATAAGACAGTTGCCGGAATAACTCTCCGAATCCTTCAACCTGTTTGTCAAATAACGGTGTGAGTGCTTCCGGGGTGGAATCGCGACCGGTAAATCCAGTGCCTCCGGTAATTAAAATAACCTGTACTTCACTCGAAGCGATCCATTGGGAAACGATGGCGCGTAGTTGATAAACGTCGTCTTTGACGATTTGCTTGTCGGCCAGCAGATGGCCTTCCGCTTTCACTTGCTCTGCCAGGTATTGTCCGGAAGTATCGTTTGCTTCTGTACGGGTATCGGATACGGTCAGTACTGCAATATTCAGGGGAACGAAGTCAGCTTGTGATAAATGAGCCATGGTGAATATTTCCTATAACTGTCTTAATAAGGTTTGCCATTGTTGTGGATCATTGGCGTTGCTTAAACATATTTCGTCATCAGCATTCAGGGCCAGCTGTTCAACACCCATGCTGCGATTGAATGCCCGGACACTCAAATCTTCTCCGGATGTCTGCAGCCGTTTATATAATTCCGGTATCAGCTGGACGGAAGACTTCAGCAGTAATGGCAAAGGATGGTAATCATAACAACAGCCTGCCTCTGAAGAATGGTTCATCAGTCTGGCAAGCGTTTCGGGTTGCATCAGGGGCAGGTCAACCGGCACAAACAACCAGCTGGGAGCCGGTCGTTGCCGGATGACAGAGTATATTCCGGCCAATGGCCCGGGGTAGTCAGTAAACTCGTCGTGAACCCCGTCTGGGCCACTGACAATAACTTCCAGCCCCAACTGTCCAAGGATGCTTTGCTGGCGTTGTAACAAGGTCTGACCATTGATCATCAGTCGGGATTTATCCTTTCCCATACGTGAGGAACGGCCTCCGGCAAGAATAACACCCAGCATGTCAGCCTCCGATCATGGAAAGGTCGCGCGTGATGCCGGAGTTGCCCTGTTGCAGGAAGTGGCTGACTTTCTTGTCCTTAAGTGCCTCGGCTAAGAAATCTGTCAGCTGTGAGCGCTGTTCTGGCTGTTGAATCAGATGGCGGATATCGTATCCATGGTCACCAAAAAGGCACAAATGTACTTTACCTTCGGCGCTGACTCTCAAGCGGTTGCAGTTGCTACAGAAGTCCTGGCTGTATGGCATGATCAGACCGATACGGCCCTGATAATCTGGATGCCAATATTCCACTGCCGGGCCTGCATCCTGGTTACGAATGATTGTCTGCCAGCCCTGCTCAAGTAATTTCACTTGCAGGTCAGCTCCGGAAAGGTGTCGTTTTTCGAAGAATTCGGTGTTGTCTCCGGTTTGCATGACTTCAATAAAGCGCAAAGTCAGATCCTGGTCCTTAATCCATCCCAAAAATGTATCCAGTTCACGGTCATTCAGATCGCGCATTAACACTGCATTGACTTTGATATGTTTAATACCCGTCCTTTGTGCTTGTTGCAGCGCGACAAGAATCTCGTTGAGCCGGTCATGCCCGGTGATGGTTTGAAAGACCTGAGGATCAAGACTGTCGATACTGACATTCAATTGATCAAGCCCTGCGTGATCAAGACCTTGCAACAGACTTCCTAATCGATAGCCATTAGTGGTCATGGCAACGGTCTGGATGCCTGGGATGCTTTTGATGTCACCAATGATATCGATCAGGTCTTTACGCAGGGCCGGTTCACCGCCGGTAATTCGAACTTTCTGAGTGCCGGCAGAGGCAAATCCCGATACCAGGTTAACAATTTCCGGACGGGTGAGAAATGAACGCTGGCCATCCTTTTTATAACCATCCGGAAGGCAATAGTTGCAGCGAAAATTGCAAACATCAGTAATAGACAGGCGCAGGTAATAAAAACGACGCCCAAATGAATCCTGTAACATAGACACACCTTTCCAAAATACAAGGGAGGCAAACCGGTTTCCCTGTTTACCCTGTCAGCACAATGCTGAGGCCGGAGGTTCATGCGTCTGGCGGTTAGAACGCTGCGGCTCGGAGTGTTTCTTTAAATCCGGCAATTACTATAGACCCTATTGGGGTGTAAAAAAACCTTACTAAATAGGTACTTATAGCTTTTATATAAGACCAGTCAGAGGGAAAAAAGTTTCATGGGAAAACGACGGGGCAAAAAAAAGGCCAAAGCTATAAAGCCCTGGCCTCACCATCGTAACAACACATCCGTGTGCTGGAGGAGGAGAACAATGGAGACACCTTCCTATAGCGGGTTAGGTCGGTGTTGCAGTGAAGTATACCGGTAAAATCTTTGCTGTTTAGTGCTAACTCATTCACGCTTGATGCAAATCAAACAGAATATGTATTTGATCAAAAACCATAAAATACTTATTGCTTTTCCGGGATTGGGTGACCTTTGTCAATGACGCTGGCGGGATTAAAACTTAGCCTAGCCTGATATTGGAGGAGTCCTATGACCGTAATTAATGAACCTAAAATCTGGGATCGCGAAGTCATTTTGAAATACAACATTTCAGGCCCCAGATACACATCTTATCCGACAGCGGTGCAGTTTGAGGATTTTGATCCCACTCGGACGCTGGAGATTGCCCAGGAACATAAAAACACTCATCAATCGATGAGTTTGTACGTGCATGTGCCGTTTTGTCGTCATATCTGCTTTTATTGTGGTTGTAATAAAATAGCAACCAAGGACCCGGCCCGAGCCGACGCTTATATCGATATTCTGGAAAAAGAGATGCAAATGATGGCGCCTTATTTTGCGGAACGTCCGGTACGTCAGCTGCATTGGGGGGGAGGAACGCCGACTTTTTTATCGATAGATCAGATCAAGCGGTTGTTCCTGCTTATTAAAAAGAACTTTTCGCTGTTGGCTGATGACCTGGGCGAATATTCCATCGAAATAGACCCCAGAGTGACCTCGAGGGATCAGCTGGTTCTGTTACGGGAGCTTGGATTTAATCGTATCAGTCTCGGGGTGCAGGATTTTAATCCGGACACACAGGTAGCCATCAACCGGTTGCAAAGTTATGACATGGTGTCGGAAATGATGCACATTGCCCGGCAAAATGGGTTTTTCAGTGTTAGTTTCGACCTGATTTACGGTTTACCAAAACAGACCAGGGAGAGCTTTGATCGCACCATTGAGCAGGTTATCGCCCTGAATCCGGACCGGATTGCTGTGTATAACTACGCTCATTTGCCAGAGCGTTTTTTACCACAACGACGGATTAACGAAAGTGAACTGCCCTCACCGGAAGAAAAGCTAAATATTCTTGATAGTTGTATCAATGCATTGCAGCAGGCCGGTTACGTTTATATTGGCATGGATCACTTTGCCAAACCGGGAGATGACTTGGTTGATGCGCTTAATGAAGGAACTCTGCAGCGTAATTTTCAAGGTTACTCGACCTACGGCAATATGGATATGCTGGGGCTTGGCGTTTCCAGTATCAGTTATATCAACCAGACCTTCGTGCAGAATTATCGTGATCTTGGGCAGTACGAGCAGGTTATTTCCAATGGAAACCTGGCCAGCTTTAAAGGTTATCAGCTCAATGACGATGATCTGATTCGACAGCGGGTTATTCAGGAGCTTAGCTGCAATGGTCGGTTGAAGTTTGACGCGCTTGATGAACAGTTTGATATTGATTCAAGGGCGTATTTTGCCAATGAGATTCGTCGACTGGCGTTTCTGGCTGATGACGGCCTGGTGACTGTCGATAATCATGCCATTAAGGTAACCAGCGCCGGGCGTTTGTTGTTACGGCCTATTTGTATGGTATTTGATGCATATCTGCAGCAGAGTCCGGCAAATAAGAATCGCTTTTCCAAAGTGTTGTGATAAAACATGTTGTAATAAAAAAGAGCTGCCAAGGCAGCTCTTTTTGGTTTTCGTCAGGATAATCAAGCTTTGTTGCGGCTATCCAGGCTGATAGGACCAGCTCCACGACCCGCCAGAAACAGAAAGGCACCAGTCAGAGCAATATTTTTCATTAGGTGGATCTGATCCAATAGCGTGGCCATTGCATTATCCGGAAACGTGTTACCGTGAAACAACAGGCCGGACACCAGGCAGAATAATGCCAGGAACAAAGCGGCGATACGGGTTTTCCAGCCCAACAAAACAGCCAAAGAGGCAAACAGTTCAATTGCTATCGCTGGGAACAACATGAAACCGGGTAGGCCGCCACTGGTGACATAGGCCATATTTCCTTGAATATCGCCCAGTTTTTGCAATCCGGACATCACAAAAATTGAGATCAATAAAACCCGTCCCAGGACTTCGACATAGCTCCAGAATTTTTCCATTGTTTTTTGCCTTATCTGTTCATTTGTTTAAGATGACGGCAATAGTACTGAATGGATACTGGTAAAAAAATTGAAGCTTTTCATATAATTCTATCAATAAATTTGAACAATCAATAAAACCTGCAGATACGTTATGATTAGACTTTCCTGCCACCACTTGAAAGGAACATATTCCCATCGTGAATTTCGTTGATTTCTTCCGTTCTACGGCTCCTTATATTCATGCCCACCGGACCAAGACACTGGTTGTCGGGATCTCTGGTGAAGGATTGGATCAACCTGCTGCCCGCTCTCTGGTTCCTGATCTGGCGTTGCTGAACAGTCTTGGGATGCGGGTAGTCCTGGTCTATGGTGCCCGAAGTCAGATAAACCGACGATTGCAGGAAAAAAATATCACCAGCGTTATGCACAGCCATATGCGGGTGACCAGTCCTGAAATCATGGAAACCATTCTGGATGTACATGGGCAATTGCGCTCACAGCTGGAGGCTCAGTTCAGTCTTGGGATGGTGAACTCACCCATGCACAACGCCAAAGTCCGGTGTGTCAGTGGTAATTTTGTTCTGGCCAGACCGGTGGGGGTGATTGATGGTGTCGACATGCAACATACGGGTGTGGTGCGTAAAGTGGATGCCTCTTCGATACGGCAATTGCTCGACAACAATTTCATTGTCCTGATGTCGCATCTGGGGTATTCGCCCACCGGCGAGTTGTTTAATGTGTCTGTTCATGATGTTGCGGTACAAACGGCAGTTGCACTCAAAGCAGACAAGCTGGTAATTGTCGGTGACTGTTCACTGGTCTTGAAAGAAGCCGAAACGATTACCGAGCTGTTTCCCAGTCAGTGCCAGCGAATATTGGATCAACATACTCCAGAAATACCTGGATATGCCGAATTGGAGGCCATGGTCACTGCTTGTCGAGCCGGTGTAGGACGCTGTCACCTGTTGCCGTTCGATAACGATGGCAGCATTCTCAACGAACTGTATACCCGCGATGGTATCGGTACCCTGGTTACCCAGGAGGCCTACGATAGCATCCGCCCGGCAACGATTAATGATGTGGCCGGTATCCTCGAACTGCTGCTACCCCTGGAGATTAAGGGCGTTCTGGTGCGACGTTCACGAGAGCTGCTGGAACAGGAAATCAATCATTTCATGGTCAACGAGCGCGATGGCATGATCATCGGTTGTGCTGCTCTTTATCCGTTTTTGGAGGATGAGGAAAAAACCGGTGAACTGGCCTGTGTGGCGGTGCATGAAGGGTATCGTCATGAACATCGTGGTGACCGGCTCATGCGGGCCATTACTGAGCGGGCCCATGCGCTGGGCCTGAGCAGCCTGTTCGTGTTGACGACACATACAGCGCACTGGTTTCTTGAACGGGGATTTCAACAGATTGACGTGGATGGGTTGCCGATGAAGAGAAAGTCTCTGTACAACTATCAGCGCAACTCTAAAGTTTTTAAGAAAAATATCGGTCCACTCAGACCCTAAGGGGCGGGTGACTAAACAGGAGAATCTTATGGATCTGCAACTGAAAGACAAGGTCATCATGGTGGCGGCAGCGAGTCAGGGGATGGGATATGCCATTGCCCGGCAATGTGCATTGGAAGGTGCCAGAGTGTCCATGGCCAGTCGTGACAAGGCTGCCATTGAGGCTGCGGCTGAAACCATCCGAGCAGAATCCGGAGCGAAGGTCCAGGCCTATCAGTTTGATGCCCGTGACGGCAGTAGTATTGAGCGCTGGGTGGCAGATACCATCGTTGATCTCGGGCCGGTGAATGGATTGCTGGTTAACGCCGGTGGGCCACCCACCGGTCAGTTTGAAAGTTTTGATGACAATGACTGGCAGGCAGCATTTGAATTGACTCTGATGAGTGCTGTCCGGTTGATACGGGCAGTGCTGCCAAGTATGAAGCAGGCCGGTGGTGGCTCTATTCTGACACTGACTTCCTCTTCCGTGAAAGAGCCTATTGATGTGTTGATTTTGTCTAATGTCATGCGCTCTGGGGTTACCTCTTTGGTGAAAAGTCTTTCCCAACAGCTGGCTGGAGATAAGATCCGGGTTAACAACATCATTCCAGGGTTGATTGATACCCAACGGGTGCAAGGGATGGATCAGGCCGTGGCCGATAAACAGGGGATCACCCGTGAAGCGCGTAAGGCTCAAGTGGAAGCAACATTGCCGTGGGGACGTTACGGCAGACCGGAAGAATTTGCCAATGCCGCGACGTTTTTGTTGTCAGAAGCAGCCAGTTATATTACCGGTTCGTCATTGACGGTAGATGGCGGCAAGATGAAAACGGTTTGGTAATTTTCTTGTCGATGCAGTTGGATTTCTGAATTCCCGGGAAGCTTTGAAAACATTGGGCTGGCTACAGACAAAACCGGCCCTCTTCCGTACAATTCTGGCTGCAACTCATGTCCGTTGAAGGAGCTTCCATTGGAGTTTATTTCCTATCTTCGTCAGCGCTGGTTGAGCGCTGACTCTCTGGTATGTGTCGGTCTTGACCCATACCCAGAAAAGTTCCCGGCCGGATTTTCTGACCAGGATGGTATTTTTCAATTTAACAAAGCCATCATCGATGCCACTCATGATCTGGTCTGTGCCTACAAACCTCAGTTTGCTCACTTCGCCGCAGTGGCGGCTGAAGATCAGTTAAAAAAGACCATTCATTACATCAAATCCCAATATCCGGAGATTCCGGTGATTCTCGATGCAAAGCGGGGCGATATTGGTTCCACCGCGAGCATGTATGCGAAAGAAGCTTTTGTCCATTATCAGGCAGATGCTGTTACTGTTAATCCGTACATGGGCGTTGATACCGTTGCACCGTTTACTGAATTCACAGATAAAGGCACGATTCTGTTATGCCGTACTTCCAACCCGGGGGCGGTTCAGTTACAAAACCTGGATGTTGGTGGTTATCCGTTGTATGAAGAAGTTGCCAGGCTGGCTGCGCAGGAATGGAATCATAATAACAATGTCATGTTGGTTGTAGGCGCTACTGCACCGGAAGAAATGGCGCGAATTCGCCGTATTTGTGGTGACATGCCTATGTTGGTGCCCGGTATTGGTGCTCAAGGTGGAGATATAGCCGCTGTTCTTGGCGCTGGGAAAACAACTGATGGTACTGGTCTGATCATTAATTCCAGCCGGGCGGTTCTGTATGCATCGTCAGGTGATGATTTTGCCGAGGCGGCGCGAGCTGAAACACTGTCACTGAAAAACGAAATCAATCTTTATCGATGATTTATTTCTATTTGGGGGGCGCGCGCTCAGGTAAGAGTAGGCTGGCAGAACAACAAACATTAAGCCTGTCCTCGAGTCCTTTTTATATCGCGACTGCACAGGCGCTGGATGAAGAAATGCAGGCGCGAATTGCCATGCATCAGGCTCAGCGGGATCCGCGCTTTCAGAGTTTGGAGGCGCCGCTGGCGTTGTCTGAAACTATTAAGGCCAGACAAAATCAACACCAGGCTATTCTGGTGGATTGTCTGACCCTGTGGCTCAGTAATCAGTTATATCAAAATCCAGATCAGTGGCCGGATGTACGGCGGAGGTTTTTGGATCAGTTAAAACAAACACGATGTGATGTGGTTTTGGTCAGCAATGAGGTCGGCCAGGGGATCGTGCCTATGGGAAAGGAAACCCGTCGCTTTGTTGATGAAGCCGGCTGGCTGCATCAGGATATTGCTGCTATGGCCGATCAAAGCTTTTTCATAATTGCAGGCAAAAAAATTACTTTAGGTGAACTCCCATGATTCAGTATCAATTTAAAATTCCAGCAGTGTCCGGACAGTTGGATGATCAGATTCAAGCCAAGATCGACCAAAAAACAAAACCACCGGGGTCCCTAGGGCAAATAGAGGCGTTGGCGTTTCAGATAGCCAGAGTTCAAAAAACCGTTGATCCGCAAGCGGGAACACTACATCACTATGTATTTGCTGCCGACCATGGTGTGACAGCCCAAAATATCAGCCCTTTCCCCGCAGAAGTTACGCAACAGATGGTCATGAATTTTTTGCAGGGTGGCGCGGCGATCAATGTGTTTGCCGCTCAGCATCAGGTGCCTATTACGATTGTGGATGCAGGTGTTGCGGCCGAACCATTTGCAGCTCACCCGTTACTGGTGGATCGAAAAGTGGCCAAAGGGACAACGGATTTCAGCGGTGAGCCAGCCATGACCGAAGGTCAGTGGCAACAGGCGACAGAGTCTGGAGCTGACTTGATCAGAGAGTTGTGCGGGCAACCCGAAAACCTGTTTTTCAGTTTTGGAGAAATGGGTATTGGTAACACCACTGCAGGTGCGGCATTAATGGCTGCAGTGATGAATTTGGCACCGGAACTATGTGTTGGCAGGGGAACCGGAGCCAGTCAGAAAATTATCGACAATAAAGTCAGGGCGATACAACTTGCGTTGAAAAAACATGGTGCACAATTACAAACCGGTGCTGCAATTATGCAGCACTTGGGCGGTTTTGAGCTGGCTATGATGGCTGGGGCTATGGCGGCGGTTGCTGCGGCAGGGCGTTTGTTTATTGTGGACGGTTTCCTGGCAACGGCGGCTCTACTGTGTGTCAGTAAAGATCAGCCAGAAGTTCTGGATTATGCCATTTTCGGCCATTGTTCAAATGAACAAGGTCATAAAGCCATGCTGGAAGCGTTGGGTGTAAGCCCATTACTGCAGTTAAATCTGCGTTTGGGTGAAGGCACTGGAGCGGTATTGGCCTGGCCTCTGATTCAATCCAGCATTGTATTTATAAATAATATGGCCAGTTTCGAAAGTGCTGGAGTCAGCCAGGAGAAATGAACCGGCAGTTGCAGCTGTTTTTCAACGCCTGGGTGTTCTTTACCCGTTTGCCGGGCCCCAGGTGGGTGGACTACAACAATCAGAACCTGAGTCGTTCCAGTGGCTACTTTTCCTGGGTGGGAATGGTGCTGGGGATGATACAGGCAGTTGCGTTTTGTGTGCTGACAGTAATTTTCCCGGCAGCTGTTTCCGTGTTGTGTTGTTTGGCTCTGAGCCTGTGGCTGACAGGTGCGTTTCATGAAGACGGGCTGGCAGATACTTACGATGGTCTGGGTGGTGGCTGGAGTCGCGAGCGTAAGCTGGCCATTATGAAAGACAGTCGGCTTGGTAGTTACGGTGCGGCAGCGTTGGTTATCGCCTTGTTGTTGCGGTGGCAATTAATGGTCTGGGTGTTGGATCATCAGTCGTGGCAGTTTGTACTGCTGGTGCTCATTCTGACTGAAAGCCTGAGCCGTTTGGTGGCAATATCGCTGTTATGGAATCTGGAATATGTTGCTGATCCGGCACAATCAAAAAGTAAACCTTTGGCCACTCAGTTCAATGCAGCAGCTACTGTTATTGCTATGTTACCGGTCATGGTGGCAGTCGTGCCGCTCTGGTTGGGTCACAGTTTTGTCTGGTGGCAGTGGTGGCTATTGATTTTGTCGTTGGTAATGGTTCGAAGTGCGATGATCCAGACGTTGCGGCGGCATTTGGGGGGGTACACCGGCGATACGCTCGGAGCAATGCAACAGCTGGCAATTATTGTGATCTGGATGGTTTGTGGGGTAAATGGATGAAGCCTGTTTTATGGTTATTCAGCTACCTGTTCCTGTGCTCTGTTTGTGTAGGGGCAGCGACGACTGTGGTAGATGATACCGGCCGGAAATTGACGTTCGTTGGGCCGGTAAAAGCGATTGTCAGCCTGGTGCCTCATGCCACCGAGCAATTATTCGAGATTGATGCCGGCGACTTGATTGTCGGAGCAGGTGCCTATTCCAATTACCCTGAAGCCGCCAAGGCAATTCCGAGGGTAGGTGATTATTACACTTTGAATCTTGAACAGATTGTCAGCCTGAAACCGGATTTAATCATCGCGCTACCCGATGGCCCCACACTGCAGCAATTGGAGCAATTGCAGCAGCTGGGTTATAAGGTCTTTTACAGTGACCCCAAAAACCTGCAGCAGATTGAAAGCAGCCTGATAACTTTTGCCCATTTGACGAATCGTATAGTGCAGGCAGATGAACGTGTTCAGCGCTATCGCACTGAGCTGGCGGCATTGCGCCAGAGTTATCAGAGCCGTCGAAGAATGCGGGTGTTCTATCAAGTCTGGCATGAGCCGATTTATACGATCAGTGGTAACAGTTTTATCAATGAAGTAATTGAGATCTGTGGTGGCGTAAATATTTTTAAAGACCTCGAATTACCTGCGCCACAAATTGGTATTGAAAGCGTGATTGCCGGTCGACCAGAGGTGATCATCAGCCAGAGCGGTCATCGGGGGGATTCTGTATTTCCCGATTTCGATGAAATACCGGCCGTGCATCACCATGCTTTATATTCCATCAGTGCCGACGATATTGGCCGGCCGACGGTTAACATCATCAAAGGCATTACCTCAATGTGTCATAGTATTGAGTCTGCCAGGCAGGAATATTCGGTTTCAAAGTAGTGCCAGAATTTCAGCATTGACCGTGAGGTCCTCGTCATCCAGATTGTCCTGGCGTCCATGCGTGTCCACCATCTGTTTTAAATCTGTCAGGAAGTTTTGCAAATTGCCGGATCGCTCTTCATCCCGCCATTGATTCTCCAGTAGGGTAACCTGAGGAATGATGTAACCCACGTTGAACAACCGGTTTTCCTCCACCTGCTGCTCCAGTTCGAGTAATCGCTTGAGGCAATATTCGGTATGAAGAGTGATAGTGGTCACTTCTGTTTCCTTATAAAACGCACGTCACGCCGGTCCCTTTCAGGCCACAGTAGCCACCAGGGTTTTTAGCTAAGTACTGTTGATGATAGGTTTCGGCATAATAAAATACCGGAGCGGTCTTGATTTCAGTAGTAATTCCTCCAGCTCCCTTTGCTGTGAGCTGCTGCTGGAATTGCTCTCTGGTCTTTAACACGGCTTCGCATTGGGATTGGTTGCAGCAATAGATAGCAGAACGGTATTGCGTACCGATATCGTTGCCCTGGCGCATTCCCTGGGTAGGGTCATGGGACTCCCAGAATACTTTCAGAAGTTGCTGCAGATTGGTTTCCCTGGGGTCAAACACTACCAGTACTACTTCTGCATGCCCGGTCAGGCCAGTGCAGACCTCTTCATAAGTTGGATTCGGCGTTTCCCCGCCGGCGTATCCCGCCGCAGTCGTGATCACCCCAGGTTGCTGCCACATTTTTCGTTCAGCTCCCCAGAAACATCCCATCCCCAGCAGAATTCGATCAGAACCTTCTGGCCATGGCGGAACAATGGAACCGCCAGTGACAAAATGTTGTTTTTCGATTTCTAAGGGGGTGTCTCGCCCCGCCAGATACTGTTCTGGAAATGTTGTTAAGCCTGCCATAGTGGTTCCCTTGAAATAGAGAAGAACCTGGAAGGCTAGAGAGATTTTCGGCAGACTGCAAGATGGCTGAAATCTGCTAGAGTAAAAAGATCACTGGCAAATTGAAGAATAGATAACATGAGCGATAAACGCCGTTTTACCCGGATTGACCATGATGCGCAGGCTGACATCATTATGAACCGGCATTCATATTCAGGTCATTTACTGGATATCAGCCTGAAAGGTGTGTTGCTGAACTGTGATCATAAATTGGAAGGACTGGTCGGCCAGGAGCTTGAAGTGATCGTTCAATTTGGTTCCCTTGATCATGGCTTGGTTGCACAAGCCAAGTGCGTGCATCAAGAAGATCACCATATCGGTCTTGAATTTACGTCTCTTGATCTTGACAGTGCATCGCAGTTACGGCGGGTTATTGAGATGAATCTTGGATCCTCAGAGTTGATGGATCGAGAGGTTAATGCGCTTGTGACTGCTCATCTGCAGGAATAATTTAGCTCTCAGTCCAAGCTGTAATTGTTACTTTACAAACATTTGCCCTATTTGGTGCATTCCACTATTGCGTGACCACCAATGGTGCGTGTTAGCCTATGTTGTTGGTTTTCTTAGATATTTAGCGGGCCAGCGGGATACAAAATATGCACTATTGCGGCTCTAATACCTGATTATCCGCCCAAAAACAATTAACAAAAAGTTGATGTTGACCGTTGAATGGCCGGTTTACTTGTGCCATTTTGGTGGTCTTGTCGCTTAAGTATTCATGCTTAAGATGGTTTTGATATTGCATTAAGACTTCTGAGAACCATTCGCCCGATAGTGTTCAGGGCACACAGATAATAAATAAGAGGAACATAGACTTATGAAAGTAATCACCAAGACTATTGCTGCAGGTATTATTAGCGTGGCAATGTTGTCGCCGATGGCGTATGCGAAAAAGCATCCGATTACCGGTGAAGAGCTGGCTGCCGACCAGACTTTTACCTACCGTATGCTGGATGAAATCGACTCCCTTGATCCTCAATTGATTGAAGGTGTTGATGCATCCAACGTGGCCCGTGATCTGTTTGAAGGTCTTGTGAATCAGGATGCTGATGGTAACCTGATGCCGGGTGTCGCGCAGCGCTGGGTGGCCTCCCCAGATAATATGAGTTTCCGTTTTTATCTGCGTCAGAATGCAAAGTGGTCTAATGGTGATCCGGTAACTGCTCATGATTTTGTCTATGCCTGGCGCCGTCTCGCTGACCCGGCGACAGCGTCTCCTTATAGCTGGTTTATGGAAATCATGAATGTTGAGAATGCGTCAGCGATCGTTTCCGGCGAAAAAGAGCCATCAACTCTGGGCGTTAAAGCCGTGGATGACTATACGCTGGATGTAAAACTCTCTCAGCCGATGCCTTATTTCCCCAAAATGGTTGCCCATACATCCACTTTCCCGGTTAACCAGAAAGTGATCGAAAAATACGGCTCTGACTGGACCAAACCCGGAAATATGGTGGGCAATGGTGCCTATGTTCTGACTGAGTATGTTGTGAACGAACGATCTGTCAGAGAGCGTAATAAATATTATTGGAACAATGATGCCACTATTATCGATAAAGTGGTTGCAATGGTTATTAACGATGAAAATCAGGCTTATGCCCGCTTTAAGGCTGGTGAAGTCATGAAAACCGATATCCCGGCCGGGCAATTCCAGCGTTTGCTGAAAGAAAACCCAGAAGAAACCAAAAGCATGCCGCAGTTGTGCACTTACTACTACAACTTCAACATGACCCGTCCACCTTTTGATGATGTTCGTGTACGTAAAGCTCTGAGTTATGCCATTGACCGTGACGTAATTGCCAAGCGCATTCTGGGTGCTGGCCAAACGTCTGCCTATGTGTTCACGCCACCAAAAACCAACGGTTTTGTGACACCTGATCTGGCCTGGGAGCATATGACTCAGAAAGAGCGTGACCAAAAAGCCAGAGAACTGCTTGCTGAAGCTGGTTTCACCAAGGCCAATCCCCTCAAACTGGCTATTTTGTATAACACTTCTGAAGACCATAAAAGAATTGCCATCGCCATCTCACAAATGTGGAAGCAAAAACTGGGTGTCGACGCTACGCTCGAAAACCTGGAATGGAAAACGTATCTTGAAACTAAAAAATTACCTGATTATGACGTTTCCCGTGCCGGATGGTGTGGAGACTACAACGAAGCATCAACCTTCCTGACATTGATGATGTCTGACAATGCTCAGAACGACAGCAAGTATAAAAATCCTCAGTACGATACGCTGATGAAAGAGTCTACCGGCATGGCGGATCCTAACGTCAACTACACACAGGCTGAGCAATTACTCGCCAGAGACATGCCTATCGCACCGATTTATCACTATGCGGAAGATATTGCGATCAGCAAATATCTGAAGGGCTGGCCTTATAACAACATCGAACAAAACATCTACAGCAAAGATATGTATATCATTGCACACTAGACCTTTCCGCGGGCACTTACCAAGTGCCCGCATGCATTCTTATTCTTAGAATAAGCTTTCTGCTTTTTTTCATCCGGATAAGATTAAGTTACTATTTGAGAGTCTAAATCGTGTTGTAGAGACGGGCTTGCCTGTCGCTCAATAATCGGGTTGTGGTAAATGATAAACTTTATATTAAGACGTCTAATGGTTGCGATACCGACCTTACTGGTATTGATAGTTGTTTCTTTTTTGATTATGCATGCCGCTCCAGGTAGCCCTTTTAGTTCTGAAAAGCCGCTCCCTCCAGCCGTCAAAGCCAATATTGAAAAAAAATACGGTCTCGATAAGCCGTTATATGTGCAGATCACCAACTATGTTACGAATGTTGTTACGCGGTTCGATTTTGGTCCATCATTCCGATACAAGGATCAGTCTGTCAATGACCTGATTGCAGAAGGATTCCCTGTCACGCTGAAATATGGATCCGTTGCATTTTTTCTGGCACTGATAGTCGGTGTGTCGATTGGTATTTTTGCCGCATTAAAACAAAACAGCTGGCAGGATTATTCCACTCAGGGATTTGCTATTGTGGGGCAGGTTTTGCCGAATTTTGTAATGGCTCCGATTCTGGTGCTGGTGTTTACGTTGACACTTGGGTGGTTGCCAGGAGGGGGTTGGGAAGGTGGTCAGCTTAAGTTTATTATTTTGCCTGTGATTGCTCTGTCGACCAGTTATATCGCCAGTATTGCCCGTATTACCCGTTCTTCCATGATAGAAGTATTGCATAGCAACTTTATTCGTACTGCTCGAGCCAAAGGGTTGCCGTTTCGCTATATCATTTTCCGGCATGCGTTAAAGCCGGCGCTGTTGCCTGTTGTGTCTTATCTTGGTCCAACATTCGTTGCGATGGTCACCGGATCTGTAATTGTAGACAGTTTTTTTTCCACCGGTGGAATAGGTATTCATTTTGTAAACAGCGCTCTGAACCGTGACTACTCGGTTCTGATGGGCGTTACCATCTTGTTAGGGGCATTGACCATTTTGTTTAGTACCGTGGTGGACATTATGTATGCCTGGATTGATCCGAAAATCAGGTACTGAGGTAAAGCATGTTATTAAATCAAAGTAAAACCGAGCAGCTGGCCGAAAACCTGGTTGAAGCTGAAATGAGTGGACGCAGTCTTTGGAAAGATGCGGCAAACCGTTTTATTCATAATAAAGCTGCCATGACCAGTCTGGTGATTTTGGGGCTGATCGTCGCATTTACCATTATTGGTCCTTATGTTGCTGTATGGGATCATGAAAATATAGATTGGGATGTGCTCGGAGATATCAAAACCCTTGGAGCACCGTCGTTGGAGAGCGGCCACTATTTTGGTACTGACGAGTCGGGCCGTGATCTGTTTTCGCGAGTGATTCAAGGTACTCAGATTTCTCTGATGGTGGGTGTGATTGGGTCGTTGATTGCGGTATTGATAGGCACTTTGTATGGTGCCACAGCGGGTTATGTGGGCGGTAAAGTCGACGGCTTCATGATGCGTTTTGTCGATATCATGATGTCCATTCCCTATATGTTTATTCTGATTCTGTTGCTGGTGGTATTCGGGCGTTCCATTATTTTAATTTTTGTCGGGATTGGCGCTATATCGTGGCTGGATATGTCCCGTATTGTCCGTGGCCAGACTCTGTCTTTGAAGAACAAGGAATATATCGAAGCGGCGATTGCCACAGGAGTCAGTTCCTGGCGCATTATTCTTCGCCATATCGTACCAAATGTGCTGGGAATTGTGATCGTTTATGCGACCCTACTGGTGCCTAATATGATTCTGACCGAATCCTTTATTTCCTTTCTTGGGTTGGGGGTACAGGAGCCGGATACCTCCTGGGGTGTTTTGATCAGTCAAGGAGCAAAAACCATGACCTACGGCACCGTCTGGCAACTGGCTTTTCCGCTTGCTTTTTTCATCGTCACCCTGCTGTGCTTCTTCTTTATTGGTGACGGGCTGCGTGATGCTCTGGACCCTAAAGATCGATGAGGCAATGAACATGAATTTATTGGAAGTAAAAGATCTTAACGTCTATTTTAAAACCCTTGATGGCACAGTCAGCGCCGTCAATGGTGTCAGCTTTGATCTGAAAGAAAAAGAAACCATGGCCATTGTTGGTGAGTCCGGTTCCGGTAAGAGTCAGACTGTATTCGCTCTGATGGGCTTGCTGGCCAAAAACGGCTCTGTTAGTGGCAGCGTTAAATTCAATGGTACGGAAATTCTCGGATTACCGGAAAAAGCCATGAATAAAATCCGGGCTGAAAAAATATCCATGATTTTTCAGGATCCAATGACCTCATTAAATCCGTATATGCGGGTCAGTGATCAGCTCATGGAAGTGCTGATGCACCACAAGGGTATGAGTAAAAAAGCAGCTCTGCAGGAATCCATCCACATGCTGGATGCAGTCAAAATTCCTGAAGCCAGAACCCGTGTGCACCTTTATCCGCATGAGTTTTCAGGTGGCATGCGCCAACGGGTGATGATTGCCATGTCGTTGTTATGCCGCCCTAAATTGCTGATCGCTGATGAGCCCACCACGGCGCTTGATGTAACGGTGCAGTCGCAGATCATGAAACTGCTAAAAGAGTTGCAGCATGAGTTTGGTACAGCGATTGTCCTGATTACCCATGACCTGGGTGTGGTCGCCGGCTCGTGTGAGAAAACCCTGGTTATGTATGGTGGTCGGGTCATGGAATACAACGATACCGATAGTCTGTTTAAACAGCCTACCCATCCTTATACTCAGGGATTGTTGGCAGCGATTCCGCGTCTGGATCACCTGGGAGATGAACTGAATACCATTCCGGGTAATCCACCAAACATGCTCCGGCCTCCTCAGGGATGTCCGTTTGAACCACGTTGTCCGATTGCGACTGAAAGTTGTAAAACTCAGGCTCCCCAGTTAATTGAAACCAGTGAAGGCCTCTGTCGTGCCTGCCATAAAGATATTCAGGAGGTCGCATGACGGTCGCGAACGATATTCTGCTACGGGTAGAGAACCTGAAGGTTCACTTTGATGTATACCCCAGCAATGCGATGCCCTGGACCAAACCCAAAAAGCTGAAAGCAGTGGATGGTGTTTCTTTTGACCTGCGGGCTGGTGAAACGTTGGGTGTTGTAGGGGAGTCCGGTTGTGGCAAGTCGACCCTGGCCAGAGCTGTGATAAAAATGATTCCGGCGGAATCAGGTAAGGTCTTGTGGTTAGGGCAAAAAGACCTATTGGGTATGGGCAAAAAAGAAACCCAAAAAGTGCGTAGTGAGGTCCAGATGATCTTTCAGGATCCACTGGCGTCACTGAATCCACGTATGACCATTGGTCAGATCATTGCAGAACCCCTGATTACCCACTATCCGCAGACACCAAAAGCGGAAGTTAAAGAAAGAGTGAAGCAGGTAATGACTCGGGTAGGACTGTTGGCCAACCAGATCAACCGTTATCCCCATGAGTTTTCCGGTGGCCAGTGTCAGAGGATCGGAATTGCGCGAGCATTGATTCTTGAGCCTAAGCTGATCATCTGCGATGAACCGGTTTCGGCACTGGATGTTTCCATTCAGGCGCAGGTGATCAACCTGTTGATGAAGCTGCAGAAAGAGATGGGACTGTCGTTGATCTTTATTGCTCACGATCTCAGTGTGGTCAAACATATCAGTACCCGGATCATGGTGCTGTATTTGGGCAATGTTGCCGAAATATCGCCCGCGAAAGAACTGTACAGTCATCCCCGGCATCCTTATACCCAGGCGTTGATTTCTGCAGTTCCTATTCCGGATCCGACAATTGAACGGAGTAAGGATGTCATTCTGCTTGAAGGGGATCTACCATCGCCCATGAATCCTCCTTCCGGCTGCGTATTCAGAACCCGTTGCCCGAAAGCGACTGATTTCTGTTCACGTGAAAAACCCGTACTCTCCACAGAAGGAGAGCATCGGGTGGCCTGCCATTACCCGAGCTAATCCCTATCACTGAAATGCCGGCCTTGCCGGCATTTCAGTCAACGCGACCTTGCAAAAAACACACTGTTTAAGCGCAGTGTCATTTCGTTACAATGGCGCCCACTTTCCCCGAATAACAACGACGTGGAGCTAACCATGCCTCAATACCGTTCAAAAACGTCCACTGCCGGCCGCAACATGGCGGGCGCGCGATCTCTCTGGCGTGCTACCGGTATGAAAGATGAAGACTTTCAAAAACCCATCATCGCGGTGGTGAATTCATTTACCCAGTTCGTACCCGGTCACGTGCACCTTAAAGACCTTGGACAGCTGGTTGCCGGCGAAATTGAAAAAGCTGGTGGAGTGGCCAAAGAGTTCAACACCATTGCCGTGGATGACGGTATTGCCATGGGGCACGATGGCATGCTCTATAGTTTGCCAAGCCGCGATATTATCGCTGATTCCGTTGAGTACATGGTGAACGCACACACCGCCGATGCCATGGTCTGCATCAGCAACTGTGACAAAATCACTCCAGGGATGTTGATGGCGGCCATGCGCTTGAACATTCCCTGCGTATTTGTCTCCGGTGGGCCGATGGAAGCCGGTAAAACCAAGTTGGCAGACCACAAGCTTGATCTGATTGATGCAATGGTGATGGCAGCCGACAGCAACGTTGATGATGAGACTCTGGCTGCGGTGGAGCGGTCAGCCTGTCCAACTTGTGGCTCCTGTTCCGGCATGTTCACCGCTAATTCCATGAATTGCCTGACAGAAGCGATTGGACTGTCGTTGCCAGGTAATGGTACTACCGTGGCCACTCACTCCGACCGTAAACGATTGTTTGAAGAAGCTGGCCGCCTGATTGTAGACATCACCCGTCGTTATTATGAGCAGGAAGACGCTTCAGTATTGCCACGTTCCATTGCGACAGTATCGGCGTTTAAAAATGCGATGAGCCTGGATATTGCCATGGGCGGCTCCACCAATACCATTCTGCATTTGCTGGCCGTTGCTCAGGAAGCCGAGGTCGATTTCAACATGTTCCATATGGATGAACTGTCCCGTCAGGTGCCGCAGATGTGTAAGGTCGCTCCCAACACTCAGAAATATCACATTGAAGATGTACACCGAGCTGGTGGTATCTTCGGTATTCTGGGTGAGCTGGACCGCGCCGGTCTGCTGGATACTTCCGTCAGTACCGTCCATAGCAGAACCATGAAAGAAGCTCTGAGCAAATGGGATATCATGCAATCAGAAGCTGCAGACGTAGCCGAGTTCTATCGGGCAGGTCCTGCTGGCATTCCGACCCAGGTGGCCTTCAGCCAAAGCACCCGATGGTCCAGTCTCGACGCTGACCGCGCAACGGGGTGTATTCGCTCGTTAGCAAACGCTTACTCCAAAGAAGGTGGCCTGGCAGTGCTGCGGGGTAATATCGCGCTCGATGGTTGTGTGGTAAAAACAGCCGGAGTGGATGACAGCATCCTCGTATTTGAAGGCCCGGCCCGGATTTTCGAAAGCCAGGAAGATGCCGTCGCCGGCATTCTTGACGATCAGGTACAATCCGGTGACGTTGTGATCATTCGCTATGAAGGGCCGCGTGGTGGACCAGGTATGCAGGAAATGCTCTATCCAACCAGTTATCTGAAGTCCAAGGGCCTGGGTAAAGCCTGCGCATTGTTGACCGATGGGCGTTTCTCTGGCGGTACCTCCGGTCTTTCCATTGGACATGTATCACCGGAAGCCGCAGCGGGCGGCGCTATTGGCTTGGTACAGGATGGTGATCGCATTCGGATTGATATCCCTAATCGCACTATTAACGTGCTGCTCAGTGACGAAGAGCTGCAGCAGCGCCGTGACGCCATGACAACCTGGAAGCCTGCTAAAGAACGCCCTCGCAAAGTATCGGCAGCATTGAAGGCCTATGCCAAATTGGCAACCAGTGCTGACAAAGGTGCAGTACGCGATCTGTCACAATTAGATTAATGGTTTTCTGCCTTATAAAAACCGGCTCCCTGCCGGTTTTCACATTTCTGGATTGCTACTCTTATGACACCTGAACGTTTTGGTGAACAACTGCTTACCTGGTGGGATGAGCACGGTCGAAAGGATCTGCCCTGGCAGCTCAACAAATCCCCATACCGGGTTTGGGTATCGGAAATCATGTTACAGCAGACCCAAGTCAAAACCGTGATTCCGTTTTATCAACGGTTTATGGCTCGCTTTCCTACCGTCCAGGCTTTGGCAGAAGCACCTGAGGACGAGGTTATGCACCACTGGACCGGCCTGGGTTATTACGCTCGTGCTCGCAATCTGCATAAAGCTGCCAAAATAGTGAGTGCTGACTATCGTGGTGAGTTCCCAAATACTGTCGAAGCATTGCAAACACTGCCTGGTATTGGTCGTTCAACGGCCGGAGCCATCGCGGCTTTTACCATGGGTCAGAGCAGTGCCATTATGGATGGCAACGTCAAGCGGGTGCTGTGTCGTTTCCTCGGTATCCGGGAATGGCCAGGGGCCAGTCATATGCAGGCCAGGCTATGGGAATTGGCCGAACGTTATACACCCAAACAGCGTACTGGAGATTACAACCAGGCAATGATGGACCTGGGAGCGACACTGTGCACACGCAGTAAACCTTCCTGCCTCCTGTGCCCCTTCAACGACAGTTGTATTGCCCGGCTGGAGGATCTGACTAAATCCATTCCGGCTTCCAAACCCAAAACTGATAAACCGGTCAAATCCACCGTTATGCTCATGCTGCAACAGCAGGATGGTCGGGTATATCTGGAAAAGCGCCCGGCCAATGGTATCTGGGGAGGTCTTTACAGCTTCAAAGAATTTGAAGATCTCGATGCTGCCCAGACCTGGCTTGACCTTAAAGGATACCGTTACCAACTGGAGCCCTGGACATGCTTCAGGCATACTTTCAGCCATTATCACCTGGACATTCAGCCGGTGTTGGTGCGGCTTGAAAATGAGGCGACAGAAGTCTCTGAAACGGAATCCGTCTGGCTGCAGGTGATACTGGATGACATCGAAATAGGACTGGCCGCACCGGTCAAAAAACTACTGGCCCAAATAGAGAAAACCCAATGACCCGAACTGTGTTTTGCCAAAAGTACCAACAAGAACTCCCAGGACTGGAAAAACCGCCTTTCCCTGGACCAGCTGGACAGAAACTGTTCGAGACGGTATCGCAACAGGCATGGGAAGAGTGGCAGGCCCATCAAACCCGCCTGATCAACGAAAAACACCTGAACATGATGGATATGCAGGCCAGAAAATACATCCAACAACAGATGCAAAAATTCCTCAGCGGCGAAGAATATGACCAGGCAGAAGGCTATGTTCCTGAGGAAAAAAAATAATTATATAAAAATCAGTAGCTTACTCTTGACTCGGAGAAACAAAATCCGTTTAATACGCCTCCGTCGCAACGACATGCCCATATAGCTCAGTTGGGTGGAACAAGCAGCTTTTCGAAGCACGGCTTCGAGCTTGTGGAACAGCAAAAATCTTAGGTTTTTGACTGGAATGAGCAGGGGACTGAAAAGCCCCGTGTCTATGACACAAATTCTTTCAATGCCCAGATAGCTCAGTCGGTAGAGCAGAGGACTGAAAATCCTCGTGTCGGTGGTTCGATTCCGCCTCTGGGCACCACCTTTCCTATATCTCTTCTTATGAATTAACAAGCCAGAAAAAATTATTGAAATCTCTTTGAGTCTCTCCTGCGAAAATTTTAATTTACCTCAGTCTGGATCATTTTCCTGGCTTGAGCTGGATGCTTGGAATCTTTGGAGATTGGTTTTTGAAACTGATTTTTTCTAATTAACATTCGCTTTGGATTCTGTTTTCCAGAACCAGCCACCATCTTGTTTATATCCATCCTGGCGTATGGGTATTTGTATCGGCCTTGTCAGCCCAAATGGTCGATTTTGGCGCGGCAATGTTTTTCAGCCAGTTGCTGAAGGTGATTAATTCGCTCTGCCAGCCAATCTAATTGCTCGGTGGTGATGTAATAAGTGGGGTTATAACGGGAATCCACATAAGCCTGCCGCAACAGCTCAAAGCAGTTTTGCTCAAAGGGCGTG
>NZ_JBNKSF010000038.1:0-82862 GCF_050297175.1 Gynuella sp. | reverse complement strand
ACCTTTTTTTTGAAGATTTTTTGTTGAAATTCAATCACTTACCTTCGAATCTCAACTGATCTTCAAGCCGTCTTTATGCGACGTCTCGGTGACAAGGGGCGCGAATTCTAAACTCTTTTTACGCCCCGTCAATTCTTTTTTCTCGAAAAACTGAAGATTTCATGAAACGCCACATAACCATAGTACAGCTATGAGTTTTTTCTAGCCGCGCGACGAAAAGATTGTTGGTTTTTTGAGACCGAAAATGCCTTGTTTAAAAAATGAAACAACCGATATCCCAATAAGAGGGAAGCAATCACCAAGTGCAGCAGAGGTTCACTAAGAGCTTCTTTCGCCTGCCACCACTCATGAAGAATCGCCAGTAGCACAGCCAGATAGACCATCTGGTGCAGTTTTTTCCAGCGCCTTCCCATAAACTTCATTGCCGCTTTAAAGGAAGTAGCCGCCAATGCCGCCAGGATCACTAACGATAACGTTCCAACTATTATGTACGGGCGTTTGACAATATCTTCCCATAGTGCCCGAAAATCCCACCCTAAAATAAAAGCGAGATAAGAAAGCAGATGGAGAAGTGCGTAAGTAAATGCATATAGACCGACCATCCGCCTAAATCGTATCAAATCGCTGATTTTAAAAATCTGCTTGGCAGGAGTTATCGCCAAGCCCAGTAGTAACAACCAGATAGCAACAGTTGCCAAGTCTTCAAGTATAACCTTCCCCGGATCTGGCCCCAGGCGATTCGGCATACCATTCATTAACAACCATATTTGCCAGCATTCTTCCAACAGCGGTAACAGTAAGGCTAAATGCAGAAATACCTTAATCCATGGACTCTTTAACATCAGTAGAATTTTCTCAGATCCATATCTTTATATAGATAAGCAACCTGTTCCTCATAACCATTAAACTTAAGCGTTGGTATTCGGTTGGGAGTAAACAGGCTGCTCGGTAGACGCCGTTCAGTCTTCTGACTCCAGCGAGGATGATCAACGTCAGGATTTACGTTGGCATAAAAACCGTATTCGCTTGCCTGCAACATATTCCAGGTTGTTTTAGGCATGTCCTTTACCAAACGGATCTTAACTATCGATTTAATGCTTTTAAAACCATACTTCCAAGGAACAACAAGGCGAATCGGTGCCCCATTCTGATTAGGCAGAACCTTGCCATACATGCCGACGGCCATAAAAGCCAATGGATTCATGGCTTCATCTATTCTTAAACCCTCCATATAAGGCCAGGGAAAAGAAGATGATTTCTGGGCAGGAAACTGTTTTGGATCAAACAAAGTTTCAAACTGAACGAACCGGGCATCAGCTGTTGGCTCAAAACGCTTCAGCAGATCAGCCAAAGAAAAGCCCAGCCAGGGAACAACCATTGACCATGCCTCAACACATCGAAACCGGTATATTCGTTCCTCCAAGTGACTGGGCGCCACCAAGTCTTCCAGATGCAACGTCCCTGGTTTGCTGACCTCTCCGGAGATTTCTATGGACCAGGGGTCAGTCGTCAGTCGGTCGGCGTACTTGGCAGGATCACTTTTACCAAAGCCAAACTCATAAAAGTTGTTGTACTGCGTGGCATCTTCCCATGGAGTAACCGTTTCATCTGTCTTAATTGTGGTTTTCCACGGCTGGGATATTTTTGTCGTCAACCAGGACGCACCTGAGTTGCTGGCCTGAGTCAACGAAGAAATAGCAGACAGCCCAAGTGCTGCAGTACTGGCCGCCAATAACTGGCGGCGATTGACATAAATACTTTCAGAAGTGATTTCTGATGAGAGAATATCGTTTGACTTACCAATGATCATGTTCAACTCCATTCATGGATACTGATCGATTAGACAGCCACCTGCAGAAAATTACTGCATTTTTTTTCGGCGGATTTTCAGCCAGCCCTCAAACAAAGGTCCGGACAAGGCATATAGAAATGCTGCGAGCAACAATACCGTTGCTGGATCAACCGCCACCAGCGCGAAAATGAACACTAACGCAATCATAGCCACAAAAGGCACACGACGACGATCGCCAAGATCTTTAAAGCTGTAATAACGAATATTAGATACCATCAACAGACCAGCACTGGCCACCAGAACAGCGAACGGTGCTGCCAGCACTTCACTCGCAACACCTGCCTCGGTGAAGGTCCATACCGAACCAGCTACCAATGCTGCGGCCGACGGGCTGGCCAATCCAATAAAGTATTTTTTATCAACCCGTCCGATTTGAGTATTGAAACGTGCCAAACGCAGAGCGGTTCCAGCAACATATACGAATGAACATATCCAACCGATTTTGCCCAGGCTATTCAAAGACCATAAAAAAGCGACCAGTGCAGGAGCAAGACCAAAAGCAATAACGTCGGAAAGCGAATCGTATTCGGCTCCAAAAGCACTTTGCGTACCGGTCATCCGAGCTACCCGTCCATCTAGGGTATCAAAAACCATGGCAACAAAGATGGCGACAGACCCGGCCACATAATGCTCATTGATTGCAGCAATAATTGCGTAAAATCCAGCAAACAGAGCGCTGGTTGTAAATAGGTTGGGTAACAGATATATGCCTCGGTGCTTTGGAGGCTCAGTGCTAACAACAGATGTTCCGACGATCTGATCATCTGGCTGGGAGGCTACAGGTTCCTGATGTTTTACTTCCACGGCGATACCATTAAATAACAATTTGGACGAGCAGTTTAATACTGAGTGCCTGAGTGTGCCAGCGTGGTATCAAATACCAGGAGGCTCAATGGGCGTGGTCTGGGCGATTTGCCAAAAAGCTTTTACCAGAGGGTCCTGCATTCTCCGATGCAACGTGCATAGCCCTACATCAAAAGGACGCACTTGCGGTTGAACGGGTATCACTCTGATTCTTTCCTTCATTGGGCTGTTCTCCAGCACCAGCTGAGGAACAAGCCCCACACCAAATCCCATACCAACCATCCCGACGATTGCTTCATGTCCAGCTACCTGAGCATATACTCTTGGCTTGACACCCTGTGATCTCAGCCATTGATCAAGCCGCTTCCGGGTCAGACCATATTCGGATATCACCAGAGGAAGTTGTCGCCAGTTAACCGGTATTTCATCCAACAATCGTGAAACAGGGCAATCGACTGTAGGCCCTATAAATTGCAGGGGTGTTTTTAACAGTGACAGGAATTCCATCTGATTAGGCAGCTGATCCGGCAACGGTGCGACAGCAATATCTATCTCCTGATCCGCCACCTGCTGCAGAGCCTGGGCTACGTCTCCGGTCTCAAGGATAACTTCAATATTGGGAAAACTCTTGCGAAACCGGGTCAATAACTCAGGCATAAAAGAGTAACTGGCAGTTACCGTGCAATAAATCCTAATCTGCCCGGTTAATTCGGTAGGTGCCTGGCGAATGTCATGCTTGAGATCCTCCCAGCTGGCCAGAGTATCCTCTGCAAAACTCCGAAAACGCCTTCCCGCCTGCGTTAAGGCAACACTGCGGTTGTCCCGCTCAAAAAGAGCAACCCCCACCTTATCTTCCAATCTCGAAATACTTCGGCTCAAGGTAGAGGGACTTACATGTAGAGCTTCGCTGGTCTTGCCAAAATGAAGACTGTGGGCCAGATGAAGGAATTGTCTGAGTGTGCGTAGGTCCATGGAATCCAAACTAAGGAGCTGCGAAAGAGCACGTTGTAACGTCTTTAAGTGGTGTTGGCAACCAATCTCTACTTCAGCAGAACAACCGTTCGCACACGACTGGAGCCTCAGTTGCACAAAATATAGGCACGACATCAGTAAGTAATAGAGCAAACAAAATATCCAATCGATCCGCCATCGATTTCTTTATTTTTAGTATCCAAACAATTTTTTGATAACAAAAGCTAACAGGTATTAACCAATAACATGTTTGCATGTCACACCAATTGTCCTGCCAGCACATTAAAATAATAAAGCATCTGCTCACCCAGCAATCATGTCATATCGTTATCATGTCAATTATTTGTCGACTAATAACATTCTAACAACTCTATTGGGAACTACTTTGAACCGCGAAACATCAACTATTATTATGATTATGATAGCCAAAGGTACGGTGTGGTTATGAAAAGAGCCCTGATTTTATCCGGTGGAGGTGCCAAAGCGGCGTACCAGGTAGGCGTACTGAAGGCGGTAAAGGAAGTGATAGGCAAATTCACACCGTGTCCGTTTGAAATCGTCTGCGGTACATCTGCGGGTGCCATCAATGCCCTGGGCATAGCGGGCATGGCCGGTAACTTCAATCGCGCTGTATCAAGCATGGACTATCTATGGCGAACACTGGAGATTGATCAAGTCGTAAAATCAGGCTGGATTGATACCGGATACAGTCTGGCCAGAATATCTGCCTCACTGCTCAATCAGGGGCGCGGACAAAAACGCCCGATATCATTACTCGACAATGCCCCCTTAAGGGAGTTTCTGATCAAACATGTCCGTTTCGAAGATATTGACAAAGCCATCACCAGAAACAAGCTGGAGGCCGTCAGTATTACCGCAATGGGATACCAGTCCGGTGAATCGGTCAGTTTCTATCAGGGCAAACCGGATATAAAAAGCTGGCGGGGCTGGAACCGGGTTGGTGTTCCCACCAAACTGGATATTGATCACTTGATGGCCTCTTCAGCAATTCCAACTTTGTTTCCGCCCGTTCGTATCAATCGAGAATACTTTGGTGACGGAGCCTTACGCCAGACTGCGCCACTCAGTCCGGCAATCCACCTAGGCGCAGAAAAGTTGTTTATTATTGGCACCAGTGATATCCGAAAGCCAACCCGTCCACCAGCAACATCAGCAACCCCCTCCATTGCCCAGGTGGTCGGGCATATTCTGAATGGAGCATTTGTTGATAACCTACAGGTCGACGTTGCATCACTACAACAAACCAATGACCTGTTACGCCTCCTCCCCAAGCGCCACTGGGACCGATTACCGGAATCGCTGAGAATTATCGACTATCTACAAATCTCCCCCAGCCAATCCATTGACAACATCGCCAGCAAGATGCTCCATTTTTTACCTGATTCCATTAAGTTCTTTTTGCGCGTCACGGGCGGTACTCGCCAGGGGGGAGGAATTTCTGCCGCAGCCTACCTGCTATTTAATAGTGAGTTCTGCGGCGAGCTGATCGAGCTCGGTTACAGAGATGGCTGCGCTCAGGCAGACGATATAAAAACGTTCTTCGATCAATAACAGGATGCTGCTGGAATCTCAAACACCGAGCAAGTCAGCTCTTTACTGCCATTTCTGCAACACCACATTCGAAAGTATTCATTTTCGCATCTCCAAGGCTTCGGTAAAATCGCGCCCAACTGTGGCCCTTCGGTCTCAGATTCATAAGCAAATGGGTGAAAAACAATCATGTCTAACTATTTCAACACTCTCAATCTTCGTCAACAGCTGGCACAGCTGGGTGTCTGCCGCTTTATGGACAAATCCGAATTCGCCTCAGAATGCGATTACCTTAAAGGCAAAAAAGTTGTCATCGTCGGCTGTGGAGCTCAAGGCCTGAACCAAGGTCTCAATATGCGCGATTCCGGTCTGGATGTATCTTATGCTCTGCGCAAAGAAGCTATTGCAGAAAAACGTCAGAGCTGGAAAAACGCGACTGATAACGGTTTCACTGTTGGTTCATATGAAGAGCTGATTCCTCAAGCAGACTTAGTCGTTAATCTGACACCAGACAAACAACACAGCAATGTGGTTGAAACGGTTATGCCGTTGATGAAGCAAGGTTCAGCCCTTGGTTATTCGCATGGTTTCAATATCGTTGAAGTTGGTCAGCAGATTCGTCCTGATATTACTGTGGTCATGGTTGCTCCTAAATGCCCGGGCACCGAAGTGCGTGAAGAATACAAACGCGGATTTGGGGTTCCTACATTGATTGCAGTGCATCCTGAAAATGATCCTAATGAAGACGGCCTCGAAATTGCCAAAGCCTGGGCGGCAGCAACCGGTGGCCATCGTGCAGGTGTTCTTGAAAGTTCATTCGTCGCCGAGGTCAAATCTGACCTCATGGGTGAACAGACGATTTTATGTGGCATGCTGCAGGCAGGTTCGTTGCTGTGCTACGACAAAATGGTTGCAGATGGAATCGGTGCCGAATATGCCGGAAAATTGGTGCAATATGGCTGGGAAGTTATTACTGAGGCACTCAAACTGGGCGGCATTACTAATATGATGGATCGTCTCGATAATCCAGCCAAAATAAAAGCTTTCCAGTTAAGTGAAATGCTTAAAGATCAAATGGAAACATTGTTTCAAAAGCATCAGGATGACATTATCAGTGGTGAGTTTTCGAGCACGATGATGGCTGACTGGGCCAACAACGATGCCAATCTTCTCAAATGGCGTGCCGAAACCGGAGAGTCTGCATTTGAGAACTATCCGGAAACAGACGTCAAAATCACCGAACAAGAGTTTTTTGACAAGGGTATCCTTATGGTTGCTATGGTTAAGGCAGGTGTTGAGCTGGCTTTTGAAACCATGGTATCTGCAGGAATCATAGAAGAGTCAGCTTACTATGAGTCGTTACATGAGCTGCCACTGATTGCCAATACAATCGCCCGCAAACGTCTTTATGAAATGAATGTTGTTATTTCCGACACTGCTGAGTATGGCAACTATTTATTTGCAAACGCGGCCGTTCCCTTGCTGCGTAATTTTGTTAACGGGCTCAGTACCGATGTCATTGGTAAAGGCATCGATAACAGTGACAATGGCGTAGATAACCTGGAGCTTGTACAAGTAAACGAAGCGATCCGTAATCATCCTATTGAATGGATCGGCCAGGAATTGCGTGGCTACATGACAGATATGAAGAAAATCGTTGAAATTTAGTAAAATTTACTGAAACAGTATTTCATAATTGTTTACCAAGCCTGCGTTCAGCTTTGCACGCAGGCTTTTTTAACACCCGGCAAAACAGCTGTTTTTCTGAACCAAAACTGAATATCGCTATAAACCTATACAGTCGTAGATATTTTCACTTCCCACCTCGTATCAATTTAGTCCTATTTTTTTCTTATTTATTAATATTTGATAGATGTCTTCGGCATTTTCAGCTACTTTTTAATACATAGAAAAAAGATAATGTTCACAACTTGTAACCCTGGAAACGAAAATAATTCAAAAAGTCACTGCAATAAGTTGATTGCCTGAATTATCAGAGTTAACTTTGGGTTCGCTTATGACCGGAAGGAGAGTGTCACATGTATACTCAATACGAAAATGACTATGAAGCAATAATAGGAGAGTTCCTGCGATCAACCCGACAGGAACTTGGGTTCACAATTGCCCAGATGCAGAATCTCGTCGATGTCAGCAAAAAAACCTGGATAGAGATGGAGAAAGGAGAGCGAAATATAAAGCTTCATCTGATTTTCTGGTGGGCATTTTCGATGGGTTTGTCGCCATATCACTACATGGCACAGACCGACTACTCAAAACCACTCAAACTGAATAAATATAAAAACCTGGATCAGATAAAGTGGTGTCTGTTAATTAATCGACTTGCCAAAAAAGATCTTAAACAACTTGCACAGATGATAAAGGATGTTACCGGTTACAGCTTCTCTGTTCCCTTGGAAAATATGTACATAACATATGCTCAACGTAACACCATGTATCAATATGTTCACAGTCAGGATTTCTATGACAACTCAGGCAGTGTCATTTTGGATCACCTGGAGTCCTCCGGGAAAACCCAGGTAACTCTGGCATCGGAATTGGGTATGAGTGAGCGAAATCTCAGAAGAATCATTTATGGCCTACACCAATGCAATAATGTCTATTTCCCTAGATTTTATGAATTGACCGGCCAACCCCCTTTGAAGTCAATTAAGAATAAAACCCATTTCAAATTACGGAATCTGGTTGAAGAAAGGGTCGATCTTGTTGCAGATTTGTTTAAAAACACCAGTAAAAAACAGCTTAACGCTGTTTATAAAGATGCCCAGCAACTTGAAAACGATCCCAAGTGGATGCAGTGGTTTAGTTAAACCTTGCGTTTACGTAACAAGGGATAACTCAGATAGCCCAATAACCCTCCACTTAGCAGCCCACCTAGATGGGCTGCATTGTCTACCGCAGGCACGATAAAACCAAACGCAATGTTGATCCCAACGAATCCCAGAGTGTTACGCAGGAACGTTGTTCTTATTTGTGGACGGAACAAAGGCGTGGTTAACAGGGCGAGGAAAAAACCATATAAACCAAATATAGCCCCCGATGCCCCAACACTCACTATTGGATCGTTGAGCAGGACACTCGTCATACTCGCCGACACACCGGTTATCAGATAAACAATCAACAGGCGAACCGAGCCCAGAAATGGTTCCAGGTAAACACCGATATTTGCCAACACGATAGAATTGAATACCAGATGAAGCAGGCCTCCATGCAAAAAGATATTGCTTAATAGCCGCCACCATTCGCCATTGATGGTTTTCGGACCATAGTTCCCCCCCCAAACATATAAGGTTTCAGCCGAAAACCACATTACCTTCCCGGTTGTCATTACCAGTAGAAGAAAGATAAAAGTATTAACGTAAATAATGCCAGGTGTAAGCCAGTAATGTTTGGCTGGTAAAAATAATTTCAAAGTCTTCCCCAATTATTATGATGATCATGGCATGAAAAACCATTCACATAACCATATGGTGATTAGTTACCTTCCATATTCTCAAATTCACGAGTACTTGCTGGAACCGGTACCAAATAAATTTCTATTCTTCGATTGTTAGCACGATCATCATCATTTTTTTCATCCACTAATGGGCGGGTATCAGCATAACCGACTGCCTGAAGTTTGCTTCTATCAAGCCCCGCATCCAACAAAACACGGACCGCTGCGGATGCCCTGGCCGATGACAACTCCCAATTGGAGGGATAATGATCCCGCAACCTGGAAGTGATCGCGCGTCCATCCGTATGACCCTGAATACTGATCATATGATCCGGGAAACTGCTCAGCGCTTCAGCCACAAGACGCAACGTTTTCTCTCCTTTTGCATTTAACTCTGCTGACCCCGACGCAAAGAGTATTTTTTCGGGTAATTTTATGACTGTGGTCCCATCGCGTAACTTAGTGACCAGAGATTCTTTTTCATTGCTGATGCGGTTGAGCTTTCGCTCCAGTTGATCCATTGCCTTTCCTTCCCGTTGAAGTTGGTCTTCCAACTGAGAGATCGTGGCAGTGTAGTCTTCGTTTTGTGCCTGTTGCAGTGCCAGCTGCTCCCGTGCAGCGTGATATTGGTCTTCAATACTCGACAACTCCACCAGCGATGCCTGTTTGGCCGTCAATTCACCAGATAATGCCTGCAGTTTTTGTTGGGTAGCGGCTAGTTTATTTTGCAATGCGGCTAATTGTTGCTGATATTCTTCAACCTTACTATTGGCAGAGTTCACATTGCTTAAAGCCAGATCAAGCTGCCGTTTACGATCGGTCAATGCATTTAATTGCTCACGGTTCACGGTTTCCAACCGATCCCGTTCTTTACGTAATTCACTCAGCTTTTGCTCAAATTCTGATAATTGCTGTTTCTGGGTAGTATTGGTCCGGTTGGCAAATTCAGCCTCCTGACGCAGACTTTCCTGTTGGAGATTGGAAGCCCGTAGTTGTTCAGACAAATTGGTCACTTTGCCATTCGCCTGCTCTATTGCCTGTTGCAAAATATCATTACGGTGTTGTTGCTGGGTAAACAAATAGTAACCGGTGCCAGCAGCGATGAAGAACAACACCACAAACACCCATGTAACCCACGTAAGCCCACTAGAGGGTTTGCTTTCCTGTTCAGCTACCATAAGAACCACCTCTCTTTATGATTATTGTTGTCTCAGAAAGAATTCCGGACAGGCTCTGGTATGACACCGGCCCGCCGGTTCAGCAAAAAACTCACACTAACTTACCAACCGATAACATGACCGCCTGACGTCATCGTCCGATTGTTCATATATATGCTCAGGGCGAGAAATTATCCTCCCTGGAACCTTGGTGCTATACATCAATAATTTGTACTACAGATAAACCATCGAACCAGAAGTACAAAAAGTGTATGACAGCTTAAAATCTTTTAGCCCAATGAGATTGGCGTACATCAAACAAATAACAATTTATAAAACTGGACGGCTGACATTAAAAAACACATAAGAATCACCAATGGCCGAATCAGTCGTTCCCCGCCATTAAGCATAGTATGACTGGCAATCAGAGCACCACATAGCTGCCCCAACATCATGGCACCCGCAATCATCCAAACAATTCTGCCCCCAGCAGCAAACAGCATCATTGCACTAATATTGGTCACAAAATTAAACAGCTTTGCGCGAATGGTTGCCTGCAGTAAAGTTTGTCCGCGCAGAAGAATGCCACTGACAGCAAAGAAAGAACCGGTCCCCGGTCCTAATGCTCCATCATAGAAACCAATCATTGGAACTGCTGTCACCCCATAGCCCAGTTCAGACAATCTAGCTTTGGTTTCATTTTTGCCGAGCTTCGGGGTTAGCAGAAAATAAACTGCAACGACCAGCAGCAATAATGGAATCAACCATCTTAACCAATCAGTATCCACTCTCTGAATAAGCCAGCATCCAGCCAAGGACCCAATGGCTGCCGCGATAATCAACCCCCAGACATCGCCTAACCTAAGACGGCCTTTCAACACCATAACGATCGTAGCTGTCAGCGTGCCAACAAAACCCTGGGCTTTATTGGTGGCTAGCGCTGCAATTGGCGGCACCCCAGCCAGCAGCATTGCAGGAATGGTAATCAAACCACCTCCTCCAGCCAGGGTGTCCACCCACCCGGCCAATAATGCAGCCAAAAACATAAAGCCAACTATAGTCATTGTGATTTCAAACTCAGGCATCTACTTAAACTCAGGGATTCAATGGAAGAACGGCAATATAGGGTCTGTTCGGACAACAGTCCAGTCAGGAAGAGCAGAGTAGAGCCTCTCAATCAGCCTCCTTTTCATCAAAAGATCTGTTCAAGCGTCGCTGCTGTCTCGTTTGCGCTCTGCGAATAATCCGGTGTTTGTCTAGATTAGAGTAATTCCACCAGCCTTTAATTTCCTGCAAAGTGCGACCACACCCTAAACACACATCGCTATCGTCCAGACAGCAATTACGCACACAGGGAGATGCTATCGTCTCCATGTCGATATGCCTTTTTTAAAACGGACCCTTAAAAGAGTAAATCAAAACTCCTTGACCAGCGATATTTTCTATCGTTAATCTTATCTACCTACTGATAGATAAATAGGAGTCTCTATGGAACAGCTTCATACCCATCTTGCCGTCATAGGCAGTGGACCGGGCGGATATTCTGCAGCCTTTCGTGCAGCCGATCTTGGAATGGAAGTGACATTAATCGAGAAGTACGGTCAGCTCGGCGGCGTGTGTCTGAATGTCGGATGCATCCCATCAAAGGCACTGCTTCACGTTGCCGAACAGTTCAATCACTTACCATTGCTAAAACAATGGGGAATTACCTCAACCATCACCGCCCCTGACCTCAACGCTATCCGGGAGCACAAAAACACCATCGTGAAGACCATGAGTCAAAACATCGCTGCCATGTCCAGACAGCGTAGAGTCAATGTAATAACGGGCGAGGCAGCATTTATTGATGACCATCACTTGCAGATTACTCAAAAAGACCAACAAGTCAGACTTGGTTTTGATCACGCAATCATCGCTGTTGGTTCTCGCCCTAACATGCCAGATTTTCTGCCGCATGACGCCAGAATTATGGATTCGACCGCAGCCCTGCAATTGACAGATATCCCAGACAGGATGCTGGTGGTCGGAGGCGGAATTATCGGCTTGGAATTAGGTACCGTTTACCAGGCGCTGGGTACTCGGGTTACAGTCATTGAATTTACTGACCAATTGATTCCCGCAGCAGACAAAGATCTGGTCAATCTGTTTCAACGCAGCAATAAAGACCTTTTTAACATCAGACTTAATACCCGGCTGACAGCAGTCTCTGCTCATTCCAAAGGACTGACGACAACACTGCTCGACGCCGATAATCAATCGGATCAGTTGGATTTTGATACACTGCTGATTGCTATTGGCAGAACGCCGAACGGCCATAGGGTTGGCGCTGAGTCTGCAGGAGTGTTTGTGGATCAGCAGGGATTCATACCCGTGAATAACCAATTACAAACAAACGTGCCACATATATATGCCATTGGTGACGTCACCGGAAACCCTATGCTGGCGCACCGAGCTTCACATCAAGCCCATACTGCAGCCGAAGTGATTGCAGGTCATAAGGTCTATTTTACACCGATGGCTATTCCCAGTATCGCCTATACTCAACCGGAAATTGCCTGGACGGGTAAGACTGAAAAAGACCTCAAGTCAGCAGCCATTCCATATAAAGTCGCAACATTCCCATGGAGTGCCCTAGGACGCGCGCATGCCAGTCAGCATACCAACGGGAAAACCAAGCTGATTTATCATCCCGGTACCGGCCAGTTATTAGGCGCAGGGGTGGTGGGTCCGCATGCTGGAGAGTTAATCGGTGAACTGACACTGGCATTGGAGTTCGGTGCCAATATTGAGGATATTGGCTTAACCATCCACGCTCATCCAACTCTGCATGAATCGATTGGTCTGGCCGCAGAAGCGGGTTTGGGTACGATCACTGATCTGTTTCAACCGCGATAAGTTGATGATATGGGCCATTGCCTATGTTTCCGCTAGAATCCCCAAATACATGAACCATATAAAGGAAGCTTGTTTTGCTTAGGATTTTTTTTAGCGGATTTTGCCTGCTTTTATCCATTTATCTGCCAGCAGACACGATCAACAGGTACCCAGTACCTGGTTGGGTCGAAACGATTGATGCGCCAGCCGCAGAACGTTTGCCGGCAGATCAGGAAACCCAGTACCTGCTCGTAGATGAGCAACGTAATTTTCTGAACAGCCAAAAAGGCTATGCAAAGTTTTACCATTATGCTGAGAAACCCCTTAATCAGGATGGCCTGATGAATTCCGGGCGTGTTGAGATTACGTTTTATCCTCAGTATCAGTCCGTCCAACTGCATAAATTGACAATTTGGCGCAATAATAAAGCGATGGATAAGTTTTCCACAGCCCGCAGCTCGCTATTGGATGTTGAGGATAGTGCAGACAGTCACCTGTTTTCCGAAGCCAAGCAGTATCTGATTATTCTTGATGACCTGCGTCTTGGAGACACCGTTGAGGTTGCATACACAATTACCGGGAGCAACCCGGTATTTGGCTCACACATAAACTATTTTACCGGCCTAGGCTGGGGCGTTCCGGTAGACAGAATTTACAAACGCGCCTTGCTTCCCGCCAATCACCGGATTAAAACCAAAATCTTTGGCTATCAAGGTGATGCTCAGTTACATACCGAAACCAAAGGCAGCCAACAAACTCTCGTCTGGCAGCAGGATAATGTTCCTATGTATTCCTATGAAGAAGACACGCCATATGATGAGGACCCATATCCAAAACTGGAAGTGACAGATTTTAACAGCTGGAAAGATGTGTCCGATTGGGCCACGGCATTGTTTTCACTTGATCGCTTCAGTCCTGGTACCAAATGGCAGAACTGGCACCAGAAACTCTCAATAATGAAGAACGGTGAGCAGAAAATACTGACTGCTCTGAAAATGGTGCAGGAACAAATCCGCTATGTCGGTATCGAAGTCGGACAGAATTCGCATAAACCACATTCTCCCAATGAAACCTTGTCTCTAAGTTATGGTGATTGCAAAGACAAAACCTTATTAATGGTTTCACTTTTACGAGCCGAAGGTATTGATGCATGGCCTGCATTGGTCAATACCCGGGAAGGTGCCGCATTGAAAGATTTTCTGCCGTCAGCAAAACTATTTGACCATGTCATCACAGCGGTGCAGTGGCAAGGCAAACAATATTTCATAGATCCCACCAAGTCCTATCAGGCTGGCAATACATTAGCGGTACTGGGTTACACTGGTTACCACTATCATTTACCGGTTAAAGCAGGCTCTGACCTGGCGGCCATGCCCCGCCTGCAGAGTAAGTCTTCGGATATTATCGTTCACGAAACCGTAACAACCTTTAAATACAACCTGCCTACTCGCATGACAGTCACCAGTACTTACACCGGCAATGAAGCTGATTATCAGCGTTATCGCTTCAGCAACCAGAGCCATCAGGAGATTTCACAGACTTACCTCAATTACTATGACCGGGAATTTGGTGGAGCTTCAATAGCCGAAGACCTCAGCATCAGCGATAACACTGCGGAGAATATCTTCAGTGTCACCGAAAGTTATTGGTTGCAGGGTTTCTGGAAGTTCAATACAGAACGTCCGGGCTATGAATATGAAGTCTATGGCTCCACTATCGACTCTTATATGAAACTTCCACGACAATTGTCACGGAAATATTCCCACTTTATATCCAGTCCTAAAGATATCACTCATATCCTGGACATCAATTACCCATACATCTTCAAGCAACAGGATTTGCCGGAAACCCATACTGAGGATAACGAATTCTTCCGGTTTGAAGCATCCACGGTAGACTATGGGCATAAACAACGGTTTATTTTCCATTACCAGAATCATCGTGACCGTGTACCTGCGGATCAAGTCAGAAACTATTACAACATGCTGGATAAGGCTCGTGATTATCTGTTTTACACCTATTGGATTACCATGGATAACCCTCTTTCTGAAACAGATCCTGGAGATCTGTTATTCCGCCAGACGCTGAACATCAGTAGAGGTGAACAACTATGAAAGTAATTAACACACTGCTGATTACAACCATATTGGTATTTGGATGTCAGACTGTCGCGGATAAGCCCGACACAGAAAAATCTGAAACAGCGAATAATGATTGGATAAAAACCGGCCTGGAAACTGACTCACCGATTGTGAACAGCGCTGCACTGGATTGGGTTCTCACCCAAGGTACCCGGCAACAACTTGAACAATTCATGAGTCAGGATTTGTCCAACCTAAAAGCCTCAGCCGGCTCTTATACGGATAAATACCTTCCAACCATAAATGATACTTGGCAGTTATTGAAAGCCGATACTCTTTCTGCTGACACAGCTCATTTGTATTATCGTACCAGGGGAGATGATTTTTTCTGGATCAGATTTGACCTGTCACCAGACTCCCATGGACACTGGCGTATCGATGACATACAGAATTTTGATAATGGCCTGAGCTATCAACAATGGCTGCAACAGCTCAAAACGGTTAATGCGGTAATTAATAAATCTGCCAAAAGCCGGTCAAAATTCAGTCTCACTTTAAGTGAGGCTGCGATACTGGCTCTCAATTCTCCGGAAACGTTAACATCCCTGGGGCTGGATTCTGACATGGCAATTTTTGATGACGTCAAAACCATTGACATATCGCATCCACTCACGAAACCGGCACAGGCTGTCTATCAGCGACAAATCAACAAAAATACAGACAAAGTCCTTCCACTACAGGAATACTTTTTGTCTTTGAACACAAATGATCTCTCAATGGTCAAGGAAAAACAGCAGCAGTTTGCAAGCATGACTGGAGACTCCTGGTGGCCAATCTATTTTTACGGCAGATACATGCAAGCTACCGGTAATCAATCTGAAGCTCAGCGATTGTTCAGGCAAGCCATTATCATCGACCCGGTGATAGACAGTAGTTATTTCACATTGTTGGAAAGCTATGTTGCCGGCAAGCAATACTCTGAGGCCATAGCGGTAATCAATTATCTGGATGAACTAGACTATAAAATGGATCAGGAATATTTTTCAGATCCGGAATATCATGATTTCATTCTAAGCCCTGAGTTTATTGCCTGGCAGAACAGTAAAAATTCCTGATCCTCTAAAAAACAAAAAGGAGTCTGTACAGACTCCTTTTTTCATGTCAGATCACAGCAACTACAACGCCAGTACTTTCTCCCCTCTGGCAATTCCGGTCACCCCGGAACGAGCCACTTCCATAATCGTTGCAGCGGAAGATACAGACTCGATAAATGCATCCAGTTTGTCAGACGTTCCCGTCAACTGAATGGTATAAGCATTGGGCGTCACATCGATAATCTGGCCCCTGAAAATATCACAGGTCCGTTTGACTTCCTCACGATTAGGCCCGGTCGCGCGTACTTTAATCAGCAACATTTCGCGTTCGACATGAGTTCCTTCTGTCAGGTCAACCAGCTTGACCACCTCTATCAGTTTATTCAACTGCTTAGTGATCTGCTCAATAACCCGGTCGCTGCCAACCGTCACCAGAGTCATTCTGGATAAGGTCGGATCCTCGGTTGGCGCAACAGTCAGAGAATCAATATTGTAACCACGCTGGGCAAATAATCCGACAACCCGGGCAAGCGCACCAGATTCGTTTTCCATCAATACTGAAATGATTCTACGCATGCTCACGTCCTCTCCGTTTTGCTCAACAACATGTCACACATGGCACCATTGGGTACCTGCATTGGATACACATGTTCTTTGGGGTCAACAATCACATCGAGGAAAACCAGACGATCTTTAATACTCAGAGCTTCACGCAGCGCAGGTTCCAGATCTTCTTTCCGTTCAATTTTCATCCCAACATGCCCATATGCTTCTGCCAGTTTGACAAAATCAGGTAAGGAGTCGAGATAGGAATTCGAGTAACGGGATTCGTAATTGAGATCCTGCCACTGTTTAACCATGCCCAGATAACCATTATTCAGGTTAAGGATCTTAACCGGCAGCCCATACTGCTTACAGGTCGACAACTCCTGAATGTTCATCTGTATTGAACCTTCACCGGTTACACATACCACATCGTCATCTGGAAAGTTGAGCTTAACTCCCATCGCCGCCGGGAAACCAAATCCCATTGTTCCCAGACCGCCAGAGTTAATCCAACGATTCGGCTTATTGAACTTGTAATACTGAGCGGCAAACATTTGGTGCTGACCCACATCGGACGTGATAAAGGCATCGCCATTGGTCACTTTCCAGAGTGTTTCGATCACCCATTGAGGCTTCATCTTGTTGGAATCATCTGTGAGATAACGACCACCATGACGCTCTCTCCAATCGTCAATACGTTTCCACCAGTCTGCCAACGCTTCTGTATCAGGCTGCTCTTTACTGGCCTTGACCTGTTCGATCATTTCCTTGAGCACGGACTTAACCGGTCCAACAATCGGAATATGTACAGCAACATTTTTGGAAATTGACGAAGGATCAATATCGATATGAATAATCTGCGCATCCGGACAGAATTTCTTGGTAGCATTGGTGACCCGATCATCGAATCGCGCCCCTATGGCCAGAATCAAATCGGAGTGATGCATGGTCAGATTAGCCTCATAACTCCCATGCATACCCAACATACCAACAAACTGACGGTCGGTTCCGGGATATCCTCCCAACCCCATCAATGTGTTGGTAACCGGAAAATTCAGCATTTTTGCCAATGCCGTTAATTCTTCAGATGCCCGACCCAGAACCACACCACCACCAGCATAAATAACCGGGCGTCTGGCCTGCATCATTGCCTGAACCGCTTTTTTTATCTGACCGCTATGTCCTCGCTGCACCGGACTATAAGAGCGCAGCTTGATCTTATCCGGATATTCGAACGGAAACTTCTCGTTTGGCATGGTCATGTCTTTGGGAACATCGACCACAACCGGTCCGGGACGGCCACTTTGAGCAATATAGAAAGCTTTTTTAATAATCGAAGGAATATCACGGGGATCACGCACTGTCATGCTGTGTTTGACCACCGGCCGGGAAATACCCAGCATATCCGTTTCCTGGAAGGCATCATCACCGATCAGCCAACTCATAACCTGACCAGTAATCACCACCATAGGGATAGAATCTGTAAATGCAGTGGCAATGCCGGTAATACCATTGGTTGCACCGGGACCGGAAGTCAACAGCACCACTCCGGCTTTGCCTGTCGCACGAGCATACGCATCCGCCATGTGAGTAGCAGCCTGTTCGTGGCGTACTAGTACGTGGCGAATATCTTTCTGCTGATGAATTGCGTCGTAAATATGGAGCACTGCACCGCCGGGATAGCCGTAAATATACTCTACGCCTTCTTCCTTCAGAGCACGCATGATCATTTCACCGCCAGATAACATATCCGGCTGATTGGGAGAGTCCGACATTTCGAATCACCTCAATTGTGGATGACCTCTGGCAGCACTCAATGAATCACTCGGTAAAGTCATCCACCAGTACGGTTGATGGGTTTCGAACCTCTAATCAACACTTGCCGTAATCATCGGGTTAATAACACAATCGCTACCATCATGTCCTACCCCGCCCATCAGCAACAAAATCACCGAACGACTGGATAAGACTCTCAGGCTGGATCACTGTTTATAAGACCAGACACCCCAAGATGGGTCAGAAAATGGCTGGCCAATGCCTATAAAGAGTGTTAGCAAGGAACGGTTATTCTCCACAGCTGCCCCCTAAATAGCAACGTTTTGATGCATATTTGTGCCAATTTTCAGTGACAGAGCAATTTTAGTGCACCTATAACAAATAATAATTATTTGTAATTGACTCTATACATTTTGCGGTAAAACCATAGACTTGCACGCTTTTCTTTTTTCACACCCTTTATCATTATCAAAGTTTATTAATCATGCCGCATACCAATCGCCCCCTTTATATTCCCTTTGCCGGACCGGCTTTATTGGAAACTCCCCTGCTAAACAAAGGCAGCGCGTTTACCTCTGAAGAACGTACCGCTTTCAATCTTGAAGGACTGTTACCTCACGCCATCGAAACCATCGAAGAGCAGAAAAACCGGGTATATCACCAGCTTTGTTCATTTCAGAACGATATGGACAAACATATTTATTTGCGCAACATCCAGGATACCAATGAGACGCTATATTTCCGTCTGGTAACAGATCATATGGAAGAGATCATGCCGCTGATTTATACCCCAACCGTTGGTCAAGCCTGCCAGTGGTTTTCGAAAATCTACCGTCGTAAACGTGGTCTGTTCATCTCTTATCCTGATCGTGATCGAATAGATGACATGCTGCAAAATGCCACTAAACATAACGTTAAGGTAATTGTGGTCACGGACGGCGAACGTATTCTGGGGCTTGGAGATCAAGGTATCGGCGGAATGGGTATCCCTATCGGGAAGCTGGCCTTGTATTCTGCCTGTGGCGGCATAAGCCCGGCCTACACTTTGCCAGTTGTCCTGGACGTTGGCTGTAACAACCCCATGGTCATGGAAGATCCAATGTACATGGGATGGCGGCACCCACGCATCAGTGGCGATGAATACTTTGAATTTGTCGATGCATTTATTCAGGCCGTCAAACGTCGCTGGCCAAATGTCCTGTTACAGTTTGAAGACTTCGCCCAGGCGAATGCCATGCCATTGCTGGAAAAATACCGCGATGACCTGTGTTGCTTTAACGACGATATTCAGGGTACTGCAGCGGTGACAGTCGGTACATTACTGGCGGCCAGTTATGCCAAAGGAGAACAACTCAAAGATCAACGCATTGCATTTATGGGAGCAGGCTCTGCGGGATGTGGTATTGCAGAACAAATTGTCGCTCAGATGGTATCTGAAGGTCTCACCGATGCAGAGGCACGTGCCCGTATTTTTATGATTGACCGTTATGGTTTACTCACCGATGACATGCCGGATCTGATCAACTTTCAACGGCCTCTGGCTCAGGCTCACTCGAAAATCGACCAATGGCAAGTCAGTCATGACAAACTGGGTATGCTCGAAGTCATTAAACATGCAAACCCAACGGTATTGATCGGGGTATCCGGGCAGCCCGGACTGTTCACACAAGAGATGCTGGAAACACTGGCAAGCCAATGTGATCAACCGGTTATTCTGCCACTATCCAATCCTACCTCACGAGTGGAAGCAGTTCCCGCAGACATCGTCAAATGGACTCAAGGGCGCGCTATTATTGCAACTGGCAGCCCATTTGCACCTGTGGTTTTCAATAATCAGGAATATGTCATTCCACAATGCAACAATTCATATATTTTTCCAGGCATTGGCTTGGGGGTTCTGGCTGTTGCCGCCAACCGGGTTACCAACAATATGCTCATGGCTTCCAGTACAGCATTGGCTCAAGTCTCGCCCAAAGTACAGGGCAACAGTGAAGATTTACTACCGAAACTGGCAGACATTCGAGAGGTCAGCAAACAAATCGCCAAAGCTGTTGCACTACAGGCAATTCATGATGGCGTTGCTCTTGAGCTACCGGAAAGCGCAATTGATGCCGCGATTGAACGCAATTTCTGGTCACCAGAGTATCGTCAATATCGCAGGACTTCTTTTTAAGCGTTTGTTGAAAGGATGCTAACAGGGATGTTTCCAGTCTTTAACAAGTATCTGGCTGGTAACTCAGACAGAGATTTTCCTTCAGACAATTAATTTTAAACCCTTAATCCAGAGTAACAATCACCGCATCGCTATATTGACTGTAAAGCCCATCGCCATCAAACACGGCTACTGCAAATTCATAGGAACCACCACCAGCAACACTTACCGCAGTTTCTTCAATCAGCCCATCATAATCAGAAGCCCAGAGTGTTCGGTATTGATAATGCTGGTCGGTCATTTTTCGGTATTTGATTTCATAACCCTCAATTTCATAAGCATAGAGCGACTCGCCATTTTCGCGACGTTCCGGGGTGTCCCAGGATATCCTGACCAATCTGGCCGGATCAGCAAACAACTTCGAATGATCAGATGCCTCCAGCTGACAACCAGATAATATCAAAGAGAAAAAGAAGGTGGTGGTAAAGGGAAAAACAACTTTCATGTAACCAACTACAAAGAATATTTATCTCCCTGAGTACATAATAAACACAAGCTACAACCATCAGGGAAATGGCAAAACCGACAACACGAATAAACAGATAGATCTGCGGAAGATTCGTCATTAGACCGACAAGTCACTAAAGAGTACTCAACCCTTATGATCACAGTTTAAGTGGCCAAGCGAATCATTAAACCTACTGTAAACGATGACATAACAAAGCAGCAACTGACAAATGCGCCCTTATCCATCAATGATAACAGGCTCTCATTTTTTGGAATGATGATCAGGGGAGATTAAAGTCGGCAACACCACGCAAACTTATAACCCGTAGTGTTGTCGACCATTAGAAGCTGAGATTCGCCAAACTTCAGAACTGCCGGTTGAAGGCCAGAAATGGTGATTCCAGTGCAAGTTCCAGCTGGTTATCAGACCGCATGACTAAAAGCGATTTTGCCATCGTGATAATCCACCCGGATGCGATCTCCAGATTTAAACTCACCACTCAACAGCGCCATCGCCAGCTCATTCTCCAGGACTTTCTGTATCACCCGTTTCAGCGGTCTGGCACCATATACAGGGTCATAACCCGCTTCACAGAGATAGCTCATTGCTTCAGGCATCAACTCCAGACCAATTTGCTGATCATCCAGGCGCTTACGCAATTGTGCGATCTGAATATTAGCAATGCCCCTGAGCTGTTCACGCAACAGTGGATGAAACACAACCAAATCATCTACACGGTTAATAAACTCAGGTCGGAAGTGACTACCTACCACATCCATAACCGCACGCTTCATATCCTCGTAGTTTTCTTCACCAGCCATATTCTGAATAATTTCAGATCCGAGGTTGGAGGTCATGACTATAACGGTATTACGGAAATCCACGGTTCTGCCCTGACCATCGGTCAAACGACCATCATCCAGCACCTGTAACAGAATATTAAATACGTCCGAATGGGCTTTCTCGACCTCATCGAGTAATAGAACAGAATAGGGTCTCCTGCGGACAGCTTCAGTTAGATACCCGCCTTCTTCATACCCAACGTATCCCGGAGGAGCACCAACCAGACGGGCAACAGAATGCTTCTCCATAAACTCTGACATATCTATGCGCACCATAGCTTCCTGAGTATCAAACAGAAATTCAGCCAATGCTTTGCACAATTCTGTTTTACCCACTCCCGTTGGCCCCAAAAACAAGAACGAGCCATTAGGACGGTTGGGATCACTCAGCCCTGAGCGGGATCTGCGAATAGCATTCGCCACAGCAACTACCGCTTCGTCCTGACCGATGACCTTGTCATGCAGGTCGGTTTCCATACGCAACAACTTATCACGTTCACCTTCGAGCATCTTATCAACTGGGATACCGGTCCAACGGCTGACAATCTTGGCAATGGACTCCTCCGTTACCCGATTATGCAGCAACTGCATATCCATCATGTCCGCCTGAGTTGCCATATCCAACTGTTTTTCCAGTTCTGGAATCAAACCATACTGAAGCTCACTCATTCGCGCCAGATCACCGGCCCGGCGTGCATTTTCCATTTGCAGGCGCGCATCTTCGAGCTTCTCTTTGATCTGCTGTGATCCCTGCAGAGACGCTTTTTCTGTATTCCATATCTCTTCGAGATCAGCATACTCACGTTCAACCCCGTTGATGGTTTCACGCAGGTTTTCCAAACGAAGTTTAGAAGCCGCATCGTCTTCTTTTTTGAGCGCCTCGGCTTCTATTTTCAATTGAATCAAGCGGCGTTCGAGGCGATCCATGGCCTCCGGTTTGGAATCGATTTCCATACGAATTCTGGAAGCTGCCTCGTCAATCAGATCAATCGCCTTGTCCGGTAATTGTCGATCTGTAATATAACGCTGAGATAGTTTCACTGACGCAATCAAAGCCGAATCGTTGATGCTGACACCGTGGTGAATTTCATAACGTTCTTTCAATCCGCGAAGTATGGCAATCGAATCTTCCTCATTCGGCTCACCTACAAAAACTTTCTGAAAGCGTCGTTCCAACGCACCATCTTTTTCGATAAACAGACGATACTCATCCAGCGTTGTGGCACCCACACAATGCAGCTCTCCTCGCGCCAATGCCGGTTTCAACATATTACCGGCATCCATAGCACCTTCTGACTTTCCGGCACCCACCATGGTATGTAATTCATCGATAAACAATATGATTTGCCCTTCCTGCTTGGACAACTCATTCAGGACTGCTTTCAATCGCTCTTCAAACTCACCGCGAAATTTAGCACCAGCCAATAGCGCACCTATATCAAGAGACAGCACCTTTTTGTTCTTCAAACCTTCCGGCACTTCACCATTGACAATTCTTTGCGCCAGCCCTTCAACAATCGCAGTTTTGCCGACTCCAGGTTCTCCAATCAGCACAGGGTTATTTTTACGCCGACGCTGCAGAACCTGAATAGTCCGCCTGATTTCATCATCCCGACCAATGACCGGATCAAGTTTTCCCTGCTCAGCCCTTTCAGTCAGATCAATACAATAGCGATCCAGAGCCTGACGGGTTTCTTCAGCCTGTTGCGAATCAACGCCCTGGCCGCCCCGGACCTGATCGATGGAATGACTCAATGCATCCACGGTTACGCCGGACTCCCGCAGCATGCTGGAGATATCACTTTTGTCCTGAACCATGGCCAGTAAAACAATTTCACTGGAAATGAACTGATCATTTCTTTTTTGCGACTGTTTGTCGGCAACATTCAAAATCCGCCCAAGGTCATTGGACATATGTACGTCACCGTCATGATTCTGAACAGTTGGCATGCGATCCAGTTTTTCCATAACCTGTTCCCGCAATGCCAGAATATTGGCACCCGCTTTTTGCAGCAGAGGTCGGATACTGGAACTTTGCTGTTCCAACATGGCGCTCAATAAGTGCACCGGTTCGATAAAGTTATGATCTTTACCAACCGCTACAGACTGAGCATCGGACAATGCCAGCTGCAACTTACTGGTTAATCGATCTATTCTCATAATGTCCCCACAAATTCAATGTTTATACTTGTCTGCATAGGTGGGGGTCAGCAAAAACTTTTCAATTGACTGACAACAGCTAAACAGGATTTATTCAATCCAGATCAAACTGGCCATTCTGCCAGTGGTGTGATCACGACGATAAGAAAAAAACCGCTCTGATTCGGTCACAGTACAAGACTGACCACCATAAATAAGCCCAATACCCAGCTGCTGCAGATTTTGCCGGGCCAATTGATAGATATCTGCCAGATACTTACCCGGAGTTGGCAATGGCTGAAACGCTTTTTCGTGAACGGTGTTGGCAGAGATATAAGCCTGCCTGACTTCTGCTCCAACTTCGAAAGCAGCTGGACCAATTGCAGGACCGAGATAAGCTATCCAGTCACTCCCGGCTCCACCACATTTGTTAACAGTTGACTCGATGACTCCAGCTAATAATCCACGCCATCCGGCATGAACAACTGCCGCCTGATTACCATTGCGATGACATAAAAACACCGGCAAACAATCTGCTGTCATGACCCCGGCCGCCATTTCCGGCATACAAACATATGCTGCATCTGCGTCAGCACCGATATTTTCCGGAGAAGCCGGTACCACCCCAGTGCCATGTACCTGATTCAGCCAACATACTGGCACCCCCGTTAACTCCAGCAACCGCTGCCGGTTGGCGGTCACCGCCGCCTCACTATCGCCCACATGGCGGGCCAGATTGAAACTATCGAACGGTGCATGACTGAACCCACCCGTTCGAGTGGTATAGCAGGCTTTCACCGATGCCGGCGCAGGCCAGTCCAGCCATTCGAGACTGTTCACCAGTTACCACCTGCCTGCTGATGATCCTCTCGCAGGGTCTCCAGCAGGTTATGTAAATCCTCGGGTAACTCAACCTCCCACCGCATGAGCTCACCACTTTGCGGATGTTTTAACTGCAGCGCCTTGGCATGCAGCGCCTGACGCTGGAAGTGTTTAAGTGCTTCCGTCAGGTCTGGGCCGCATTGTTTCGGTAAACGCATCCGTCCTGCGTATAAAGGGTCTCCAACCAAAGGATGCTGAATAAAGGCCATGTGCACGCGAATCTGATGCGTTCTGCCGGTTTCCAGCTTAACTCTAATATGAGTATGATTCTGAAAACGTTCCAACACCCGATAATGAGTCACAGCTTCTTTACCGGTTGGATGGACTGCCATTTTCAAGCGGTTAGTGTTATGTCTGGAAATGGGCTCATCAATGGTCGCCCCGCCGGTTAATACACCCATGCAAACGGCCTCATATTCACGCCCCATTTCACGGCTCTGCAGTTGCTGTACAAGACTGTTCTGCGACTCCAACGTACGGGCAATCACCATCAGGCCAGAAGTATCCTTATCAAGCCGGTGCACAATACCGGCCCTGGGTAGATTAATCACTTCAGGATATCGAAACAGCATCGCATTCAATACCGTTCCATCTGGATTTCCAGCTGCAGGATGTACCACCAGACCAGCAGGTTTGTTAATGACGATAATCTGGTCGTCTTCATACACAACTTCCAGTGGAATATCCTGAGCCAGCCATTCCCCTTCAGGGGTCAGCTCAGCCTCCAGGGTCAGTATTTCTCCACCAATCAGCTTTTCTTTGATTTTACGCGCCTCCCCGTCCACCTTCAGCTGTCCGTCTTTAATCCAGGACTGAAGCCGGCTGCGGGAATATTCCTGGAACAACTCAGCCGCGACCTGATCCAGCCGTTTCTGGCCTAATTCATTGGGAACGGTCACTTTTAAAGAAATATGATCTGCCATCTGAAAATCTGCTGTGGTTAAATGTGCGCCCATTGTAGACAACCGATGTTGAATCTTCGAATGAAGTTATTAGCTTTCTCAAAAATCCCAGCCATTCTTATTACTACCTTGATTGTCAGCTCCTGTGCTACCAGGGTCGTGGATGAGGAGTCCCTTTACCAGGCCGCCGCAAAGAGCATGGAGAGGAAAAACTACACCACGGCAATGAGTAAGTTGAAGCAAATGGAGGATCTGTATCCATTTAGCCGCTACGCAGTGCAGGTTCAACTGGATCAGATTTATGCGACCTACAAATCCAGAGACCTGGCCGAGGCAGTCGTATTGGCAGACCGCTTCGTGCGGTTAAATCCAGATGATCCGCAAGTAGAATATGCCTGGTATCTGCGCGGATTGGCCGCTTATGATCTATCTCTGAAAGGAACTTCCATCGTCAACGGTAATTATCCTGAAGCGCGGAACCCATCGGCTGCGGATATGGCGTTTACCTATCTGGATGATTTTGTCTTTCGCTTTCCTAAAAGCGAATATGCGCCTGACGCCCGTTATAAAATGAATATTATTCGTAACCGTCTGGCCCGGCATGAGCTGGTCGTGGCTGATTTTTACCTTCGCCGTGGAGCCTGGGTCGCCGCAGCCAATCGCGCAGTTACAGTACTGGAACAATATGAAGGCAGCACTGCGTCCGCCGATGCGTTGGCTATTCTGGCAACCGCTTATGGCGAGATGGACCAGCCGGATCTGCAACAAAAGACCATTGCCATACTGCAATCCAATTTTCCAGACCACCCCAGCCTGAACAAAGGCCGTTTCAAGCCAGTCAGGTAGTGTTTTACCTGACTCAGATACCCGGTTTCCAGGCATTGGTAATCGGGTAACGGCGGTCCCGCCCAAATCCTCTGGATGTTATCCTGACGCCCTCTGGGGCCTGCCTGCGCTTATACTCATTAATATCAATCAGGCGAATCACTTTGGTAACATCCGCCCTGTCAAATCCAGCGGCAACAATACTCTCTAACGACTCATCGTTCTCAACATAGCGCTCTATCAGCTGATCCAATATGGCATAAGGTGGCAGACTGTCTTCATCTTTCTGATCCGGTGCGAGTTCTGCAGATGGTGGACGATCAATGACTCGCTGCGGAATTACAGGACTCAGGGTATTTCGATAACGAGCCAGTTCGAACACCAGGGTTTTGGGAACATCCTTCAGGACATTAAATCCCCCGCACATGTCGCCATAAAGAGTGGCATAACCGACGGCCATTTCGGACTTATTTCCGGTTGTGAGTACCATGTATCCGGTCTTGTTGGATATCGCCATCAGCAGTTGTCCGCGAATACGAGCCTGTAGGTTTTGTTCGGTAGTATCCACCGGCAAACCATCAAATAAAGGTTTAAGAGTCTCCATCCCGGCATGGAACATACTGACTATCGGCAACACTGAATACCGAACCCCCAGAGCTTCTGCCTCAGTTTTGGCATCATCCTGGCTCATCTGGGAGGTATATTCAAACGGTAGCATCACCGCATGCACGCGTTCAGGTCCCAAAGCATCAACCGCTATTGCCAGTGATAACCCAGAATCAATGCCACCGGAAAGACCCATCACCACTCCAGTGAAACCGTTACGGTTGACGTAGGCGCGCAGGCCCTGAATCAACGCCATATAAACGCTTTCATATCTGGGTCGGGGTGGAATGACAGAACCCTCTATGACCTCAATATCCTGGTCATTTCGGCGCAGCTCCACGATATCCAGTCTTGATTCATAGGTCGGCAGGGTATGCTGGACTCCGTCAGGAGTCACAACCATTGAACCGCCATCAAACACCAGTTCATCCTGACCACAATTGTGATTGACATAGACGACGCAGAGTCGATATTTTTCGGCCACCTGACTGACCCTGTCCCGGCGCTGTCCGTCCCGGTCAATGTGGTAGGGTGAACCATTGATGTTAAACAGTATCTCCGCGCCAGATTCGGTTGCATCACTGACTGGTTGATCGAACCAGATATCCTCACAAATCGTCAATCCGCACCGAAACCCATCTATCTCAATAACGCTGGTGCCCTGACCTTCAGAAAAATAACGTTTTTCATCAAACACCTGGTAATTAGGCAGTCGTTGCTTGGCATATTCAACGAGGATTTGTCCTTCATAGATAACAGCCAGCTTGTTATACAGCAGACCGTCTTCAGATTTGGGAAATCCGACCACCATATAGATTGGCAACCCGGCTTCGAGCAGAATGTTCATGGCAGCTTCGACCCGCGTCGCCATACTCGGACGCAGTAATAAATCCTCTGGAGGATATCCAGTGATGGTCAATTCAGGAAATACGATCACCCGCGCATTCTGTTCCATTGCACGACGGGCCAATGTGATCATTTTTTCAGCATTCCCGGAAATATCTCCAACCGGAAACTCATCTTGCGCCAGCGCCACTTTCAGACTATTCAAACTCATACCACTCCAAATAAACCAAGTCCGTATTCTGCGCAAAGGCACTCAGATTGCAACGATATTCGAATGGAATACAACCTGATGTTGGCTTTATACTGACTTAAAAAATAAGGGACTGCATAACCTGCAGCAATAAATCATTCAATGGAAAATCAAACCGTCAGCATTACCAACCTTAGCAGGCGCCGTCAGAACGTGCTGATGAGCTTTTTCAATCTCTACCGCATTGCTCTCGCCAGCCTGCTTTTTCTGATGATACAACTCGGATGGCTGTCGTTTAGCTTTTCCATCGACAATGCCCGAGAAACGATAATTGTCAGCCTGGGCTTTTATCTGGTCCTCTGTGCGATTGCCATCACCATCACAGTCAAACAGCTACTCAGTCAAACGTCTGTCCTGGCAATTATGATAACCGATATCATGCTACTGACATTGGCCCTGAAAACCATTGGTGGTGTCACCAGTGGCCTGGGCAACCTCATTATTGTCAGCGTCGCGGTGGGAACATTGTTTCTGTCATTCAGAAACAGCCTGTTATTGGCAGCCTTCGCAACCTCTTCGGTGGTCTATACAGAACTGTTGTCGGGCATTACACCGAACAATCCACAACAGGCAGCCTTTCTCGGATTAGCGTTTTTCGCTACTACAATCGTCATTCAGTATCTAATGAGCCGCACCCGTTCCAGTGAGCAACTGGCGGAAATCCAGGCAGAAAACATACTGAGTCTTGAGGCTACTAACCAGCTTATCCTACAGCGGATGCACACAGGCATCATAGTGAGCTCAATTAAAGGAGTCATTCATACCAGCAATCAGGCCGCGGCACGCTTGATTACCGACTCAGAAACAAAATCCATCCAAAACCAAAAGTTACCGCCCGTAATATGTGAACTGTTGCAACAATGGCTGAAACAGGAGCATATCGCTTCGCATATCATAAAAATTCACCCCAAAATGCCCGAAGTCTTTGTGAACTTCACATCACTGCAGAATAATAAAGATTCCGACGTTATCATATTTATGGAAGACACCAGTAAAACCGCTCAGCAGGCCCAACAGCTAAAGCTTGCTTCTTTGGGGCGTTTTACCGCCAGTATTGCCCATGAAATTCGCAATCCACTGGGAGCAATCAGTCATGCAGCACAGCTACTGGAAGAGTCGCCGAATATTGATCAGACCGATGCCCGCATGATTCAAATCATCAAGAATCACTCTCAGCGGATGAACACGATTATCGAAAACATTCTTCAGTTGTCGCGTCGTGCTGAATCCAATGCTGAAATTATTAGCTTAAAGGATTGGCTAATGGATTTTCTGGTTATTTTTCAGGAAGCCCATAAAGATGCCAAAATCGAAACGCGCGTTGCTGACGATCTGATGATCAAGTTTGATCCTTCACATCTACAACAGGTATTGACCAATCTGATCAGTAATGGTCTTAGGTATAGTGAAATGGCTGGAGAGCGCTGTGAAGTTGAAATTGTGGCCGGCATACTGAATGCCAACAACCAGCCATATCTCGACGTTATCGATTTCGGCCCGGGCATTTCAGCAGAAAACCGCGATAAATTGTTTGAACCTTTCTTCACCACCGAAAAAACAGGTACCGGACTGGGCTTGTTTCTTACGAAGGAACTTTGTGAAACAAATCAGTCTCAAATCATGCTGGCAGAACCACCAGAACAAGGTTCATCAGCAACAATTGGATGCTGTTTTAGGATATTATTTTCTCACCCAAACCGTTTGACATATATGGAATGATACTATGGATACCTTGGCAACCGCACTAATCATAGACGACGAACCGGACATTGTTGAACTTCTGGAAATTACCCTTGGTCGTATGGGGCTGGGAACAATTGCTGCAACCACTCTGGCACAAGCACAAAAATTACTCGCGGAAAAAGAGATCCATATCTGTCTGACAGATATGAATCTGCCAGATGGAAATGGCCTGGATCTGGTGGAAACAATACAGCAAAAATACAGTAATATTCCAGTTGCAGTGATCTCTGCCCATGGCACGATGGATTCCGCAATTGACGCACTAAAACGAGGAGCATTTGACTTTGTCTCCAAACCTGTAGATCTGCAACAACTCAGAGATCTAGTACATTCTGCGCTTAAGCTGGCAAATCGGATCCGTATGCCTGAGCAGGAAACAAGCCGGCAAAGTAATCTCATCGGCAAATCTGAGCCTTTTTTAGAGCTTTTGGAAAATTCTGAAAAATTGGCTCGCAGTCAGGCTGCGGTGTTTATCAACGGAGAGTCTGGCACGGGAAAAGAACTCATTGCTCGCTATATTCACAACCAGGGACCACGAGCCGAGCAACCATTTATTGCTGTGAACTGCGGTGCCATTCCATCGGAATTGATGGAAAGTGAGTTTTTTGGTCACAAAAAAGGCAGCTTTACTGGGGCCATTGCTGACAAAGAGGGATTTTTCCAGGCAGCGAACGGAGGCACGTTATTTCTGGATGAAGTCGCCGATCTCCCTCTTAACATGCAGGTGAAGTTATTACGCGCAATTCAGGAAAAATCCATCCGCCCGGTAGGATCACAAAAGGAATTGCCGGTTAATGTTAGAATACTCAGCGCCAGTCATAAAAACCTGCTGGATGAAGTAGAAGATCAGAACTTCCGTCAGGATCTGTTTTATCGAATCAATGTTATCCAATTGGATATTCCACCGCTGCGGGAAAGATTTGAAGACATTCCTCTTTTGGCCCATCACTATCTCGAAAAACTGGCCACATCATATGGAGTCCGCCCTAGAGAACTGAGCAGAAGCGCTCAGGAAGCACTGCAGATATACGATTTTCCCGGTAATATTCGAGAGCTGGAGAATATCCTGGAGCGTGCTTTCGCCATGTCAGACGGCGTCAAAATTGAGCCTAAAGATCTGGCCCTGCGGCGGAGTGATTCTTCTAACTCAGCAAGTTCAGGCAGCCACCTGGGCACATTGGAGACGCCCGAATACGAAGCTGGCAGCAATCTTGAGGATTATCTCGAGTCAATCGAAAGAAAGGTTATAACTGATGCTCTGGAGGCAACACGTTGGAATAAAACTGCTGCAGCCAAAAATCTGGGAATCACCTTCAGAGCTATGAGGTATAAGCTTAAAAAACTGGGGCTCGAATGACGAAGTATCGTTTTAGTAAACCATGGGTATAGAATCACGCTACTTTAAAAACATTGATTGAGATCGATAAGAAGTAAAGACAGTATTCCGGGCAGATAAAAATTAAAAAGGGATATTGTCATGAAAGGAAAAGGATTTTCGGTAATTGAACTCATGCTGGTCATCGCGGTTGCAGGCATACTGGTAGCAGTTGCAATGCCTGCATTTTCGACACTTTTAGAAACCAACAAAGTCAAATCAGCTCTGTTTATTCTGCAAAATCAGATACAAACAGCCAGAGAAAGCGCCGTTTTTAATAATACAACCGTAACTATGTGCCCACTGTTTCAGGGCAAATGTACCGACTTATGGAGCAAAGGATATTCCATCTTCTATGATCAGAATGCGAATCGGGTGTTTGATCCGGAAGACACGATGGTTTCACAATATGATCCATTACCGGAAGTGACATTGTTATGGAACCCCGTCAAAAACAGCAATGCATTACAATACGATCCAACCGGAACCACACATAAAGCCAACCAAAATGGTACATTTTCAATCTGTTCCAGCAGAGCATTTGTACCAGCCTATGGTGTCATTATAAATCGTCAGGGAAGGATGTGGACCGGTATTGACAAAGATAGAGATCAACATTTGGATGGACAGTCATCATCAAGATCGATTCGTTGCTGAAGTTCTTCAACGTCAAAATACTGGATGGGTTTCAGTTTGATTAACCTGGCACATGATTATGCCAGGTTAACGGACTCCTTATTTCCAGTTTGAACAAACAGTGGATGTGGTCGCCGAATAAGCCGAATCACCCTTATACCAACAACGCACGCCCTGGGAATTCAATGTCGATACCCCATCCCCCACCAAGACGCTGACTTGTCCTGATGATGGATTATTAATTGGTACAGCTGACAACGTGTATGTTGAGGCATTTGCCTGCTCAATGCTTAAATTACATTGCTTGTTTGCACCATCGACGGGAGCCTGAGATGCAAAAATCGTTGGCGCACCAGTATCACCATTTTTTGCGGCCCCCGCATACGTTGAAGGTACTGACGTGGTGTAATGTCTCTCCATCGCATTTGCCAATCCTTCAAGCGCCATCTGACAATCTGAGCGATAGGTTTTCACAACATAGTGACGATACGAAGGAACTGCTATTGCCGCTAGAATCGCAATAATTGCAACGACAATCATAACTTCAATCAAAGTAAAGCCTCTGTTTACATATCTCATCGTTAGTAATCCTTGAATAAACTATCTGGCATTTCCCATATCTGGGTTACCTGTTGCTTGTCGTCTACCACGATTACAGCTGTGGCTCTGCGATTGATCTCGCTCAAATACTTCTTTTTACCGTCCTTTGAGCGGACATATACATTCCGGCTCACTTTGAAAATATAACCACTGGTTTCCAGCGTATAGTTAACCGTATCAATACTCATGATTCTGACTGCTTGACCACTCTCCGGGTATCCTTCTGGTATTACGCCTGCAGAAAAAGCATTGATACTCAGACACAAGACCCAGAACATAGTCACAGACTTCAGGAAAAAACCAAACATATTCATTTGCCTCTTAGTCATTAGTTATCAGACACCAGTTCTTTCCAGGACAATTCTCCGGTCAAACCGCTAAGACCGATATTCACACCAATGCTGGCTGGCTCGCCCTTATTCTGGGTTCCAATATTGGCGCCGTTTTCATTGAAATAAATCAATATGTCCGAAGATGAACCGCTGTTTCCATAACCCGCTGTTGTCATGGCAGCATTTTGCTGGTTGTTATTTTGGTCTTTGTCATCGTATTTTTGATCTTCGTTCATATCAAAAACCGTTCCTATCGGAGATTCGCCGCCTGTCAACGCTTTAAACGCAAACAGCCAACCACCATTTCCGGTAGAACACATAACATTTGCAGAAGGAATCGTTGTAACGCCAAATAAGGTTTCATCCACCAGTACCATTCTTCGAATAATTCGCTCCCCCTTATCTTCCTTAGCACAAGCTGTCGCCGATGGGCATAAGTCGAAGTCAATCTTCCACCCCATATATCCGTTCGTCGAATAATCAAGAGACTTGTCTGTGACTGTCCGGTACTGCCGGTTACTAATGCTATCGGCGTGATTGCTCAGTTGCTGCGCTTGAAGACTACGAGGTGTCAAAATAGTTTGATAATCTGAGTCATTAAGCGTATCCCAAACACCATACAAAGACTGAATATCGTTTGAAGTCGCATCTGAAGTACTCATCCAGCTGCCAGTAGAAAATATGACAACCATTCCCCCCTTATCATTGCGAATGGCGACGGGTTGATTCACAACCGGCTGCCATGTTCCCGCGGATGTGCTGGTCGGATCGCTGTTGTAACTGGCTTTGAACAGAGTTTTTGATGACCACTGATTAACATCTCCACGTAAGTCAAAACGCATCATATTTCCGGCATAGTCACCAGCATATATGTAATCAACAACACCATCGGCATTGGTATCCACTGCTCTGGGCTCTCCCAGACCGTTGGAATAAGTTACCCGTTCCTTGTTACCGTCATTGTCGGTATCGATATCAACGGTGAACTCATCATTGCCCGTTGGAATGATGACATAGTTATTACCTTCCACTCCCCATCCTCCGGTGGCGCTATAACCATCCAGAAACACTACGAATAAAGCAGACTCATGCTTTCCTGTACCACCACATTCAGCTGCGTTATAACCATTACCGAAGATTGCGGCCCAGCGCTTTTCTCCATTGCCTCCATCCTGGTTGGTCATGACGATTGTGGGCTTACTAAAGCTGTAACCAAGGCAGGATTGATTTCCACCAACGTCCAGATCAGACAACTTGTCCGGAAACTCCCACAACACGCTGTTTTCACTCAGATTATCGGGATCTGTGACATCCAGGCCAAAATAACCTTTTCCACCGGCACCTAAACCACTGACCAAAATAGTTTTCCAACTGTTTCCGACATAAGCTTCGCTAACAGCCGGAGTGCCATCAACATAGAATTGGTGGTTATAGGAGGGCAAGGTATATTCGTAGAGCTTTGGCATGGCAATATTTGGAACATAGGCAAATTGTTCATTGCCGGTACTCGCATCAAAACCATGGAACATACCGTCATTCGCTCCTACATAAAGCATAGGTTTCCGGTTACGGTACGAATTGTAATGGGTGTTGTATTTGCCAGTCGGAAACATCCCAAAATCACGTTTTTTTGAATAGGCTGGCGAACCGACGAACACTGGTGTCGAGTTCACAATATCGCCAAGATAACCATTACGGTCTCGTAACTGTCCTACCGATTCATTGCTACCGATGTAGTTCGGATCATCATTCCTGATATCACCGGTAATATAGCGAACCCTCTCATCACCAATTTTACCATTATAACTAGCCGGAAGCGTCATATTGGACACGCCCGTTTCAAAATAGTCTTTCTGAGTCTGGGTCAGATTAGCGTAATCAAACTCCACCCCTTTATGGGATTCAGGGTTGTAGGTATAGACATTACGCTTCTGTTGAGGATCTTCAATTAAAGCTTCAAGCTGATCAGATGCCCGCCACTTGGCACTCTCGTCCAGAACATCACCTTTATAGGGAATACCTTCCAATTCACCCGTATAATCATCGGTATAGACTGCATGAAACAAACGCACTTTTCCTTCGCTAACTGATTGCGAACTCAAAGAAATACCTGAAGCACCGTTCTGCTCACCTTGAATATTGAGAAAGGCATTTTTCAGACTACGTGTCAGCTCATCAGGGTTATTGGAAGAATAGAAAAACCCCCTGCCATTATAGGCAGCGTGAACCATATCGGTAACTTTGTTGGTTCCCCAGGAATAGGAAGTTACGTTATTTTTATACATGTCATAAATCGCATTTTCATCCACACCTGATGGCAACCCAAACGCCACGGTATAAGTTTTTAAATGCTGATGCATAACATAGTCCTGGTTATTCTTACTCAGATTACTACGATCATAGTCAACGTCTGATATGGAAACTTTATCACTCAAGGATGAGCGCAGATCATTGCGATAGTAGTACATGGCCAGATCAGCTAGTCTATTGCTCTGATCGTCAGCAAAACTGCCTCCTGCAAAACGTCCTGTTTGATCTACATTGCCAAAGTTCTTGGACAATTTTCCCGACCACTCTCCATCGGACAGCAGAACTACATAGTTTTTCTGACACATGCCACCATCATTGGCGGTGTATATAGGACAGGCACCACTCCCAAAACGGTTATCGGTCGATGAACAACTAAAGTACTGCCCTGTTTCATATAGAGCCTGTCTCAATGGTGTACTACCATCAGCCTTAGTTTGGCCAATGTGTGAAAACAGCTTGTACTTATTATTGCCCACCGAAAGAGGGCTACCATTAATATTAGCGACTGACATACTGTCACGGGAATAATTGTTAAGCACCGTATAACCAACGCGGACATTGGCCATATCTTCCAGGACCTTCATAATCGCGCCCTTGGCAGCTAGTTTTCTTGAGCGATAAAAGTTAAACCAGTTTTGAAAGTTTTCTTTTTCTGTCGCCGTCAGAGTGGAAATTTTGACTTCTGTAATTGCATCTGAATTATCAAAATAACCATCACCATCAGTATCTTGCCACTCGTAATAGCGCAACTCATTGCCATTCGGGCTTTCACGATTTCCGTTATTATCCAAAAAAATGCTATCCGAAGTCAGATCCATCCATTCCGTTGGATTATAGGGATCATCCAAACCAACCAAGACATTATCAGCAATGCCTTTGCTTTGTTTAAATTTTTCAATCAACTCAGAATAAGGAACTGGTTCTCCATTAAATGTAAATGCCGAACGTCCAGGCCACGGAACGTAAGTACGAGAAGGGTTATAATACATGGGATTGAAATCAGAGTTACGAAAACGCCATGAATTGGCAGCAGCAACCCGGCATTCATCTCTTCTTATCCCATTAAAAGCAGCAACCAAACTATATCCGCCACCCCAGCCTTTATTTGGCAGGCATGTACAAATGCCACCTGAACACCAGCGACTAGGATATGTCGCATTAACAATGTTACCAGCATCTGATATGTTAGTTTCGCCAGGCTGGTTATTTATAAATAACCCGCTGGCGCTATAAGTCTGGGTCATGGCATCCCAACTCATACTGCCGGAATCATCCATCACAAAAACGATATTCGGCTCAACACCGACAGGTACTTCCAAAGGATTTTCGGAGAGCAGAACTTCACCTGCATAAGCCGGAAAAGCCCATAACAACAATAATGCATGTATCCACAATCGTTTCATATTACTCCCCTCACACCATAGTTTTCCTGAAGAAATACGACACCACCACGTCCACTTTTACCACGAGCGGTAATTCTGAAAATATTGTATGTCGCTCCAACCACTTTATTGTCTGTATCATTGTCCATATTCAAATCATCGACCGGTTTCGTTATTGTCGTTAAAAATTCGATTATGTATTTTGGGGCTTCGGCAGTCGTCTGTTTGGCAAGCCCGGTCACACTGATGGCATTACTATTCCAGTCGACTGTCGTCCATACTTTCGAACTCAGTGAATGAAACGCATACAAGCCATTTGTAGGCGAAGCGGAAAAATTGTTCAGACTGGTTAGTCCTGCTAGTTGAGTCTCAGCAGCTCTCAAAGCCAGTTCTGCTGCTTCAAACGCCAGATAATAATCTTTTTGGTTGGAAGTCATTTTCTCTTCAAGCGAAGCTGTCCGCATCGATGTCAAACCAATTAGCGTCAGCACAACCAAAAAAATCAGTGCAATTAACAGGGCAACACCCCGTTGAGATCTTCGCATGTTTACATCCCCTAATTTCGTAAGCTCACTGTGGCAAAGAAAACCCGTCCAGTCGTCATTCCAATGTCTTCAATCGGAACTGCGGTTACCTGTACTTTGATAACCGTTACATTTATCCACTCTGAGGCACTCACCTCACCCGCATCTACGAATTTATTTGGCTTTCCATCATCATCAGTATCAATGCCAAAACTGAAATTAAGATCAGAGATACCTTGTGCAAGTTCGAAAGGATTATCGCTGTTGGTTTTCTGATAAAGGGCTGGAATAGGCTGTCCTTTGGAATTTTTTATATCAGACTTACCAACATAGAAGACATTAACCTGATACTGATACAGGATTGCATCATCATAGAAAATATCGGTATTTGATATTGCTTGGCGTAGAGAAATAGTTGATGTGCTTGCTGAGTTACTGACATTTCCTGCTTGAAATAACGCCGCTTTTTCACAATCTGCCAAAAACAACGTATCATCTTTTGCAACATAACCGGTGTTCGCTATTTGAATGTCACCATCAGTACCACCATTTTGAGCAGTCACTAATTGAGCACCCTGATCATCAACTCCACGAATCACCAGCATGTCAGACTGAATACCATTGATATCTTCAGTAATAGCACTGTCCGAACTGAGCGCTGTCGGCAGACCAGTGGAATCTTTATAAACGTTTATCATGCCATTGGTAACAATATCGTTATAAAAGGCTTTACTGGCACTGACATCAGCCGTATTCAGAAACTCTTTTGTATTGGAAAAATCAATATTGGAGTTACAGCCACTGAAATTCACCATTCGTAATTTCAACATTATTTCGTTGAGCGCGAATCTTGCATTTTCCTGTAAACGGGAATTTTCCTGCACTACTCTTTGTGTCGATGAATTAACCGTAAACATTACGATTACACCGGCCGTTAAAATCAATCCCAACGTCAATGCAATCATAATTTCAACCAGCGTAAAGCCGTGCATATTTGTCTTGCTACTGTTCATAAATACCCTTCAATTAGGATTAATGACGGAAGTCAACGTGACAAGGGCGCCGTCAGCGTCTCTGGAGCCGTCGGAATTGAATGCAATAGTGTCCCTGAAGGTGATCTCAACTTGGTAACTCTGGTCTGCCAGTAACGTTATTTTGCCTGTGGCATCAGGTAAAATTCCGTCTACCTTAAGATTATCCTTACAGACACTTCCACCAGCTCCCAATTGGCACAACCATTCTGACTTGTAAAACGTCACCAGTTGATCGGTAGTGCAGTTAACCGATGCACCATTGCAGCTCTGATTACTTGGACTGGATAGGTTGACATATATGCTGTTAGGGCCTGTGCTTCTGATTTTTTCAGCGATAGAGTTAGCCAGAAACATGGCATTGGAACGGTTCATTGAAGTAACACTGTTTTTAAGCCCCACCGCATTCATTCCTGTCGCACCTACCAAACCGATGGTAATAACCAGCAAAGCCACCAGAATTTCGATCATCCCAACACCATGCTGTCTTGAACATGTCTTCATGATTTATCACTCCTGCTTGGCAATCGGTGAGCCATAAACGGGAATCGACAGAGACTTGCTGTGCCCGGCCCCATCATTTAACTGAAGAGAGAAATTCCCATTTCCGGAACGCTTTCCACGACTGTCAATGCTGAATGCATATATAGCCGTTCCCGAACTATCGGTCAGGTTCATCACATATGATCCCCTGGGGAACCCATCTCCTTCCCTGATCACCGAAGCGTCAGAATTCAAGACAATCTGCCACCCATCCGACCAGTCATTATTGGTTTTAGATTGAAAGGAAACACGCTCGCCTCTGGTAACTGCTTCAGACCGTGTAGCTGCTATTGCTCCAACAACATCGAATACATATGAATTCATTTGATTACGCTGAAGGAAGTCACTCATGTTCGGAGCCGCCACAGTCGCCAATATTGCAACAACTGCGATGGTGATCATCAGTTCAATAATCGTAAATCCGCGGGTGTTTTTTTGTCTCATTGGCAAACTCCAGAAGTTTGTCAATAAGATACATCAAACCAGTCAGTACAACGCCAAGGTACCGACGAAAGGAATGTTAGGCAGGATCAGTGGAAGGATTTGATTTGAAGTGTGAAGTATTACTCGCTTTTATTCCTGATCAACCAGGCGCAGCTCTTTAGGTAAGCTAAACGTGATATTTTCCTCTATTCCGTTTTGATGAACGACATCAGTATCTACATACTGCTGAATACCATGAATAACCTGACGAACCAGCACCTCTGGAGCAGATGCACCGGCAGTAATACCAACACACACCTTATTGTTGAGCCATGTGGGGTTTATCTGGCTGGCATCATCAATCAGATAGGCCTCACAACCCATTCTTTCTGCCAGTTCACGCAGACGGTTTGAGTTAGAGCTGTTAGTGGAGCCCACGACCAACACCAGATCGCAATGCTGAGCAAGCGTCTTCACTGCGTCCTGGCGGTTTTGAGTGGCGTAGCAAATATCATCTTTACGCGGTCCATGGATCTTCGGAAACTGAGCTCTCAAGGCATCAATTACCTTAGCGGTGTCATCCATTGACAGCGTGGTCTGCGTAACATAAGCCAACCGAGAGGGATCTTTTACCGTCATCCTGGCGACATCCTGCTCAGACTCTACCAGATATATCGCTCCGCCATTGCCATCATCATATTGCCCCATTGTTCCTTCGACTTCTGGGTGTCCTTTATGGCCGATAAGAATGCACTCCATCCCCTCTTTACTATATTTCGCCACTTCCAAATGAACCTTAGTCACCAGTGGACACGTGGCATCAAATACTTTCAGACCGCGCTGTTCAGCCTGACGGCGAACAGCCTGAGACACACCATGAGCGCTGAAAATGACAATATGATCATCGGGCACTTCGTCCAACTCATCGACAAACACGGCACCACGTTCACGCAAGCCATCAACCACAAAGCGGTTATGAACCACTTCATGGCGGACATACAAAGGGCTTCCAAACAAATCCAGAGCGCGATTGACAATATCGATGGCCCGGTCGACTCCGGCACAAAATCCACGCGGGTTCGCTAACATCAATTTCATAGACTATTAACCTGACTCACAGACCCGCAGGATTTCCACATCAAACTCCAGCGTTTTACCGGATAAGGGATGATTAAAATCGACCACGATACTGTCTTCGTTGACTTCTTTTACCACTCCGGGCAACTCGGAATTGGCTGCATCAGAAAAGGAAACAACCAAACCAGGCCGAATCTCCATCTGTTCATCAAACTGGCTTCTTTGAAAGTGCTGCAGATTTTGAGGGTTGGGCATTCCAAAACCTTTTTCTGGCGGAATCGAAATACAACGACGTTCTCCAGCACTCATACCAAACAGGCTTTCCTCAAACCCAGGCAACAGATTTCCGTCCCCAACCTTAAACTCGGCAGGGTTACCTCCGAAATTGGAGTCCACTTCTGCACCGTCCGGTAGACGAATGGCAAAATGCAATGTCACTGTGGTATTTGGACCAACTTTCACATCCACCTCTCACTCATATACAGAGATCAGACGTAACGGCGGATTTCACCCGCCCCGTCAATATTATCAACACAACGTCCGCATACTTCCGGGTGGTCCGCATGCTGTCCAACATCTTCACGATGGTGATAACAGCGCACACACTTCGAATGTGATGACGCATGAATCGAGATCTTCAAACCTTCGATATCGGTACTGACTGCATCGGCCGTAGCTTCACTCAGAGGATGAACATGGGCCTCGGAAGTAATCGTCACAAAACGGAATTCTTCTCCAAGCTTACCGAGGTCAGCTGCAAGTTGGTCATCACAATATAGATGTACGACGGCTTGTAAATTCCCACCTACTTTTCCGTCATTACGAGCCGTTTCAATCACTTTGTTTACAGCTGTCTTGACTTCAATAATGTTTCGCCAGTACGCATCGTCCATATCTGGATCTTCAGAAAAGTCCTGGATGGGTTCGTAATAGGTTTCCAGAAATATCGACTCAGATCTTTCACCTGGGATATAGGTCCAGATTTCCTCTGCCGTAAAGCTCAGGATCGGGCAAATCCAACGTACCATAGCTTCGATGATATGGTACATGGCTGTCTGACAACTGCGTCGTCCCACACTCTCAGATGGCATGGTGTATTGACGATCCTTAATAATATCCAGATAAAAACCGCCCAGCTCCAGCACGCAAAAGTTATGAACCTTTTGGTACACATGTAAAAACTGATAGTTTTCATAAGACTTCTGGATCTCTCTCTGCAGTTTTGCAGTACGACGCAATATCCAACGATCCAAGCTCAACAAATCTTTATCGCTTACCAGATCTTTTGCTGGCTCAAAACCTTCAAGGTTGGACAACAGAAAGCGACTGGTATTACGAATACGGCGATAGGAGTCTGCAGTACGCTTCAGAATTTCCTGAGACGCTGTCATGTCACCACTATAGTCGGTCGCAGCAATCCACAACCGCAAAATGTCTGCCCCTAAGGTATCCATGACTTGTTGTGGCTCTATACCATTGCCCAAAGACTTGGACATTTTGTGGCCTTTCTCATCAATGGTGAAACCATGCGTCAACACTTGCTTGTAGGGTGCTACACCATTCATGGCAATAGAGGTTTTCAATGAAGACTGGAACCATCCACGGTGCTGGTCAGAACCTTCCAGATATATATCTGCCGGAAATTGCCCCAACTCCTCCCGCTTGCGAAGTACCGCATCGTGAGTCACCCCAGAGTCAAACCAGACATCCAATGTATCCGTGACTTTCTCATACTGATCAGCTTCAGCCCCGAGTAGCTCCTGCGACTCTATTTTCCACCAGGCATTAATCCCCTCTTTCTCCACTCGCTGTGCAACTTCCTCTATCAACCTGGACGTTTCAGGATGCAGGTCTCCGGTGTTTTTATGGACAAAGAAAGCAATAGGGACACCCCACGTTCTTTGTCTGGAAATACACCAGTCAGGGCTCTGGTCTACCATTGCTTCGATACGATTCTGTCCCCAGGCAGGTACCCAACGGATCTGCTTGATCGCATCCATGGCCTGTTGCTTAAGACCCGCTTTGTCCATGGAAATAAACCACTGAGGTGTGGCACGGTAAATAAGTGGGGTTTTGGTTCTCCAGCAATGAGCATAACTGTGGGTCAGTTTACCGACACTCAACAGCACACCCTGCTGTTTCAGAACTTCCACAATATGATCGTCAACTTTATAGACGTGCTCGCCAGCGAAGAGTTCAACATTGTCACGATATGTGCCGTTGTCATTTAAAGGATTGATCGTCTCAATGCCATATTTATTACAGACAGCGAAATCCTCCATACCGTGATCAGGCGCGGTATGCACAATACCTGTACCGGCATCAAGAGTAACGTGGTCACCCAGCAAAACAGGTATTTCACGATCATAGAACGGATGTTTGAACTTCAGGCCTTCCAGTGCCTGTCCCTGACATTCAGCCAGAACATCAAACTGCCCATCTGCAATTCTAGACTTAAATGACTCAGCCAGTTCCTTGGCAACAATCAGCAAACCTTGATCAGTTCGAACCAGCACATAAGTAATATCATCACCAACAGAGAGTGCCAGTGAAGCAGGCAGCGTCCAAGGTGTTGTCGTCCAGATGACAATGGCAACATCGCCCTCTTCAGCAACATTAAACTTATCAAAGACCGCTTTGCTGTCTAATGCTGGGTACGCCACATCAAGCTGTGTGGATACCTTGTCGTGATACTCCACTTCTGCTTCAGCCAAAGCAGAGCCACCAACAACACTCCAGTAAACCGGTTTATACCCTTTGTGTAAGTGCCCACTTGCAGCTATGCGCCCAAGAGCACGGATAATATCCGCCTCTGTCTGGTAATCCATGGTCAGGTAAGGCTTATCCCAACTACCAAACACCCCCATGCGGATAAAGCCCTTTTTCTGGCGTTCAATCTGTTTGTAAGCATACTTGCGACACTCATTCCTGAAGGTCTCGTAATCAACCTTATCGCCCGCTTTGCCGATCATGGTCTCGACTTTGTGCTCAATCGGCAAACCATGACAATCCCAACCAGGTACATAAGGCGCATCGAATCCAGCAACACTACGGGATTTAATAATAAAATCTTTCAGTATCTTGTTAACCGCATGCCCCAGATGCAAATCACCATTGGCATAAGGAGGGCCATCATGAAGAATGAACTTTGGTCGCCCGGCACTGATATTCCGGATTTTCTGATACAACTCAATTTGCTGCCATCTCTTCAACGTAGCCGGTTCGCGCTGAGGAAGGCTGGCTTTCATGGGGAAACTTGTCTTTGGCAGGTTCAAAGTCGACTTGTAATCGGTCATGATCTTTATCTGGTTACTCTTTCTGCGGTTATAAGTTGTCGCGCCTGGGCGATATCTTCTTGAATTTGTGTTTTCAGTTCATCAATGTTGGAAAATTTCTTTACGGCTCTCAGCCAATGACGGAACACAATGGTCAGATGCTCGCCATATATTTCTTCATCAAAATCAAAGATGTGAACTTCTAAATTTGGATGATGGATATCCCGTGTCGGTTTGGGGCCAATATTCGCTACACCGTAATAAGTGCATCCTCTCAGCTTCAAATCAACCTGAAATACTCCCTCCAGAGCGGATTTATATCCATTCACCTGAAGGTTAGCGGTTGGCACCCCTATCGTACGACCGAGTTTGGCGCCGTGAACCACTTTCCCAGACATGGAGTAATCCCAGCCCAACAATTCTGATGCTTCCGTCAGGCACCCCTGAGCCAGCTTGTCCCGTACCAGGGTACTACTAACCCGGCCATCATTGCTTAAAAAAGTGGAGTGGTCTTTGATTTCGAACGCGTGCTCGATACTCATTTGTTTGAGAAATTCGAAATTACCACTGCGATCACACCCAAAACGAAAATCGTCTCCCACGATCAGGCTCTTGATTCCAAGTCGCCCAACTAAAACATCGTCTACAAACGCTTTCGCCGTCAAAGCACGGAAACGGGCATTGAAATTGATCACAAGCACACAGTCTACGCCGGTTTTTTTGATCAAGGACACTTTGTCACGAAAACCTGTCAGACGAGCAGGAGCTCCTGTGGAGTCAAAAAACTCTTTGGCCTGAGGTTCAAAAATCATGACCACAGAATTCACGTTGAGATCCCGTGCCGTCACAACAGTGGACCTGAGTATCTGTTGATGCCCCCGATGCACTCCATCGAAATTCCCGATTGTGAGCACACAACCTTTATGGCGCGCTCTTAAATTATGTAGACCTCGTATGATTTCCATTATTTACCTGAGAGAATCGGGGGAAGGCGGATTATATGAAAAGCCAGCACCAATTTCAGCGTTTCAGATGATGAAATCTGATACCAAAAGCCCATACCGCTGCAAAATATACACAGATTCCTACACAAACCAGACCAGAAAGCGCATAAATACGGGCAAGAACAGACTGATTCTCCCAAAACAGTGGCACAGGCAACAGCAGGTGCAGAGACCCAATCATTACCATACATGCCAATAGTACTTTCAACAGAAAGACCCTGATATCTTTACCTATATAAAACGTCATATCTCGTCGCAAGAACCAGTACAGAGCTGCTGCATTGAACCATGCTGATAACGCAGTAGCCAGGGCAAGACCAACATGTTTTAGCCAGTACACCAACATTAGATTAAACACCATATTCAAAATCATAGACCAAACGGCTATTTTTACCGGAGTCTTCATCTCCTGCCTGGAATAAAAACCAGGAGCCAGTACTTTGATCAACATGAAGGCAAGCAAGCCTAACGAATAAGCCCTTAAAGATAACGAAGACATTTCAACAGAATGAAAATCCATTTCACCATGATAGAAAATCGTGGCAATCAACGGCTCTGATAAATAAAACAGTGCCGCCGATGCTGGCAGCCCAAGAAATACCACCAGCTTAATAGCCCACCCCAATGTCGCCCGGAACTGCTCACCATCTTGCGCCATATGAGTATTACTCAATACGGGCAAAACCACGGTTGCTATAGCAATACCGATAACCCCCAAGGGTAACTCCGACAACCTGTCAGAGTAATAAAGCCAGGAAACACTGCCATCCACCAGCAGAGATGCAAGCACAGTATCCAACAGTAAATTTATCTGACTGACCGAGACTCCTAGCAGAGCGGGGATCATAAGCTTGGCAACTTTACGAACCCCCGCATGCTGAAAGGACAATCTTGGCCTGACAAGCACATTAAGTCGGTAAAGGGAGGGCTGCTGAAACAACAGCTGCGCCATGCCGGCAAACAGGACGGCAATTGCCAGACTCTGAATAGGTGGTTCAAACCAGGAAGAACCAAACACAGCAAAAGATATCAAACAAACATTGAGCAAAACAGGTGTGAAGGCAGGTATGGCAAAGTTGCCATATGTATTTAATACAGCACCACACAAGGCCGTCATGGAAATAAAAAACAGGTAAGGCGATACTAAACGAATGGTGTCCGCTGTTTGTGCAAGCTTAACAAGATCTCCGTGATACCAAAAACCTGGCGCAAAAATGATCGCCACATAAGGCGCCAGTACTATTAGCAGAGTAGTGACCACCAGCAGCCACAAACCGAGCCACGCAGAGATATGTGCCATCAGGTCACGTACTCCTGGCAGCCCTGAATCTTTCTTCACCTCTGCCAAAACCGGAATAAATGCCTGAGAAAACGCCCCTTCCGCAAACAGTCGGCGCAGGAAATTAGGAATCTTGAAGGCAATCAGAAAAGCATCAATCTGCCCCCCGGCTCCAAATATATGGCCAATGACAATATCTCTTACCAACCCCAATACCCTTGAGCTGAGAGTTCCCATACCAACTGCAACCGTCGAGCGGAAGAGCCCCTTTCGAGTTGATGGCGAGTTAATAGTATTGGCCAATGAGTGATTCCGTTTATGAATACCGTGATGAGCCGCGAAGTGTAACTGAAACACTCTACGTTAAAAGAACTTAATCTTATTTGACAAGGACCGAAAGCATCAATAGAATCGCGCCCTCTTTTTAACTAACTGATATTCCCAAGGAGCCAGATCGTGGCAAACTCAGCTGGATCTCGTAAACGCGCTCGTCAGGCCATTAAGCGTCGCGCCCATAATGCCAGCCTGCGATCCATGGTGCGTACCTACGTCAAAAAAGTAGAAGCCCAAATCGAAGGCAAAGACTATGATGCGGCTACACAGGCTTTTACTGCTGCACAACCTGTTTTGGACAAAATGGCCCGCAAAGGCATGTTAAGTCCAAACAAAGTATCGCGCACCAAAGCTCGTTTAAACGCACATATCAAATCCCTGAAAGCAGCTTAATCGCACATATTTCGGGTATTTTTGCAAAAGACCGGCATGCCGGTCTTTTTCTGTTTTCAAACCACAACCTATCTTTAAATTGGCAATGGTTTATTATGATGGTTTTCCCTTAAACCATTTAGCTTGTATCAATGCCACACAACCCAATCACTCTGGACATTCTTCGCGCTCTCAAAGCCATTGATAGACATGGAAGCTTTGCGGCCGCAGCAGAAACCCTCAACAAAGTCCCTTCGGCTCTCACATATACCATTCAAAAAGTCGAACAGGACCTGAATTTGGCTCTATTTGACAGAACCGGGCATAAAGCCCAGATGACAGATGCAGCAAAACTATTGCTCAGGGAAGGACAAAAAATACTCGACCAACTGGATATCCTGGCAACCAATGCAAAGCAGGTCGCAAATGGCTGGGAAGTCGTTTTCACCGTTGTATTTGACACCACTATAGATATTGCCCAACTATTTCCTGTTATCAAAGAGTTTCAGAATGTAGCTCCTTTTGTCAGAGTAAAACTGAAAGAAGAATCTCTCTCGGGCTCATGGGAAAGCATTCAAAACAACCATGCCAACCTATTGATAGCTCCCCGAATAGGATTACCCTTGGACGCCGATCACCTGGAAACAAAGGAAGTCGGCGACATGGAATTTATCCTTGCTGTAGCTCAAAATCATCCACTGACAACCTACCCGCAACCCGTTCCACACCAGGAGCTATCTAAGTTTCCAGTTGTTGTCATTCCCGACTCCACCACAAAAACTCAGACCATGTCAGCAGGGCTGAGCCACCAGGAAAGGCATTTTTATGTTCCAGGGATGACAGAAAAAATAAAAGCTCAGGTAGCCGGTTTAGGAATAGGCTACCTTCCGAAGTTCAGAATTCAGAATGAACTTGAAAATGGCTCTCTGGTTGAAATACAGACATCGGACAATCGAACATCTCAGGGAAAACTACTACTTGCCTGGAGAAAAGATAACAACGGAAAGGCTTTAGAGTGGTTTATAAAGAGGCTATCCAACAAGTCCTTGCTTGAATAAGCACAAAAAAAGCCAGCGATTGCTGGCTTTTTTATCACTGAAAGACTTCTTAGAAAGAGTAAGAAGCAGACAGTTCAATTTTGTTAGTAGTTGACACGTCAGCCTCTTTTTTCTTGGACTGATAGTCGTAGTCAGCAGCGTAAACAACACCTACTTCACTGGTGTAAGAAACGCCCAGACCGATAGCTGGAGAATCAACATCTTCCGCATCCAGATCATCAACTTCGACCTCAGCATATGCTGCATAAGCGTCTTGAGCATAAGCAACTTCACCATAGAGTATGTCGCCGCTATCATCAAGACCATCATTAAAGTAGTAACCAGAAACGGTAATTGAACCAAAGCCAGCCGCACCTCCGACTTCTACCTCAAGACCATCATCGGTTTCAGTGCTGTTATCAAGAACAACCGCATAGGCGCTAATAGTATCAGTAATGTTAACATCAGCCTGGACAGCAAACTCTGTGTCTTCATTTAGACCAGAATTAGCTTGAATTTGACCATCGCCAGCAACGCTATTCAATGCAGCCTTTAATGTTACCATTCCCAAATCAGCTGTTACTCCCGCCCCAATAAAAGTAGAAGAAACAGTCTCACCACCAGCATTCCCATTATCCAGATATTGAGCTTCAACATCTAAAGTAACGGTGTCCATTTCATAATGGTAGTTAACACCTAAACCGAAGTCGATTTTGTCGTGCGCCAGATTATCATCGAATTCGTTACCTTGGCCATCTGTACCAGCACTATCTGCATCAGCACCTTCAAGTTGCACACTCAACCCATTAGCAGAGTAACGAATTCCAACATCGGGCTCAAAATCGTCACCATCTTCCATTTCTGCTTCTTCAGCACCGATATACTCATCGGTTACAGTAACCTCTCCAACCTGACCAAAAGAAATAGGACCATCAGTAACGATAATATCATTAACAGTTACTTCGGCTGTCTGATTACCGGCTGTTTTGATACCATCAATACTAATATTGGCAGAGAAAGGACCATGAACAACATCCAGATCCATCATCAGACCATAGAAGTCACCATCATCAATATCATCATCACCATCATCATCTTCCAGAGTATCGACATCACGGGTGTCATCACCCTTGAAATCAAAAACTGCACCAGCACTCATAGTGCCATAGAAAGTATATGATGTTTCTGTATCGGCAGCAGCAGCTTGTCCGGTGATTGCAGCAGCCAAAGCTGTCACTGCAAAACCAGAAGCAATCTTAATCGCTTTCATTCAAGATTCCCCTTTATTATTATCAACCCGGATTTTACCGGACAGACTATATTGAATAACCGGTCATTAATGCTTCTTTCGTTTGAGCAAAACAGAAAGGCAAAAACGCTAGTTATCTCTTTTATCGTTATAAAATTTGCAACGGCCATATTACACACTCATTGCAAAAATAAAAGCCAAACCTTATTCCTTCTTTACAACTATCTTGAGATAGCTCAATGACAGTTGTGCAAAACTCCTAACAAGCTAACGACACCTAAAGTTGGCAAGAGTTCCTATCAAACCAGAGGCTATATTTTTGGTCAAGCCATCAAATACATTTTTTTTATTTATTTCTGACACTTAGAGTCGAAAATTTACGTATTTAAGTATTGAGTTTCCACCTAATATCAGCACCAAAAAACAAGCTAAACGAAAGATGAACAAGACTCAAAAAAGTCTCCGAGAAAGACACACTATTAAAAATATACAACCCCAAAGGACTATAAAGTTTTGATTTTTTTATATCTCATTGATTTTATTGTTATTTTTAAGCTTTAGCTGAAACGTATATAGAGAACAAATAAAAGTCAATAGCATTCGCCGTCAACAGAAGGCACTTTACCTTGACATAGTCAAATCAACAGGCAAAAAAAGAGAGGCTGATAGCCTCTCTTTTTTGTAACATGCTTATTTTAAGCGACACTACATCTCTTCAAAAAACTTTTTAACCCCATCAAACCATGTTTTGGTTCTGGGAGAATGCGATTTACCTTCCATCGATTCCTGAAACTTTCTGAGTAACTCTTTTTGAGACTCATTCAGCTTAACCGGCGTTTCAACCACCACCTTACATATCAGGTCACCCATTACCGTAGAGCGTATGGGTTTTACCCCCTTACCACGCAAACGAAATAGTTTGCCGGTTTGAGTTTCAGGTGGGATTTTGAGTTTGACACGGCCATCCAAAGTCGGAACTTCAAGCTCACCACCTAAAGCCGCATCTGCAAAACTAATTGGTACCTCACAGTGCAAATTAGCCCCGTCACGAACAAATATAGAATGTTCTTTGACATGCACCTGGACATATAGGTCTCCAGCAGGTCCACCATGCAAACCAGCTTCACCCTCTCCCGAAAGCCGAATACGGTCACCGGTATCAACACCAGCAGGGATTTTTACATTCAGGGTTTTGGTTTCACGCACAGCACCACGTCCGTGACAAACCTGACATGGATCCTTAATGACCTTGCCGGAACCACTACAGGTTGGACATGTCTGCTGCACAGAGAAAAATCCCTGCTGCATTCGAACCTGGCCAACACCACCACACGTTGTACATGATGTAGTGCCGCTACCTTTCTTAGCACCTGAACCATCACAGGATTTACATGAAACCAGTGTTGGCACCTGGAGGCGCTTGTCTATTCCTCTGACAGCCTCTTCCAGAGACAGCTCAAGATCGTATCGGAGATCACTTCCCCTTTGAACATGAGAGCGACGTCCACCCGCAGCATTACCAAATATATCCCCGAAAACATCACCGAAAATATCGCTAAAGCTACCATGGCCACCACTTTGGCCACCAAATCCACCCTGACCATCCACACCGGCATGACCAAACTGATCATATGCGGCACGCTTTTGGTCGTCCGCCAACACCTCATAAGCTTCACTGATTTCCTTGAACTTATGCTCTGCTTCAGCGTCCCCTGGATTACGATCCGGGTGGAATTTCATAGCCAGCTTACGGTAGGCCTTTTTTATCTCTTTGGGATCGGTGCCTTTGGCAACACCCAGGACTTCGTAGTAGTCTCGTTTCGACATATGCTTTGGTTCAATCCACGTAATTAAGGCGGCTAAGGCCGCCTCAACTTAAACACTTATACCTTATTTATCGTCCTTAACCTCTTCAAACTCAGCATCCACCGCATCATCACCTGCAGATGAGGAAGATCCTTCCTGAGCTTGTTCTGCCGCACCAGCATCTTTAGCTGACTGCTCAGCATACAGCTTCTGTGCCATATTCGCTGAAGCATCGGACAATGCTTTGGTTTTCGCTTCAATATCATCCTTATCATCGGTCTTCAAAGCAGCTTCCAGCTCTTCAATGGCTTTTTCTATAGCGGCTTTCTCCTCAGAGTCGATTTTGTCTCCCGCTTCCTCCAACGTTTTCCGAGTTGCGTGAACAAGACCATCCCCTGTATTTCTAACCTGCACAAGCTCTTCAAATTTGCGGTCTTCGTCAGCATGAGCTTCTGCATCTTTTACCATCTTATCGATTTCATCATCACTCAAACCCGAAGATGCTTTAATAACGATGGACTGTTCTTTTCCAGTCCCCTTATCCTTGGCCGACACATGCAAAATACCGTTGGCGTCAATATCAAATGCAACTTCAATTTGCGGTACACCACGAGGCGCAGGTGGAATATCAGATAAATCAAATCTGCCAAGCGACTTGTTCTGGGAGGACATTTTACGTTCACCCTGTAACACATGAATAGTCACTGCGGTCTGATTGTCATCTGCGGTTGAAAACACTTGTGTTTTCTTAGTCGGAATAGTTGTATTTTTCTCAATCAACGGAGTAGATACACCGCCCATTGTCTCAATGCCCAGAGTCAAAGGCGTCACATCCAACAATAGAACATCTTTGACATCACCAGCCAGTACAGCCCCCTGAATAGCAGCACCAATGGCCACAGCTTCATCAGGATTTACATCTTTACGGGCTTCTTTACCGAAGAAGTCTTTAACCTTGCTCTGTACCAGAGGCATACGAGTTTGACCACCAACCAGAATAATTTCGTCAATATCAGAAATTTCCTGATCGGCATCTTTTAAAGCAATTTTGACAGGCTCTAAAGAACGGTTAACCAAGTCTTCAACCAGACTTTCTAGTTTTGCCCGGGTTACCTTAACATTCAAATGCTTCGGCCCACTTGCATCAGCGGTAATATATGGCAAATTCACATCTGTCTGCTGACTGGAAGACAACTCAACCTTGGCCTTCTCTGCGGCTTCTTTAAGCCTTTGCATCGCCAAAGGATCACCTTTCAAGTCAATACCAGAGTCTTTCTTGAATTCTTCTGCCAGATAATTAATCAAACGAAGGTCGAAATCCTCACCACCTAAAAAGGTATCGCCATTGGTCGAAAGAACCTCGAATTGGGTTTCGCCATCAACGTCAGCAATTTCAATAATGGAAATATCAAAGGTACCACCACCAAGGTCATATACTGCGATGGTCCGGTCACCTTTGCCTTTATCCATACCATAAGCCAGCGCTGCTGCGGTTGGCTCGTTGATAATCCGTTTTACATCCAAGCCGGCAATTTTACCAGCATCTTTAGTTGCCTGACGCTGACTGTCGTTAAAGTATGCGGGAACAGTAATCACTGCTTCTGTGATTTTTTCGCCCAAAAAGTCTTCGGCAGTCTTTTTCATTTTTTTCAAAACTTCAGCAGATACCTGGGGAGGCGCTTTTTTGTCGCCTTTTGCTTCCACCCATGCATCGCCATTGTCTGCTTTGACAATCTTATAAGGAACCATGTTGATGTCTTTTTGCACAACATCGTCCTCAAAACGACGACCAATCAGACGCTTAACCGCAAAAAGTGTGTTGGTCGGATTGGTAACCGCTTGCCGTTTAGCAGGTTGACCAACCAATACCTCTCCATCGTCGGTAAATGCCACAATCGAGGGAGTTGTACGATCACCTTCAGAGTTCTCAACAACTTTTACTTTGTCTCCGTCCATAATAGAGACACAGGAATTGGTGGTTCCCAGGTCAATACCAATAATCTTTGCCATATTTCACTATCTCCTAAATTCTAGATGGGGTTTTACCCGAATTCTCATTGCTTGCCAGAATAATTGGGCTTTTTGTAAGGCTTTCAAGCCTGCTCATCGATTGTTTTTTGACCACCACCTTTACTGACCATTACCATTGCCGGACGCACCAGACGACCTGACAATGTATACCCTTTTTGCATAACGGCAATTACGGTATTGGGTTCAACTTCAGGGTTATCAACCATAGACATTGCCTGATGTAACTGCGGGTCAAAAGGCTCCCCTTCAGGGTTGATAGCTTGCACATCAGACTTATTAAGAGCACTGGTAAACAATCCCAGTGTCATATTAACCCCTTCGAGAACAGGGTTTGAATCACGCTCTTCCTGCGGCGCAGCCTCCAGTGCCCGTTCCAGATTATCCATAACCGGCAACAGCTCCTTAATCAGTTTCTCCTGACCGAACTTATGGGCCGCCTCAACATCTTTTTCCATACGTCGACGAAGATTCTGCATATCCGCATGAACCCGTAACAGTTGTTCTTTCAGGGCTGCGATTTCTTCGGCAGCCTCACCGCCACCTTCCGTCCCATCGACAGTTTCATCAGCAGCTCCCTGCTGCTCAGGTTGTGATTCCTGCTGAAGCAGCTCTTCAGATTGGCCTTCTCCCGCCCCCTGATCAACAGTCTGATTTTCTGTTGTCATCTCTAGTATTCTCCGAAGTTAATATAACCAGTTAATGGCGCACTTATATCGGGTCATTGAAGTCAATTTCAACAGTTGCACTTCATTGTTCTATACTGTATTTATAGACAGTATATATATTCAAACAGGTGAAACTGTGCTTACCCATCTTCACATCAGCAACTTTACGATTGTTTCCGAACTGAATATTGAACTTCATAAAGGAATGACAGCTGTTACCGGTGAAACCGGAGCCGGCAAATCCATCATGCTCGACGCCCTTGGTTATGCGCTGGGCAACCGGGCCGAGAGTGGTGTTGTCCGTCCAGGAGCAGAAAAAGCGGATATATCAGCAACCTTCATGTTAGAGCACATTCCATCTGCAAAAGCATGGCTAATCACCCAGGCGCTTGAAAATGGCGAAGCAGAATGTGTGTTGAGAAGAGTTATCACTTCTGAGGGCCGCTCCAGAGCATTTATTAACGGAAAACCGGTACCAGCCCAACAATTAAAAGAGCTGGGAGACCTGGTTATTGATCTCCATAACCAGCATGAACACCATTCGCTTCTGAATACTGATGTCCAGCGCCGTCTGTTGGATGAATTCGGTGGCCACGAAAAGCTAGCAAAAAAAGTGGCTGATGCTTATCAGGAATGGCGAAAACTCCACCAAAAGGTCCAACAAACTCAGAAAGCGCAAGACGAAAAGTCCGCTCGCCTGCAACTATTGCAATATCAACTCGATGAGTTGGAGGCATTAGACCTTAAGGACAACGAATTGCAGGCACTTGAGCAAGAACAAACACTGCTGGCCAATGGTGAAAACACGGTCAAGACACTGAGCCAGGTCATTTCCAGCTGCGAGGGAAATGAATCCACCCCAGGAATTCTGGATGCATTACGATCTCTGAATCAACAATTACAGACGTTAAAATCAGAACAACTCAGAGATATCTTAGAAACTTTTTCATCAGCACAAATCATGATTGATGATGGCCTGAAAGAACTAAGCAACTTTCTTGATAACTTCGAAGTTGACCAACGTCGTCTGGCTGATGTGGATCAACGTCTGGCCACCATTTACGACCTGGCCAGAAAACACCAGATCCATCCTGACCAGCTATTGGAGACATTTCGGGCATTAGTAAAGGAGTCCGAGTCCTTGAAAGATGATGAATTCAATCTGGAACAATGGAACAAAGAACTCGAAGAACTCCAGGATGCTCATCAGCAGCTGAGCAGTCAGCTTACTGAAAAACGTACCAAAGCGAGTACCAGACTGGCAAAAGAAGTTACTCAACAGCTCCAATTGCTATCCATGAAAGGAGCTCAGTTGAAAGTACAACTGACTCCCCTGGCAGACAAACGCTTTGCCATCTTTGGCAACGAAGAAATTGAATTTCTTATACAAACCAACGCTGGGCTGTCTTTTGGTCCTATTCAAAAAATAGCATCCGGGGGCGAACTCTCACGTATAAGCCTTGCAATACAGGTCGTTTGTGCCCAAAAAAGCCAGATACCAACACTGATCTTTGATGAAGTTGACGTTGGAATCAGCGGTGCCACTTCTGAAATCGTAGGCAGGATGTTGCGTCACCTGGGCGAGAAAGGTCAGGTACTCTGTGTTACTCATCAGCCGCAGGTCGCTAGTCTGGGGCATCATCACATACAGGTTAGTAAAGCCATTACCCGTTCAGGCAACACCGAAGTTAAACTCAATTATGTAACAGAAAACTGTCGCGTAGATGAAGTGGCAAGACTATTGGGAGGAGTGGAACTGACCCCGCAAACCATTGCGCATGCTCAGGAAATGTTGGTAAATGGGCAAAAAATGCACTAACAATATTCTACTGAAATACCCATCACAATTGCCGTATTTCAAAAAACACGCTATACACTTTTGGTTTTGGCGATAACTGGATCTCCCGTTCTGACTTCCACAACCACGATCTGCATCACTGCCATAAGCAATCCCTTCGAAATCAATAATTTATGTGGAAAAACTGTTGAACAGACTGAAATCTCTACCCTGGAAGCAAACATTTCATCTGGCATGGCCTGTGGCTTTAGCCAACCTGTCCTTCCCTTTACTGGGCCTGGTTGATGCTTCGGTATTGGGTCACCTGGATAACCCGATATTCCTGGCAGGCGTAGCTCTGGGTTCCAGCTTGATTGCTTTCGTTTTCTGGGGTTTTAATTTTCTGGCTATGGGTCTCTCCGGTGTCACTTCAAGCGCCTACGGCGCCCACAACTCAAGTGAGATCAAAACCCATCTGACTCAATACGCCATAATTGCCAGTATTCTCATATCTCTGTTGTTATTGCTGCACAGACCTTTGATTGAAATAGGCCTGCAATTCATGAACTCCAGCCCTGAGGTCGAACAACAAGCCCGCATATACCTGCAAATTCGAGCTTGGGGCATTCCAGCCATGATTTTTAACTCCATGCTGATTGGTTTTTTCACTGGCATGCAAAATACTCGCATTGGCCTCTATACCGTTTCCGTTTCTCAGGTAATCAACCTGGTGCTCAATGTTGTACTGGTATTTCGCTTTAACATGTCAACAGATGGGATTGCATTAGGCACCGTCATTAGTGAATACATTGGAGTTGTCTTTATTTTTATAGCCTTGTTAAAACTCTACAAACGCCTGGGAGGGACAATAAGGTGGCAATTGTTACTGAATATCGGCTACTACAGATCCATGCTGGCGACCAGCTTTAACTTGCTTATCCGCTCATTCTTGCTGTTATTCAGCGTGACCTGGCTCAATAAACTTTCAGCTCAAATCAATGATCAAACACTTGCTGTGAACGCAGTATTGCTATCTTTATTTACATTGGTATCCAACACACAGGATGCTACAGCCTCAGCAGCTGAAGCTCAGACAGGATTGGCACTGGGAGCCAGGGATCAACAAAAACTTAAAGAAGTGCTTGTTACAACCGGCATACTGGCATTTGTTTTTTCAATTCTCCTGAGCCTGATATTTATTGTACTCAAAGACATTATTATTCACCTGATGACCAATCAAACTGATTTACGGAATTTAATCAGTCACAACTTTATATGGGTACAAATACTGCCACTGCTGGCTTTTCTGGCTTTTTGGCTGGATGGGGTATTTATCGGGGCAAGGCTATCTGGAGATATGAGAAACAGTGTTATCGCAGGATTCTGCTGTTTCTTCTTAATCAGTCATTTTATTCCACATACCCCTGAGGCAGTTTGGTGTAGTTTTTGTCTGACTTATCTTGTGCGCAGTGCATGGCTACTAAGAATGTTTTTGAAAAAAATATGGAAAAAAATCGTGTTAGGACAACAGGAAGAATATTCCCTGAATAACTCAAGGAACATTCACGATATATAGAAAATTATTTTTTAAGAAGCTGTAAGACCTTAGCTTTGATTTCTGCAATGTCGCCATCACGATAACCAGCGTGAACCATTCTAACCACTCCCTGCTGATCAATAATATAGGAAGTTGGCATCGCCTCTACACCATAAGCCTCTGGTAGTTTTCCTGAACTATCCGCTGCAATCGGGTAATCCACAGGGAATTGCTTCAGAAACCCGAGACCATCCTCAGCATTTTCGTCCAAATTCACTGCGACAACCTCAAAATCACGACCAGCCAATTCGGCTCTCAGCTTATTGAGCTCTGGGAGTGATTTTCGACACGGCCCACACCAGGAAGCCCAAAAATCCAGATAAACCACCTTACCGCGAAAGCTTCGTAACTCAACAACATTACCACCGGTCAAAGATTTTGCCTTAAACAACGGCGCACTATCCCCTTCAGACAAAGCCAGAGACCAAGAAGCCGACAGCAACAAAAAGAACGCAATAGCTAACTTTTTCATTAATTTAAATCCCAAATTCCAATACATATACACAAGCCTAACACATTGTTTTTTTTCTCATATAATGCATTTGATAGAATTTGAGAGGGTATTCACGAAGTACTAAAAAATAATGTTTTGATACTAATCAACCTCTGGGTTTGACGTATAACACCAGATTATGATCAATCAGGTCATAACCGTATTTATCTGCAATCCGTTTCTGTAAAGCCTCGATTTCTTCATCAACGAACTCAATCACTTCACCAGAATCAATACAAACCATATGGTCATGATGATCACCATCGGCCAACTCAAATACAGAATGCCCGCCATCAAAATTATGCTTGGTTACCAGCCCTGCACTCTCAAATTGGGTCAAAACCCGGTACACAGTCGCCAGCCCCACATCTTCTCCAGACTCAAGAAACGACTTATACACATCTTCGGCGCTCATATGGCGGTTTTCAGATTCTTCAAGCATCTGCAGAATCTTCAGCCTGGGCACGGTAACCTTTAAACCAAGTTTACGTAATTCTTTAGGCTTGTCCTGTGTCATGACTTTATACTCTTCTAGTTCCCATATGATGACGGTATTATGGACCCTTCAATTTTTGAGTCAAAGATTTAGCGAATGCGAATTTTCTTTATAACCTTACTCACAGTCTGTTTATTAACCGGCTGCATTCTCGCCCCTTACCACGTTGAAGTACCACAAGGAAACCTAGTATCCAAAGAAATGCTTGCCCAACTGGAGCCAGGCATGACGCCCGAACAGGTGAAATTTATTATGGGTACTCCAGTCCTGAATACAGACATAACTCCCGATGAATGGCTGTATTACTATCGGAACACCGTGGGCGGTCAGGCTACAACGGAACAAACCATCACACTAACCTTCAAGAATGGACTGCTCAGCACGATCAATGGAGAATCTGAGTTCAGCGAAGATGACCTGTAATACAAGAATGCCCGAACCTGAATTTATTCTTCATCACGGGCCTTTTTGGCAGCCCGATTAGCACGGGCCTGTTTTGGATCTATCAGTAGCGGCCGGTATAGCTCAATACGCTGGCCTTTCTGTACCCGCTGAACCTTCGGCTTTGCTACTCGTTTACCAAATATCCCCATAGCCTGGCTTTCAAATTCAATTTCCGGAAATTCCCTGTCAATCCCGCTTTTTACCGCTGCGTCAAATACCGTGGTTTCATCATCGACCTGAACCGTAATAATTTTTTGTTTTTGCGAAGTTCCGTACACAACCTCAATCGAAAACTCTTCAGCCATAGATCTGATCCGCTCTTTGACAAAAACTACTTACCAACTGCCCTCCGATCTGCGACATCACAGTACCGACAGCCTTCCCTAACAACTTGTTTTCAGGTTCAAATACCAAATGAAGACTGACTTTGCATCCGCTCTCACCCAACGGTCTAAAATGCCACTCTCCAACCAGGTTTTTAAAAGGCCCTTTTTCAAGCTGCAACGTTATAACCTCTGCAGTCACCAGCGTGTTGCGGGTTACCAAAACCACTCTAACCCCTAACTTGGACAACACCAGTTCAGCCAGCATGTGCGATTCAGACTGTTCAAACACCTGGGTACTGGCGACCCCATCCAAAAACTCAGGGTATCTGGCCACATCATTGACCAAGGTATACATCTGCAATGGTGAATACCTGACCAATGCGGAACGATCAATCACTACGGCCATTAACGCCTAAACTCCAAATAAATCTTGCGAATGCCAACCAACAGAACCCCAACACACAACACCAGCAACAGAATCATATCTGGTTTTAATAACAGGTACTGTTCAAGGGAAGCGAAGAATAGCAGCAGGATAGCCACGATGGAAACAAAGCGAAGAGCCTGACGCCAGAGGGCATACCGTATGGGGTGCGATGGTCGAATCTCTTCAATCAGCTCTCCTGGCAACATTACCCAACCGACAAATAAAGCCATCATAAACCCCACTAACGGAACCAGTAATGTCGAAGAGATAAACACCAGGCTTTCATAAATTGTCATACCATACCAAAACCAACCAGCGAGGCGACCAAATGAAAGCTGCCCCATCCAGGCCAGTAACAAAACCAGCATCCCCACAATGCTCGCAGCGATAGTCCTGTTCAGATGAAAACGTTCAACCATCATACGAGTCCCTGGTTCCAACAGAAACAATGCAGAGGTTATACCTGACAGCAGCATAAACCCCCAAAAGATTAGCCCCCAGAAATAACTCAGATGACTGGGCAACCACTGAAACAGCAGGACCACTTCATTACCTTCCTCCAGAGCCTGACCAATATGACCCCAAACAAAAAATGCCACTGCAATGCTGACAATGAGATCTGACAACGCCACAGTAATACCTGCCCATCCGATCGACTGCCCCTTATCCATAAAAGAACCACATGCCCATATGGCCCCAACACCGATACCCAAGGTATAGAACGACTGCCGGATAGCTAGCAACACCGACTGCCAGCTGATATCCGAAGTACGCCAGGCAAAAATCTTCTTTGCGGCGTATCCCAAATCCGCACTGTTTACAACACTACCGCCCATGAAAACCACCGCAAGCAACAACGCAGGTACCATTAGCACGACCACAGGCTGATAACCCGCCTTTAGCCCCAGAGCGGTGACAATAATCAGAAACGCGATAATGATCGCCTGAATATGAATCAACCCATCAGCATCACTCATTAGGTGAAAGAAATACCTTAAAAAATGATCAGGTTGACGAATATCCGACAAATCCAGCCAATGCCAGAAATAAGCCGCAGCCCAGGATGATACAACCAAATAAACCGCCGCCGTTAAAATACCCGCCAACACCGAAAAATGTCCCACCAGCGCCCAAATACGATGCCCATGACTCTCCAGCACCATAGCTTCCATCCCATACACAGGACTCTGACGAGACCGCCTCGCCAATGCCATTTCTGCCATCACGACGGGGATAGCCACTAAAAACTTGCAGCCTAGATAAAGAACCAGAAATGCGCCGCCCCCCTCACTTCCGACCAGAATCGGAAAATTAAGCAGATTACTGAAGCCTATAGCCGAACCTGAAATCGCCAGCAACATGACCCATCGGTAGCTGAAACGTTCATACTGGTAGTGTCCAAAAACCAAAAAAAGCTCCTGATTTAGAAAAAGCTATGAATAACAGAAAGTTAGCCCTTATACTTCACCTATGGCAAAGACAAAATCTCATAATACCGGGCGGCTGATTGCACAAAACAAAAAAGCCCGCCACGACTATCACATTGAAGACAAAATAGAAGCAGGCCTTGCCCTGTCTGGATGGGAGCTGAAAAGCCTCCGGGCAGGAAAAGCGCAACTGCGGGATTCCTATGTCATATTTAATCACGATGAAGCATGGTTAGTGGGTGCTCACATCAGCCCTCTCAGCACAGCCTCCACACACGTTGTGGCAAATCCGGTACGTGATCGCAAAATACTGATGCATCGCAAGCAGATAGACAAGTATAAGGCAGCCTCAGAACAAAGTGGCTACACCATCGTCGCACTGGATCTACACTGGAGCAAACAGTATGTGAAATGCGAGATTGCTCTGGTTAAAGGCAAAAAACTTCATGACAAACGGGAAACCATAAAAGAGCGTGAATGGAACAGACAAAAAGAAAGAGTCTTGAAACATCACGTATAAACCACTATAACTACGCCCCCTTCATTGAAGAGGGCAACCGGCAAGCTAGATCAGCCGGCATTGAGCAGTAAAGAATACGGGGACGAAAAGGTTTCGACGTGGATTACAAAGCTCAAGGTGCATGTCGTGATGGTAGCGAATCACGTAAATCCAAAGCTGCAAAACAATAGTTGCAAATGATGACAACTTCGAGGGTGCTCTAGCAGCATAAACCCTCAAAACTGGGTCAATTAGCTACCCGGCGGTCACTGGCCTGTGCCTGAACGGCGCCTACTGACTGTCAATAATTCAGGATCGCAGCAAAGGTTGTCTGGGCCAGAGCTGTTAAACCTTAATCCCAGGCTCCCGGTTACGCTCCTGCCCTTCGGAAACGTAACCGGTAAATTAAAGAAGAGGCTACACATGTAGGACCGAGAGTGGAGAATTTGCGGACGCGGGTTCAATTCCCGCCGTCTCCACCAATTCAAGAACCCTAACAGATTGATTTTGTTAGGGTTTTTTATTTTTCCTTGCCTTTAAATGACCATAAGTTGACTACGTTTATGTTTGTCTCATGGTAAAGCGCACTTCCTTTCAGATAAACGACCTCTTGCGTTTGTTCTTGCCAACGAAAACATTACCCAACTGATTTACATAGAATAGTGCAAAACTGAGGAGCTATTGTGTTACTCGGAAACGGGCTCAATTCCAACCGCCTTCACTAACAAACAGTCGCCCCAAATTCTTTGATAAACAACGCTCGAGATCAGCGCCTTAATTTTGTAGGAATGGTCGCTTTTTTGACTCCCACTATCTTAACTTCGACGCTTAGATACTCCTTATTGTTCCCTCCAAATGGTCATAGCTATTTACCAAAGCCTTCCAGAAAATTATCGACCAGCATCTTCGCCATTTCGTTAGGAGTTTGACCACCAGCCAGGGTGAGCCGCTGACGTATCTTCAACATACAAATACCATGCACTCCCGCCCATAAAACCCGAGCCGCACGTTGTATTTCCAGCTCACCATGTTGCTTCGCCAGTGGGGAGAGGACTGATTCCACACGACCAAAAAGGCGACCAAGGCGCACCATATACCAATCAGGCAGTTCGTTAGTCTCATCCACCAGAATCTCGAACAGCAGGTTCCAGCGAGCGCTTTTTTCAATTGCGTAACTGATATAGGCATCGGCCAGTTGCAGAAGGTTTTCAGCCGGAGTAACGCCAGAGCCAGTATGTTCTTCGAGCCAGGCATCCAAATCGTCCAAGCTCAGGGCATTAAGGTGCAGCAGCATATCGCGCTGGTTTTCGAACACCAGATATAACGTGCCAACAGTATAGCCGATAGCTTTAGCAACATTACGCGCACTAATCCCCTTACTACCCTCGTTTTCCAGGATATTGACCGCAGCTTCGAGGGCCATTTCCTTGATCTCTTCACGGCTGTGATCGCTTCGTCTTGCCATTGCTAATCCTGTGGGATGATATTTTTTTAAAGTATATATTGAACATCGTTTAATTGCTTGATATAAATAACTAAACACTGTTCATAATTACTGGAGGATCAAACCTCCTTTATTTAGCGCATTAACTAAACAGTGTTTATTAATAACCAGATAAAGGATAAAACCATGAACGGACGAAACTCTGACTATAGATTCTGGCAGACCATTGTGTTTACCACTGCACTGCTACTCTGCTTTATCACTCTGCCCAGTAACGCTGCAGGATTACTCACACCAGCAGATGGCACCCTGCCAGCCCTGGAGTTACGTGACCACCATGTTAGTGTTATTGTCGAGAACGGCTACGTTGTTACCACAGTTGAACAGGTATTCCACAACCCTCACCAGCAGGATCTCGAAGCAATCTACTCATTCCCGGTACCAGCACACGGTGCAGTCAATGAATTTACCATGTGGATCGATGGCAAACCGATAACCGGAGAAGTATTAGAGAAGCAAGAAGCACGCAGAGTGTATGAGGAAGAGAAACAGGCCGGGCGTGATGCAGGCATTACTGAGAAGCACAGTTATAAAAGTTTCGACATTTCAGTTTCACCCGTACGTGCAGGACAAGACACCCGCATCCGTCTGACCTATCTGCAGACAGCCCACCTTGATACCGGCATCGGTCGTTACAACTACCCACTGGAAGAAGGGGGAGTAGACGAAGAAAAGCTTTCGTTCTGGACCGCCAACGACAAAGTCACCCACAGTTTCAGTTTCGATCTCACCCTCCGCTCGGCATACCCCGTCAGCGCTATTCGCGTCCCCAACCAACCACTGGCACAGGTCAGCCAGAACAGCAACGGTGACTGGCATGTGCATCTGGCCAAAGGGAGCACCGATAACGAGGAACAAGGTATTACTACAGAAGCACAACAGAACAATGCCGGTGTCGTACATACATTGGATCAGGACATCCTCGTCTACTGGCGCATGAAAGAAGGCCTGCCAGGCAGCGTCGATCTGGTGACCTACAAACCCGATGCCAGCAAACGTGGCACGTTCATGATGACCATAACACCCGGCGATGACCTGGCACCTATTACCGAAGGTAGCGACTGGCTTTTCATACTCGACCTTTCTGGTTCAATGCAGGGCAAATACGCAACGCTTGCGGCTGGAGTGGAAAAAGCCCTGGGCAAAATGCGCCCCAATGATCGTTTCCGCTTAATCCTGTTTAACGACAGAGCCTGGGAGCTGACTAACGGTTATGTGAGCGCAACACCTGAAGCAATTGTAAATTACAGCCAGAAACTGAACTCAATACAGCCAACGAATGGCACGGATCTCTATGCAGGATTGAAACTCGGACTGAATTCACTAGAGGCAGACCGCAGTAGCGCCATCATTCTGGTCACTGACGGTGTCGCCAACGTGGGTGAGACAGCACAACAACACTTTCTGGAACTGCTGAAAACCAAAGACGTTCGCCTCTTTACCTTCATAATGGGTAACAGTGCCAACCGTCCGATGCTGGAAGCTCTGGCGCACCATTCCAACGGTTTTGCGGTCAGTATTTCCAACAGTGACGACATCGTTGGCAAAATCCTGGAGGCCTCAAGTAAAGTTACTCACCAGGCCCTGCATGGGGTTAAGCTAAAAATCAGCGGTATCAAAGTTGCCGATCTAACCCCCAAAGATATCGGTTCACTCTATCGTGGTCAGCAACTGATCGTCCTAGGTCATTACTGGGGTGACGGCGAAGCACAAGTAACCCTGGAAGGCAAAATATCAGGCACGCCAAAGCAGTACAGCACACACTTCAACTTTCCTGACACAGCTAACCTGCATCCTGAACTGGAACGTATTTGGGCTTATGCAACGATCGAACAGATGCAACAACAGATAGAGGATTTCGGTGAGGATGCCGACACTAAGCAAGCAATTACCGATCTGGCGGTAGAACACAGCCTGGTGACTGACTACACATCCATGCTGGTGTTGCGGGACGAAGTATTTGAAGCCAGAGGTATTGATCGTAACAACCGCGACCGCGTTGCAACCGAACAACAGGCGCAGGACCAACGTGCCACGCAGCCAGTACAGTCATACAATGTCGATAAAGATCAACCAATGTACAACAACACCCCTCGTGCCACTTACAGCGGTGGTGGTAGCGGTGGTTCGTTCGGTGGCGTTTGGACCCTGGGACTGTTATTGCTACTACTGAGACGGTTTAAAGCCCAATAAATATCGGAAAACCTGGAATAATATTGGCAAGGAAGCCAGCTCAAAACAGCAATGTTCGCCGCAATCACTAGGAATGGATTGGAGCCATATTGCTGGCTATAGCCCTAACTCAATCCGGTCATTTATACATCAAAAATGACCGGATTGAGCAGATTTTAAAGCCCGTGCCAGTACTGAAACCGCAACCATTCTTATCGAACTACGGCACCATTACGTTTAATGGCCAATCGTCCAAATCTCTTTTAACCGCTTCACTGTGTGCTCCCACTTAGGTGTTCTAGGTCTCACTACGGAGTTCTGGTTTCCAAAAAGCCCAACCTCGTTTATCGCCTGGGATTCCTGCGCCTGGTGAAGCCAGGAAACCGGTACAAAACATTCAGCCTCATCCTCGCCATAGTCTGACGCAAGCTTATATTCGCCTTTCAGATGCAACTCAGGAGTAATGAACTCATCGGCTATCACAGCATGACCGGTCACTTTCGCCACCCCAACATATCCAGTACCAGGAATGTTTACCCACACGCGGTCGCCCGGTTTTAACAGAAACAAGGTTTTACTGTACCAACGGCCACCACCCGCCGACCATGCCACTCACTTTTTTCGCGGGCCTTTTCACCACTCTTCAAACCGCTATCTCAGTACTCTCCATCATCTGGCGTAGAAGCTCAAAATACCCTTCCGCCAACGCCTGAATCGTTTCGTCACGATAGCGTTGCGGGGAGTAATCTATGTCCAAGTGCAGTTGTTTGTCTCTGAAGAACATAAGTACTTCTATATCGGTGGTGCGTTTTTGATGGTCTGGCATAAACCGGCGATTGGCAATATCCCAGTCAATTTCAAAAAACTCTGAATCCAGATCATCGGTATGCCCGAGATAATTGATACGCAGTGGTGTCAGTTTGTTATCAGGATACAATTCGTCTGCCAGTTTCCCACCTAACCAATCATAACTGACGCCTCCAGAAGGTAGTTCTCTGAATGCGCTTTGAACCGCCTCCACTTGTTGTTGCCAGGAGGCATTTTCGGGTAATGCCACAGCCACCGGGAAGTTGACGGCAAAATTACCAATACTTTGAGCAAACCGAAGTGATGTCTCACCCAGATCCCGGCCATTCATTCTGTGGCTGAGAATCACTCTTTGCTGTCCGGTTCTAAGGCTCATCAGTTGATACCATTGCGCCAGCAACACCGTATGTAACGTCGCGCCAAACACTTTTCTGGCATGTCGTAACAGTTGATCAGAATGTTCTTTGGGGAGGACAAAGCTGGCTATGGTGGTGTTTTGCTCGCGGTTATCACCGTCGGGATAGTCCGCCGCAAACGACAACACCGGCGTCAGATTGGTTTGCCAGTAATGCAGATCCCGGTTCATCGCGCCCTGCTGTTCCCGTTCGCTCAGTTCATTCACAAAATCGCCATAGTCAGGCACGGCATATTCGTCACCCTGTTCTGGCAAATCAGAAACCAGCAGATTTGAATAATCCTGCCACAGTTGCTGGAACATGATCTGTCCGGACACCATGTCGGCGAACATATGATGCGCAACAATGCAAATTTCATGGCGATGCTCAGCACGTTTGACCACCCAGACTTTCATTAGTGGCCAGCAGTCGATGCGCATGGCATGGGCGAAGGTGGTAAATTTTGCCTGCAATGTCTGCTGGAATTGTTCCGCACTCAGATGCGTTCCATCGAGAAACTCAGCGTGCAGTTTCAAACCGGCACTGACCGGATGGATCTTTTGTTGCCATTCTCCGTTTTCAGAGCGGACAAAGGTCGTGCGTAAACTGGCGTGTCGGTTCACCAGTTGATTGAGACTTTTGCTGAATGCCGAAGGCGAGAATGGTTTTTTAAAGGTATAACGCGACAGTCCCCACCATTGGTAAGGTTCTTCGAAATAACTCAGCAACCAGCGTTGCCCCGGTCCCAGTGGCAGCAACTGTTCAAACTGTTCGTGTAGGTCATCGTTTTGCAGCCACTGCTGATATTGCTCATGCAGTTTCTGCCGTTCTATTTTGCCATTGTAATTACGCGGCAACCGCTCAAGCCAAAGAATCCGATGCGGCAGCATATAATTTGGCAGGAGCTGTGCCAGCCGCGCCCGGATCTGGCTTTCCTGCTCAGCGTCGCCTTTTAACCAGGCAATCAATCGTTTGGTGCCATCCTGCGCCTCATGATCGACAGCGATCACCGCCGCTTCCTGTACCGAGCGGTCTTTCAACAGCACCGCCTCCACTTCACCCAGTTCAACCCGGTTACCACGAATTTTTATCTGGTTATCCCGACGGCCATGGAACAGCAAATTGCCATCGGCTTTCATGACCGCCAGATCGCCTGTGCGGTAAAGCCGATCACCGGGAATATCCGAATAAGGATTCATGACAAATGCAGCATTCGTTGCTTCTTCGTTGCCAAGATAACCTTGTGCCACCTGCACACCACCAATGTAAACCTCACCCATGACATCGGTGCCAAGCCGTTGACCGTTTTCATCGAGCAACAAGATATGTACGTCATCCATGGCTTTGCCTATTGGAATGGTCAGCTCATCGTCTGCCGGTCTGTTCCCGACCACATGGCAGGTGGCCTCAATGGCACATTCGCTTGGACCATACTGATTGGCGATACCAATGCGCATACCAAAACGGTCAATCCACTGCCTGACCGGTTTGGCTGATAAGGGTTCGGTGCTGAACAACAGCCAGCGCAGATCGGGAAACTGCCATGATTCGTTCGTCATTGCCTGAACAAACGCGGTAAACAATGACGGCACAAACTGAAATACCTGAATTTTCTGTTCTTGTAACCAGTCCGCCAGTTGCCAGGGATTGGCGACGATAGCACGATCCACCGGGCATACTGTCGCCCCAACCATCAGCGGCCAAAAGATTTCCCGAATGGAAATATCGAAACTGCAAGAGGTATTCTGCGAGACCCGCTCTCCGGGTCGAATCTGAAACATTCGCTGATGCCAGCGCAAGCGGCTCATATAACTGCGATGGGTGGTGGCAATACCTTTTGGCGTACCGGTGGAACCGGACGTGAACATCACCGCCATCAGTGCATCCGGATTATGACTCAGTGGCAGTGCCTCATCACTGTATTCACCCCATACAGAGCGGGTCACCTGAGTGCTTTGGATATCCAGAGACATTGGCAGCATGCTGGCATAATCATCCAGATACACAATCTGCTTTGGATGCGCCTGCTCAGTCAGCACCGCAATCAGCTTGTCGGTCACAGCCACTTCCGTCAGCAGCCATTCGGCTCCTCCCAGCTCCATCATCGCTTTGATGCGCGCTGCAGGTAATCCAGCATCAAGGGGCAGATAGGCCGCGCCGGTTTTCAGTATCGCCAGCATACTGATCACCATGTTGATACCGCGATCGCACAAAATCGCCAGCAGGTTGCCTTCACTAACCCCTTGTTCCCGCAGATAACACGCCAGCTGATTGGAACGCTGATCGAGTTCTCCGTAACTCAGCTGAGTCGTTGCGGCGGAGATGGCAATTTGCTCCGGGTTTTGCCGGGCTTGAGCGACAAAATGAAGATACGGGATCGGCGCAATGTCGTCACTGGGCATGATGACGTCTGGCTCAGCCGAACATGAAGTGGTCTCAATCGGCGCCGATGAGCCAATGGCACGCGCCATCTCCGTGATGCTGCGAGCTTCGAACAACTGCCGGCGGTCCACGCGTTGCTGATAATGCTGGATCAAGCGGGTGATGATGCGCACCCGTTCGAGGGAATCGATCCCCAGATCACCTTCCAGATCGCGCTGGCAATCTTCTGCAGCGAGGGGGTGTTGTAATATGTCGCTAGCCAGCTGGCGAATATGCTGTACCAGCGATTCATCGATGATCGGTCCATTCGTCGACTTCAACACGGCATCCACTGACGCGTGACCGTTCAGGAGCGACACACAGTCGCGTAACTCATTCAGGTAGGTGTCCGCCAGACACTCAATACTGGACTGATCAAAAAAATCACTGTCAAAATTCACAAACACCCGCAGGCACCGGCCAAACACTTCCTGTTGCAGATCGATGGTACCGGCCTTGTTATAGGTACCGGCACGATAGTCATCGATGGTCAATGAGCCGTACTGGCGCTCAATATGGCTATGGCCGGTATAAGGCATATACAGATTGGACTTCACCCCCTGGCTCAGCATCTGGCTCAACCACGGAGGCAGCTGATCACCTTCAAACTCCAGCTGGTCTTTCAGTACCAATCCCAGTTGTCGGGTCTGCGCTCGATCCACTCCCTGCATCAGCGCCGATTGCAGAGTCTGCTGCACTTGTTCGAGCTGCTGTCTGAAACTCTCCCCGGCCTTGGGCGCAGCAAAACTCAGCGCCATATTCTGGGCAAATGGCCCCAGCATTCCGGATGCATCGGCATCCGGGTAGACTTTGCCACTGGTGGGAATCTGGATGATGTAGCGAGGGTATTCAGGGCCCAGCCTCACCAATGTTCTAAGTAACGCTGTCACCAGAATAGCATTCACCGGCACCCGCCAGCGCGCGACCTGTTGCTGCAGCGCTTCTGTTTCGGTGGCGGAAAGCTGATATGCCCGGTTGCGAAAACGTCCGTCTTTATCCGGAAGCGGTCGTTGCCCGGGGTTCCAGAAAAACACGTCACGCCCCTGCTGTTGCAGATACTGGTTCAGCCATTGCCGTTCATCCGCATCATCGTAGCTGTTCAGGCGCTGCACCATGACACGATATGCGTCTGCCGTAGTGGCCGGCGGCAGCTCGGGTTCCTGGCCATTCTCATGGGCCTGATACAACAACAAAAACTCGCGCATCATCTGCTGGTTGCCAAGACCATCGGAAATCGCGTGGTCACTGGCCAGCACTAATTCAAAGCAGTCATCATCCAATTGCAATACCGAAAACGCATGCAGGGGCCACTCACGGATGTCCCAGCGATGATTGATCCAGTGTTCAAACACCTGTTCACAGTGGTGCTCCTTCCGCTGCTGGTCGAGATGACGAAGGTCGGTGACCTTGATCGCGGGCACCTGAGCGTCGGCACGCAACAGGAAGCGATAATCGGCCAACCGGTGTGCCCCGGCCGGCACACTGAAATAACCGCGCAGCACCGGGTGTCGCATGATCAACGTCTGCCAACAGTCCTGCGCCCGCTGGATATCCAACGATCCTCGCAATCGAACGGTATGGCACAGGGCACTGGCGGCGGCCACGTAGCGACTGACGACAAACAGATATTGCGAATACAGTATATCCAGTGGCTCGTCTTCGGCTGTTTCAGATACGGCACTTGCAGCCGGGTGCTCGATTTCAGGCGTTGCCGCTTCGTCATCGGTTAACCCTGCCTGAGCCTGGAGAAAACGGATCACATCGCCAATCGTCTGAGACTGCACCATAAACTGCGGCATGACCGCCTCACCTTCCATCGGCGTGCCATGGGCGGCCATCCGTTTGGATAAATGGCTCATTAAGGCCATCATCTTGATCGAATCCAACGCCAGATCAGCGTCGAGGTGCAGATCCAGGGTTAACTCCTCAACCTCCATCCCCAACATTTCTGCGACCCACTCCATGGCTGTGTGTTCAAATCCGCTCACGTTCATATTCATGCTTGCTCCTCGGTCAGCGTTGATCTGAGTATTCGCGAATAACGGCTCAGTTCTGATGTTATTTGTGTGCTCTGCTGGGCCCGGAGGTCAGCATCAGGCTCGCTGGCGTATTGCGCCGCCGACAGCGGTTTGAAGTCTTCAGGCTGGTCAGCGGACCCTGCGTCGACCCAGTAGGATTTGCGTTTGAATGGATGTCCCGGCAGTGGGATTTTGCGAATGCCGCAAGGGTACAGATCCTCCCACGCAACCGACCGGCCACTCACCCAGTTCACCACCGCGTCCTCCATTGAACGGGCGGTTGAACCGGATAAACGCAGTGGCGGCTGTTTTTGGTGTTCACGTTGCTGCTGACCGAGATACTGCACGTGTCCGCTGCTGAGATATCGATCCAGTTCCACCTTGAGCTGCTCTGTTGTGCTCACCACCATCGCCAGGCGCTCGCGAAATGGCGTGCGTCCCAATTGCAGGGTGGCAGCTATCCGGGTCAGCGGCGCATCGGCGTCGGCCAGCCATTGTCGCAGGGCTTCAACCGTGGCATTGAGTTGGGCCTTGGTTTTCGCCGACAACACAATTGCCTGCGGTCCGTCCAGAGTCTGCTCTGCGAGTGACAGGTCAGAATCAGCCGGTGCCTGTTCCAGCACCAAATGAGCGTTGGTACCGGAAAAACCGAACGCACTGATCGCAGCGCGCAACGGCTGACCATTGACGGAAGACCAGGGCTGCGGGGTTTTCACCGGATAAAAAGGCGTTTCGGCAAAGCGGATATACGGGTTTTCCTGCTGCAAATGCAGCGACGGCGGTAATTGCCGGTGCTGCATGGCCAATAACACTTTCAGCAACCCGGCGATACCGGAAGCCGCAGCAGTATGACCGATATTGCTTTTAACCGAACCGATGGCGCAGAACTGCCTGGCTGGTGTGAATTCGGCAAATGCGGCCGTCAGCGCTTCCACTTCGACCGGGTCTCCCAGGCGGGTGCCGGTGCCATGGGCTTCGACATAACTGATGGTTTCCGGGTTGATCGCCAGTTGTTGATAGAGCTCGCGCTCAAGCGCAGTCTGCGCTTCGCCGTTGGGTGCAGTAATGCCGTTGGACTGACCGTCCTGATTAATCAGACTGCCTTTGATGACACCATGGATATAGTCACCATCACGCCGGGCCTGGTTCAGATCCTTCAATACAATCATCGCGGCTGCCTCCCCCCAGACCACACCATCGGCAGACTGGTCAAACACCCGGCAACGCCCGGTAGGTGACATCATGCCCGCACTGCTGGCCCACAAATAGGGCTCCGGTGTCAGTAGTAGCGATACCCCGCCAGCTAGCGCCATTTCCGAGTCGCCATTGCGGATGCTCTGACAGGCCTGATGCACTGCGACCAGCGAGGATGAACAGGCCGTATCGATGAGCATCGCCGGCCCTTTCAGGTTGAGGAAGTATGAGATACGGGTCGGCAGCATGGCGCTGCTGTTACCGAGCAGGGAGAACGCATTGACCATACCGGCCTGCTTCAGCAGGCCGTTGTATTCGTTCATGCCGGCGGCACCGACAAACACCCCGCATTGGCGTCCGGCCATGTATTCACGACTGCAACCGGCATTTTCAAGCGCCCGCCAGGACTCTTCCAGAATCAACCGATGCTGCGGATCCATCATTTCGGCTTCCGCTGGCAGCAGCCCAAAGAACCCGGCGTCAAACTGGTCAACATCACTGAGCAGACCAGCCCACTTGCTGCAGCTTTTGCCTTCTTTGCCCGGTGTCGGATCATAATAATCCTGCGCGTTCCAGCGTTGTGGCGGAATGGGGGCGACACAATCTCTGCCCTCTATCAGCAGCTTCCAGAACTCGTCGACATCACGGGCACCGGGAAAGCGGCCGGAGATGCCAATGATGGCAATCTCCTGAATGGCGCTACGTACCTGACTGCCCGGCCGCGACACGTCATCCGTCGCTGCTGCGGTGGCGAACTCTGTGTTGGTTGCAGTCACCGTCGCTGCCGCCGGAACGGTGACTGGTGTCCTGGTATAACAACGTACCATGGCATCATGATGCTCGGTGACGAAGTACTCGATCAAGGAGGCCAGCGAGGCATGGCGAAAGAAGGTCGCCGGAGTAATATTCAGCTGATAATGATCGCTGAGCTGCCGGCTCAGGTTAACCAGACTGATGGAATCAAAGCCAAGATCGGCCAGCAACGAATCTTCTGTCAGCTGTCCGGATTCGAATCCCAACAGCTCACCGATCTGATTCTGCAGATCAGCGCTGACCTGTTCGTGCAGGCTGGGATCAGCGGCAATGGTCGGCTCCTGAACCTCACGACGTTGTGGCTGCGGAATAATCACAGGCGACTGTACTGCGGAAGACGGAAGTGCCTTCGCCAACACCAGACAATGGGGTGCGGGTTGCTGCTGTTCAGTCTGTTGCAGCAATTGTTCGAAGATTTGCAGCCCTTCGTCGCGGTTCAGGCAACGCAAGCCACTGGTTTTGAGATAGAGTTCGAGCTGAGCCTGCTGTTCCGGAAACATGCCTCCGTCCTGCCACAGCGGCCAGTTGATTGCCACCGTCTTGCCGTGACGTAGTCCCAGGCGTACCTGTTCATTGCGATACTCCGCATAGGCGGTTTGATAGCGGTTGCCAACGGCGTAATCGCAGCTGCCAAAATCGCCCAACAGGGCAGAACTGGAGGCAAAGTAACAGCAAAAATCCAGCGCCTCCTCCTGCAATAACTCGTCGAGCACTTGGGTACCGGTCACTTTGGGGCTCAGCGTGGCGCGTATCTGTGGCAGTGTGGTAGACAGTAATGTGCCCGGATTTTCCACACCGGCGGCGTGTATGACACCGTGAATATCGCCAAAGCGTGCTTTTGCCGACTGTATGGCAGCATCCATGGCCTCACGGTTGCTGACATCCGCGCTCAGATAAATCGCCTCGCCACCCAGCGCATGGAGCCGTTGCAACGACTCCGCCTGGTGTGTCCCAGACGGGCGACGACCGATGAGCACCAGACGGGCATGGTATTGTTGCGCCAGGAATTCGGCGAATATCATACCCAGTCCACCGTTACCACCGGTGATCAGATAACACCCGCCAGTCCGGATCATACTGCCATTCAGATTAACGGGCGGTAAGGTAACCGGTTGGCGATTCAGGACAAAACGTTGCTGGTGCTGATAAAGACAGCTGTCCAAATTCTCCGCCTGTAGTTCGGCAAGCATCAGCGTGATCCAGGCATCCATGTCGGGCTGGGACTGGCTATGACGCTGATCTGAACTGAGCGGTTGATACAGTGTCGCGAATTGAACCCCGGATACCGCCTGCGCCAGTGATCGCTCGATGCCCAGCCAGGATTCCACCAGACACCGCTGGCGGGAATCGATAAACGGCCCGGCGCATACTATCCGTTCGGGTTTGAAACCTGCCGCCAGTATCCCCTGTATCAACTGCATTGGCAGGGTCAGGTCCTCGATGCAATCGCGATCCTCCAACGGCCACAGATACAGTACCGTGTCCACTCGCTTGTTCTGTCCGGCAAGCCGTGCAAACGCCTCGGAAAACGACTCGGGCTGATGACGGTCGATACCGCCGGGGCCCTGGCTGACAAAACTCAGTTCGCAGTCCGGCCACATCCGTTTCAGCGCCTGAGTCACAAGGCGCTGGTGCTCGGGCTGTGAGAGCAGACACAGCAGCACCTTCGGCTCATATCCTCCAGTTTGCAGAGCTGCCGGCTGCCACTGCTCTACAAATGTACTGATGGGGCCTGCCGTCGATACTGACTCTGGCTTAGACACCTGGCTTTCTTGCGCAACACGAGTACTGATAGAGGGTACTGTCCGGTCGGCGGCCCGCCATTGGCGATCAAAGGGATAGCCCGGCAGACTGATGCGCACAGGTGCATGGTCGCGGTGCAGCGCCTCCCAGCAAATGTCCTCACCACCAATCCACAGCTCCAGCAGGCGGTCATAGCGCCGCTGGCTAACCCAGCGCGCCAGCATGCTGTCGAACTCGTCATCCTGCTGCATCATGGTCATCAACGCCGATGGGGCTCCGGCCCGACCACGATGACCGATGCCACTACTGTTGGTTTCGTCGCAGAACTGTTGCAGCTGGGCCAATAGTTCCTGTTCGCTGTTCACCATCAGACCCAGCCGCTCCGGCCAGTGGTCCCGTCCGGTTTGTAAGGTATGGGCCACCGCCGCCAGTGGGGGATGATAGCGGTTTACATGCGCTGCCAGCCGGCGGGCGGCCTCGCGCAGCTGTTTTTCAGTGCGTGCAGAAAGCAGGATGGGATACGGCCCGTCGGGTTGTGCGTCCCCGGCGATCGTTGTACCAGCGGACTCCAGCACCATATGCGCGTTGGTGCCGCTGAAACCAAAGGCACTGACGACAGCAAGTCGCCGGCCGTGACGATTCAAGGGCCATTCCTGTGCTTCACATGGCACATAAAAAGGGCTTTGGTCAAAATCGATCTCAGCGTTACTGCGACGGTAATGAGCCATCGGTGGCAACCGTCCATGCTGCATAGCCAGCAGGACCTTGATCACCCCCAGTACTCCGGCCGCCGCCGCGGCATGACCGATATTGGCTTTCAGAGCGCCCAGCGCGCAGAAGTTACGGCGCGGGGTGAACTGCCTGAACGCGTCATTCAGCGCATGAATTTCAATCGGATCACCAAGATGGGTGCCAGTGCCGTGCGTTTCGACATACTGAATGTCCTCAACATCGATGCCTGCCCGCTGGTAAACCGCTTTCTCCAGCTGACTCTGGGCGCTGAAACTCGGCACGGTAATGCCGGAGGTACGACCATCCTGATTGGTGCCGGAAGCTTTGATTACGGCGTAAATCCGGTCACCGTCACGTTCGGCATCGGACACCCGTTTCAATACCAGCATGCCAACGCCATCACCGACGACCGTACCATCGGCGTCAGCGTCGAAGGGCCGGCAACGACCCGTGGGCGACAGCATGCCAATATTGCTCATGGACACAAAGTGCGCGGGACTGTCGTAAACCGACACCCCACCGGCCAGCGCCATACTGACCGAGCGGCCGCGCAAATGCTGGCAGGCGATGTCGAGCGCGACCATTGACGATGAACAGGCGGTATTGACGGTTAACGCCGGACCTTTGAGATTGAGGAAGAACGCCAATCGTGAAGACAGAATACTGTTTTCACCACCGAGCATGGCGTAATGGCTGAAGTCATCACTGGGGCTGACAACATTGTTCATCACCCCAACGAAAACACCCACGTGCTGTTCCTTTAATGATCCCGGCGCACAACCGGCATCCTCCAGGGCGTGATAACCGGTTTCCAGCAATACCCGCTGGGAAACGTGCATGGCCTGAGCTTCCTTGGGGGAAATGCCAAAGAAGGCCGGATCAAAAGATTCGCCGCTGTCCATGTAACCGTAATGGGCCGGCACAGTCTGTTCACTGTGCTGTTCAAAAAAACGCAGCCAGTCTGCCCGATGAATATCCTGAGTACTGACATGCCCCTCACTCACCAGCTGCCAGAATGCCTCCGCGTCATCTGCACCGGCGCAGCGACAGGCCAGACCGATCACCGCAATGGCTTCGTCATCATAGTGATGGGCGCTGACCGCTGCACTCGGTCGCACCGAGGGTGTTGGTGCCGTCGATATATCTGGCTGCTGTTGTTTCGGCAGGCGGTCAACTGGCTGGCGTTGGGCCAGGCGCTCGCTGATCATGGTGGCCAGTGCCTGCAGATTTTCCGATTCGAACACCACACTGGTCGGCAAGGTCAGCGCAAAGGCGGTATTGATACGCTCCAGCAGTTCGACCGCGTTGATGGAACTGATACCCAACTCGCTGAACGGTAACCTGATGATGTCATCCCGCTGGTAGCCCAGCAGGTCGATAAAAATAGTTGTCAGGCGTTCAGCCACGTCTGTTTTGGAGATCCCGCTGACGGCAGCGGTTGCTGCTGATGCGGGACTGACTGGCCGGTGTTGTGCCAGGCGCTCGCTGATCATGGTCGCCAGCGCCTGCAGATTTTCGGATTCGAACACCACACTGGTCGGTAAGGTCAGCGCAAAGGTGGTATTGATACGTTCCAGCAGTTCGACTGCATTGATGGAACTGATACCCAGCTCACTAAAGGGTAACCTGATGACGTCATCCCGCTGATAGCCCAGCAGTTCGGTGAAAATGGTCGCCAGGCATTCCGTCACTTCAGCTTGGGAGACACCGCTTTCGACCACGGTTGCTGCGGTTTCCGGCTCACAAACCGGTATGACCGACGGATCAGTTTTCGCACGCGGATAAATAAGACGGGCATCATAGGTCTGCATCTCCTCCAGCGCCTGACGATAAGGAATCGCAGACGCCAGCCTGGCAGTATTGAGGGCAAGCAACTGATCGACACTCATACGGCTGTCCTTGCTCAGTTTCAACAACACATAGCTGACCCAGCCACGCTCCAGGGAAATAGCCTGATTGGTGAAGTTGCGAAAGCTGTCCTGGGCGACTTTATCGAGATGAGCAGTGTTTTTGTCACAGTCCGGATCGTAGACAAAGTTGCCGATTTCAGGGGAGACATCGATTAATTCGTCAATTCGCAGCGCGTGCCTGGCCAACAGCTCCGGCCACTGCTCCCTCGTTGGAATGCTGATCTCCACCGCGGGATCGACAATGGCACCGGACAGATTGGCAATATAGTCCATCAACAACACTCTGCCGCCTTCTTTGAGGGCCGACTGGATATTACCAAACAGGCCTTCTTTATTGCGGATGTGGAAGCTGACTTCGATGCCGAAAATCAGGTCATAGCGGTCCGGAAACGCATCCTTGCCGCTGTCCTTGTGGAAAATCCGCGCCCGCGAGGTCAGCTGTCTGCTGTTGATGCGCTGATTGCCCAGACGAGCCTGATCTTCGGTAATGGTAAAGCCATGGCTGTGCAGATTGGGGAACATTTCCGCCAGTTGAATCACGTCAGCGCCGTGGCCGCAGCCAAAGTCCAGCACCCGCTGCATACAATTTAACGGCTCTTTAAAGAACAGCACCTGGCGCAACTCGATCTGTTTGCTCAATACATAAGACTGCCAGCGGTGATGGAAATCCTGGTCGCTGAAATACGCCGTCATCGAAAAACCAGGTTCTCTCTGCGGAAACGGACAGAGGGTTAAATACTCTTCAATATCATCATTGGCGTACTCATGCGCCACCACGGTGTAAAACTCCGCCGCTTTATTTTCAAAGGTCCGGGAGACCGGATCCGGCTGCGGATTTGCGTCGAATACCGGTTGCTCAAGCGTGCTAACCGATTGCACCATCGAGACACTCGACCGGCAGTATTGTCGGGCAAATGGATACAGCGGCAACCCGGTCAGACGGGTGACCGGAGCAGAATACAGTGCAGGCCAGCGAATGGACTCACCCTGCACCCACATGTCTGCAAGACCGTGTAATGATCGCTGCGCCAGAGCTGCCTCTATGGCAGCTGACGCTCCGGCCCCGACATTCAGCCGGCCAGTATCAGCCGTGACACATGCACTGGCCTCCGGATTCTCCAGCCAGGTCTGTAGTTCATCGCGCAACTGCTGCGGCGTGTCACAGACCAATGCCAGCCGTACCGGCATTTCCGCGCGCCCCTGTTGCAGGGTCCAGGCAATCCGGACCAGATCCAACGGCTGTTGCTGCTCCAGATGACGATCCAGATAACTCACCCAGGTTATTGCCAGCTCCTGCAACACCTCGGCATTTTTGGCCGAGAGCACAAACACCACCGGCTGAGGCGCGTTCAATGAGGCTTGCAACCCAGGCTGTTCAACAATCACATGCGCATTCACCCCTCCGCCGCCAACCGCACTAATACCGGCGCGACGGGGGCGCTGACCGGCATCATCGGTTGCTTGCTGCCATGGCGCGGTCTCGGTCTGTAAGCGCAGCGGCAAAGACGACCATGGTAATTCATTACTGAGCTGACCCCGGGTCGGGGTTGCAACCAGCCTCTCATGCCGCATACTCAGCAAGACCTTGCTCAGTTGTGCTATGCCAGAAGCCGCTTCGGAGTGACCGATATTGCCCTTGAGTGAACCAAACCGCTGCCGGCCGGTTTTCGCATCCAGTCCGCCAAACACCTTGGACAAAGCCCGCAATTCAATGGAATCGCCGACTTCTGAACCGCTGGCCGCCACTTCTACATAATCGATGTCAGCGGGTTCAAGCTGCGCCTGCTGCAACGCGGTGCGGATCACCTGCGCCTGACGTTCCGGGTTGGATGCCATGTAGGCATTGGTTCTGCCGTTATGGTTGACAGCGCTGGCACGAATAATGGCGTAGACATCATCGCCATCGGCCACTGCGGCCTGATAGGGCTTGAGCACCACCGCGCCGCAGCCTTCACCGGGCACAAACCCCCGGCCTGCGGGCGTAAACAGGCTGAAATCACTGTCAGCCAGCACCTGATTACGGGCCAGGGTGACATAGTTCAGCGGGTGCAGATACAAGTTGACGCCACCGGCAATCGCCAGCTGTCCACCGCCATGGCGCAGATAATCACAGGCCTCGTGAAGCGCCACCAGGGACGATGAACACATGGTGTCTATCGCCTTGCTGGGTCCGCGCAGATCCAGATGATAAGACACCCGATTAGCGACCGAGGCGAACGAGGTGTTGGGTAATTCGCGTCCGCCATTAAGGGTATACAGCTGATACCCCTGCTTGGTGATACCCGCGAATACCCCAGTGTGTTCACGTTGCGACGGGCTGAAGCGCACAGGATCGTATCCGGCGTCTTCCAGCGCCCACCACGACTGTTGTAGAAACAGCCGTTCCTGAGGGTCGATATCGGCTGCTTCCCGTGGCGGAATATTAAAAAACAGAGGATCAAAATCGTAACAGTCGTGGATAAATGCGCCCCATTTGCTGTAAGTGCGCTGCCTGCCGATCACGTTATCCGGATCAGCTTCATACCAGTCACGCCAGTCCCAGCGGTCCTCTGGAATAGCGCTGACGGCGCAGTCGCCCTGGCTTAGCAGGCGCCAGAATTCCTCGCTGTTGCCGGCCTGAGGATAACGGCAGCTCAGTCCGATAATGGCAATGGCCGATTCATCTGCCGTCAGGGCCGTATCATTCCCCTTCGCAGACCACTCCTCTGCGACATCAGTGATCGTTGCCGTCACATCAGGGACCGCAGCCGCAATGGTGGTTTCCGGTTCATTGATACCGCACCAGCGTGCACTCGCCTGGGGATGCTGGTCGATAAACCAGCCAGCCAGTCTGGCAATGGTGTTGTATTCGAATAACAGGGTGTTGGGCACCTCATCGACATGCTGTTTGAGGGCCCGGTTGATCTGGTTGATCACAATGGAATCGATGCCGTACTCATCGAATGTCGTCTCCACCGTCATCCGCGCCGGTGACAGCTTGATCACCCCGGCAATCAGCGCCTTCAGACGCTGTTCCAGTCCACTGCGCAGACTATTCTGATTCAATGGGCTCAACGACACCGCTGTGGGCTCCAGCCGCGGGTGTGGATCAGCGAATATTTTTGCTCCGGCTCCCAGCCTGCTGACAATGATCTGCTGATCACCATCGTGCAGCCCGGCCGCCGGGAATTCGGGACTGGCAAAACCACATTCCAGCAACAGGCTTTGCCAGCGTTGTGGTGAGATTGCCGGGGTACCCGGAATACGCAGTTCGGGATCACGGTAACGCCACCAGCCTTCCAGCAGACCAAAACTCAAATGCGCCAGCAATGAGCGTGAATTCAATTCATTGAGTGCCAGCAGGCCATCGTCGGTCATCGCCTGACGAACGTTTTTCAGGGTGGCGCGAATGTCATGAGTCGCATGCAGCACATTGGCTGCGATCACGCAGTCATAGTGACGTCCGGGCACGCCCTGCATGGCCAGAGGTTTCTCGATATCGATAATCTGGGTGGTTAAAAACGGATGCTGAGAGGCAAATTTTTCCCGGGCATGGTTTAAAAATGATATGGACAAATCGCTGTAGCAGTATTCTGTCACCGGCTGATCCATCGCGGACAAATGCTTCAGCACCGCAGCAGTGGTAGCACCGGTGCCCGCGCCGATTTCGAGAATACGAATGGTGGCCGTCGGTGACTGCTGCCGCCGCTGACGAACAAATTCCGCGACCGCCGTGGCCAGAATCTGCTGATAACGATCCGCCTCGGGATAGCCCTGATAAATTGCTTCCACCAGGGCCATTGAGCCTTCCGGAAACAATACCTCAGTGGCCGGCCGTTGGCCGCAGAGGACATCCGCCAGCTGAGTCACGCAGGCATGCGCCAGTCGCGCTCGTGAGGCCAGCTCAGGATCCGCCAGCCATTGCTGACTATAGCGTTGCCACAACTCACCGGCACTCAAGGTCGGTCCGGCGTGCTGCTGAAGTATGTCGAGACTGGTCGCAAGCCAACGCTGATACAGTTCACTGAGGCGCTGCGGGTGCTGCCGATAAGGCTCGACCGCCTCCGCCAGGGCGCTGATCAGGTAATGCTCGAAATGGTCGCCAACGTGCTCCGAAACGGCATCGACCGGATTGGCTTCAGTCTGCCGCCAATAGCGCTCGCGGGCAAACGGATAACCGGGGGCATGCAGCCGCTTCGGTGGTCTTGTGTGATAGAGAGTTGACCAGTCAACGTCTTCCCCGGACAGCCACTGTTGTACCAGTTGCCGCAGTTGCGGGTCACTGAAATCCGCTGCCGGGATCGTAGTATTCCCCCTGAATACTCCGGCGATGGTGGTATGACCGACTGTCAGTTCATCCAGTTTCTGGCGAAGTTCGACCACATTGTCAACGCAGATCAGCAGACGACAGGACAGCGGTGTCCGCCCGGTTTGCAGGGTCCAGGCCAGTGACGCCAGCGACAACTCCGGATCAGCGGTGGTGATAAAATCCTGCAGACGCTGAAGGTAATCATGCAGGCGCTCTTCATCCATGGCGGACAGCGGCAGTAGTACACTGCCGTGAAACTGACCCACCGGCCGCTCGTCGATGTATTCCTCCACCACCACATGGGCATTGGCACCACCGGCACCAAAGGATGAAACGCCGGCCCGCCGGGTGACCTCCCGGGCGACACCGTTTATGAACAGCCGTGGTCGCTGCCAGGGGGCCAGTTGGTGTTGCAGGGCAAACGGTGATTGTGCCAGCCTGATTTCGGGATTCAGTGTCTGCGCGTGCAACGTGGGGGCCAGTTGAGCGTGCTGCAATTGCATCAGCACTTTGACTAACCCGACCAGACCCGCAGCGCTTTCAGCGTGGCCGATATTGGATTTCACCGAGCCGATGGCGCAGCGCTGTTCGTCTGCACTGGCGTTTTCGATCGTCTCAGAGCTCATCGCCAGCAGTTGTGCAAACGCCTTGCTCAACGCGGCAATTTCAACCGGATCTCCCAGCGCCGTTCCAGTGCCGTGCGCTTCGATATAACTCAAAGTCCGCGGATCCAAGCCGGCTCGCTGCAACGCCGCAACGACCACCGCCTGTTGGGCCTGGGGATTGGGAACACTGTAGCCATGGGTGTGACCACCGGCGTTGATCGCGGTGCCTTTGATCACTGCATAAATGGCATCGCCATCGGCTTCTGCCCGGCTCAAGGGCTTCAACAGCAGTGCCACAACCGCCTCTGAATCGACAAAGCCATCGGCATTGGCCGCAAATGATTTGCAGCGGTCATCGGTCGCCAGCACGCCCATCTGACTCAGACCAATGTAATGCTGTGATGACAGCACCAGATTGACACCACCGGCAATGGCACATTCGCAACTGCCGGTGTTCAGGCTTTCCACCGCCAGATGCAGCGCCGTCAGCGATGATGCACAGGCAGTGTCCACCGCCAGACTGGGGCCCTGGAAATCCAGGCTGTACGAAACCCGGTTGGCAACTGACCAGTGGGTCGCTTCATTGCCATAGGTTTGATTCATAACACCGGCGAAAACACCAACACGGCGGGTTTCACTGAGACTGGCCGGGGAATAACCGGCGTCTTCAATACAGGCGTGCGCAGTCTGCAAAAACAATCGTTCCTGCGGATCGATATTTTCCGCTTCCAGGGGTGAAATCCGGAAAAACAGCGGATCAAACTGATCCACATCGCTGACAAAACCGCCCCAACGACTGTAGCTGCAACCGGGTTGGGCTTTTTCCGGATCGAAAGACTGCCGCCAGTCCCAACGCTGCGAGGGAATTTCGCGGATACAGTTGCGCGCCCCGGTCAGGTTACGCCAGAACTGCTGGACATTATCGGCCTCGGGAAACCGCCCGCTGATGCCAATAATGGCGATGTCGGTATCGCGTCTGGCGGTCGCCAACGGACCCTCTTCAACCGTTGCTCCGGCAGGGCCGTGGTCTAGGTCGCGTGGCGCTGCGGCATCTGTGGTTGCCTTTGGTGTCACGGTCGCGGCTGAGCTGGCCGGTGCTGCCACTGGCTGCGGTAACCGCGCCAGCAGGATGTCACGGTGATCCGCCAGTAAAGCACGTGCCACCCCCTGCAGGTTTTTCTGTTCAAAAAACAGGGTCGTACTGACCGCGGGGAAAATCTCCCGCAGCTGTTCGGTCAGCTGAACCACCAGAATGGAATCGATGCCGTAACTTTGCAGCGGCTTACGCGCATCAAGCTGGTCCGCCGACAACTTCAAAATCGGACAAAGCAGCTGTTTAACATAGGCGACTGCCTGCGCTTCGAGGTCGCTCGGGTCCTGAGTAACGGCGGTGTTATTGTCCACCAACACCGGTTCAGAGCGCTCTGTTACCACGGCTGGCCGTGGTGAAGCGACCAATAATGGCTCCGATTCAAAGGCTTTATGCTGACGCACCACGCCATCGCTGATGGCGGCAAAGATCTGCTGACCACCGTTGTGGCCGTCTTGAATCACCGCCTGGGCCGCAAACCCTTCCGCCTCCAACAGCGCCAGCCAGCGCGCCGGCAACAGGAACGGACTGCCCGTCAGCCGCA